>JAHHGU010000073.1 GCA_019359765.1 Aphanothece sp. CMT-3BRIN-NPC111
TGCGCTTACCTTAAAGAATTTTCTTCAGAAACAATAGCATCCATAACTGGATGGGATTACATTTTATCAGCCCTACCTACTGTTGCATGATTTTTTAAAAATGGTATTACTCCGGAGGATGCGGTAGCCTTCCACCAAATCCGCTCGGAGTCAATTGCACAGATGGCTCGGAATATTGCTACTGAATACGGAAAAGTGTCAGTTGATGGCTGGTCTGTATTTGAACAGGGAGATTACTCGATTTGGCAAGAAAGCGATCGCACCATTGTGTCGTACAAAGGGCAGGACATTCTTGACGCGGTTGGGGAAGAGGTCACAACTTTGAATAACTCTAGCCCGAGTCAGCGCAATTGGATATCAATGCGCGAACTGGAGCGGGGCATGGAGAAAGCCCAAGTGTCTTCTCAATTTTTAGAGGCAGATCAAATACTAGACGCGACAGCCAGAGCTAAGAAGTTAATTGGTCAGCCAACTGATTTCCCTCAACCGTTAACCACACAAGAGGTTCTAGCTCATTTAGAATTCGATGCCGAATATTGGGAATCGACTGACCTGGAAGGCGCTGAACGAGTGGCAGCTGTTCGTCGGGAAGCGGCGACTGAGTTGCGCCTTCTTGGAGCCGAGCCAGATCCCCAATACCGTACCAAGTTGTCCGCTGCTCAATCGGAGATGGAAGACAAGTCACGGTACGTGGTGATGGCGGTTAACGCTGCCATCAAAGAGCCTGGAGGTAGTCTGTCTCAAATATGCTCAAAAATGCAGATGCCCCCGGCTTTAGTTGTAGCGGCTCGTCAGGTGGAATCTCTGCCTGCTGGTCAAGTCAAGACAATGGTTGCTGATTTCGTTGTCCAGGCTGGTACACAGGCTGTACAGCAGGCAACTCAGATTCCCGATCGAGTTAAATCGATGCTCTCGCTGTCGGCTCAAGCGCAAACGCAAATTCGGCTAGGCATTGAGCAAGTTAAACACACAAGCCAGCAGGTAACCACTCAAGCTCATCAGACAATTGAAGCAGCTAACGTTAAAGTCTCCACATTTGTCCAAAAACAGCAAGTTCAAACGGTTGCTAGTACGACCCGAATGCTTGCCAAATTTGGTGCGCCAGAAGCACTATCAGGTAATCCTAACTCCCCCAATGAACCTATCAATTATCGTGGAGAAAAGTATGATATTAAGAGAGAGAAAAATATTTTCACAATTAGCGACAAGGAAGGAAATACGCTCTTGAAAGCCAGCGAACATTTTTGGGGGTTTAAAGAGATAGAAAATAATTTATCGTCAGAAAATATTCGTGAATTTTTAGAAGCTAATCAAAAGATTGGTCAGCATGGGCTTGGTGCTTTATCCATGGCAGCAGGACGACAACACCTGGGAGCTTTGGCCCCCGAAGGTGAAAAAGAGCGAATTCATCAGGCACGTACCTCTAACTTTGTAAAAGATGTAGGCACGTTTCTAGATTTAATGGAAACTGAGAATTGGAATTCAGAGCAAAGCCATTATAATCTTCTTAGGAGCAAAGAACATGGTCTTCTAAAAGTAGATCTCAAAATAGATCCTACAGGGCAAGAGCGCCAACCCCAAAACCTTTTAAAGATTGAAAAAAAGCAAGTCGTTCACAATCAACTATCAAACGGCGACTTCGCTCACTTTGGCAAAGTAATGCAAGTCGTAAAAGCTGACATAGCTCGGCAACAGCAAACCCATCAACAATCTTCTACTCTGGCTACTCCAGCAGCTCCTAGGCGATTGATAGCTGTAGGTATTGATTTAGAGTAGCAGGGGTAACAATTGGTCATGACACCGGACGAAGCCACAAAGATTTCCGTAAGGAAAAAATTATAATTTCACTACCCAGAGAAAGGCAATGAGTAAACTTTTCCTAATTGAATCTCCTGGAAAAATCAAGAAGCTGAAATCCATACTAGGAGCCGACTGGATAATCAAAGCTAGCTTTGGTCATATTGTTGAATTAGCTAAGGACGGGGAAGACGGTTTAGGCTTCACTATGGATGAAGAAGGTCATAAAATTCAATCTCGGTTTGTTCCCCGAAATGATTCAGCTAGAAAGGTAATTTCCGAGTTAAAAGATTTAGTTAAAAAAGCTTCGGAAATTTATGTAGCCACAGACGGTGACAGGGAAGGCGAAACCATTGGTTGGCATCTTTGTCAACAACTAAAAATTAAGAATCCTCGCCGCGTTACTTACTATGAAATTACTGAGGCTGCCGTCAAGCAAGCGCTCGCTAATTGGCGGCAAATCGATCAAAATTTAGTAAGCGCAGGACTGGCGAGAGCGTGTTTGGATAAATTGGTGGGGTTTAAAGGTTCTCCCCTAATCTGGGCGCTCAACAATGGAGCAAAAAGCGTGGGCCGTGTGCAAAGCGCCACATTGCATCTGTTATGTCAAAGAGAGCGTGAAATCTTGTCTTTTGTTTCCGAAACTTATTGGAGTGTCTGGGTAAATTATATTACGCCTCAAGGTCAAGAGTTTAAAGCTTACTATGCGGGGAGCGCCAAAACTGAACAGGGCGGGGCACAAGAAGCTAAAGCCGACACCGCTGACGATGCAGCAGATTCTCACTCAGAAACTATTGAGTCTGAGCGCGTTTTAAGTTCAGAGCTTGCTAACCAACTGGTGGCTATTGCTAGGGCATCACAGCACACAGTTGTTCAAGTTGATACAGAATCTGCCACGCGCAAGCCCCCAGCTCCTTTTATTACTTCCAGTTTGCAGCAGGCGGCTGGAAGTCGGCTCAAATTTAACTCAGCTCAGACAATGAAAGTCGCTCAAGCGCTATATGAAAAGGGTTTCATTACCTATATGCGTACTGATTCAGTCGCGCTATCTCAAGAGTATTGCGATGCCGCTCTTCATTGGCTGCGATCGCATGACCCAGAAAATGTCCCCGACAAGGTGGCTAAGCAAAAAAACAAAGCGAACGCCCAGGAAGCTCATGAAGCAATTCGCCCCACTCACGTTGAAGATACGCCCGCTTGCTTGAGAAAACAGCTTCCTGAGGATGAAAGCCGCCTTTACGAGTTAATTTGGAATCGAGCGATCGCTTCCATGTGCAAACACGCCAGAATTAATAAAACCCGCATTGTTACGCAGTCTGGAGCGGCTTATTGGCAAGCCCGAGGGCAGGTAGTTACATTTCCTGGCTATACCCTCTATTGGAATGACATTTCCGGCTCGGTAGAGTTGCCAACAGTTACACAAGCTCAAAAGCTAACCCTTCTGGATGCAGGACACGAGCAAAAACAAACTCAACCGCCACCACGCTATTCTGAGCCTAAGCTGGTGCAGTTAATGGAACGCCGAGGAATCGGCAGACCTAGTACTTACGCTCCTACCATTCACACCTTGAGAGAACGGGAGTATATTGGCGCACTTAAAAACCAATTGCAGCCTACTTGCTTGGGGATGGAAGTCGATGAGTTTTTGCAGAAACACCTGCCCGATATCCTTAACTCAGATTTCACGGCTCAAATGGAGCAAATCCTTGATGATATTGCAGAAGGCAAACAGAACTGGGAACATTACTTAATTGAGTGGAATTCTAGCTATTTTGCCCCGGCATTGGCAGCAGCAAAAGACAGTTTAGGGATGGTAGAGGGGGTAAGACGCAGGAGTTCTTCTGGCTCACGCAAAACTGAGGCAGTAGAAATTCTGTGTCCCAAGTGTAATCAACCGCTCCACAAAATTCCTTACTCATCCAAGAAGATGCAAGCGGATCACTTCCTCGCCTGCCAAACGGATGGGTGCGATGCCAAAATGTTTTGGAACAAGCACAGCAAGATTTACGAGCTACCTTACACTCAGCGAGGGGAGCAGCTGCCGCATCCAGAGCAATTAACAGGCGAGTCGTGTCCAGTTTGTGGCAAGCCCTTGGAACTTTATGAATATCCCAAAGATGGCGAAAGGAAGAAAATGCTTCGGTGTTCTGACCCCATGGCTCGGCATGGAGACGACCACAAGAAGGTGGCTTACTTTTTTGTTAAAGCCAAGGGTGTTTTTTGGTCACCTCCATTGGGAGCTGAAATTACTTTATTAGGACATGAACCTGTACGGGACGCGGCAACTTCTAGTAATAGTCGTATTAACAGCAGTAGCAAAGGGAAGCCCTCCACTGTAACCCCTCCGGTTAAGAGAAAGTTAAGTTAAGGCTACTTAGTTAGTTAGAGATCGCAAACTCATCACTAGTTTTAACGTTGCTCTCTAACTGTTTTTTAGTTTTATGGTTTATCTCTCTGAAGGTGCAAGGTGATCTCAACCAATAAATTAGATGACAACTAACGAAGAATTATCTCACCATAATCAGGAACACTTAATCCTCCAGCAGCAAATGGAGCAAAATGAAGATACACAATTCCCACCAGCGCCATCATTTGTAAAAGCCCCTACGCCCGCACAAGAATACCGCGATCGCCAAAGCGGCAGCAACAAAACGACCTGGAGCTGTGAGTACCAAAAATTACGCATTTCTTTAAGGGGTGATAGAGAGAAACGGACGTTCCCACTCTTCCCCACCTCGCTGACAATCCGCTTTGTACGTAAGTTCTGAGTATAACCCTCAAGCGCGATCGCGCCTACGGGCTAAGGATTCTTCCGAACCAAAACTTCTGGACACCAGCTGCTGTAGATGCAGCAGCTTTCCAAAATTTCCATTGACACGTAAACAACACAACTATGAGCCAACCCCGTGTAGCTAAGCCTTTAGGCTACTATGTCTCAGTTAGTAATAATCATCCCGTTTACTCATTGCTTTATACCTTAGAAAAGCAGTACGGGTCTTATTTCCAGCGAGTATGCACGAAAGATCTACGTGCATTACTGACCTATGTTGCGGCTAAATCAGATTCTCAATCCACTTGGGGATTAACTTTATTTAGAGACTTGCCTGAACTAGAAACAGCCATAACCGTAATTGGACAACTACCTCTAGATTTACAGGCAAATTTAATTCCCTTCCTGTGGGAACAAATAGCTACTAGAGGAGAGTAGCTTCTACAGCATACCCAAGAACCGATGGACAAAAAAAATATGAAATTTCCTCCTACTTGTTGCCAGTTTAAACTGAACTCAACAAATAATATCCCGAGTAGGTATAGGCTTTTTAATGCTTGGAATTACCTGCACCTGGCTATCTTGATCTCGGTAGTAGCTAGTATTGTCACTGTAAGAATAATGGGTTCTGCACTTAATAACCGCATGGGCATTCCTAGTTTAATGTCTACCGCCATTACAGCAACAACAGCCTTAGCCATCACCGCTATAGGTATCTTTGTCGATATAGCGCTCTTGATAAGCAATATTGCTATAAGTGTTGAAATAATCATCAACGATAGTCGCTATATTGAAGACAGTAGCAAAACGATAGAAATCTCCAGTGAGCGTCACGTTAATGATGCGCTTTAACATTGCATATATCATGCAGTATGAGATCCTTCTGGAAGAAGCACAAAACTAAAGCAACTAGAGGACGATGATATTTAGTTTTTTGGTGTAAAGCCCCCACCATATACATAAGCAGGTTAGTCGGATAAAATCCTACTTTGCTCTTCGCTGCTTAAAAATTGCTCTTTATTCGTGGCTTTTTTTGTTCTAAGTATCTTATTCTCCTTAAGAATCCTGTATCAGATTCCTTCTCTCAAATTCTTTGCCGTAAAGCTTTAGAGGAGGTTTAGATTTGGCTACTGTTTGCGTCTCTTCAATCTGAGGCTCATCAATAGTTGTTTTAGGGGTAGCAACAGTAACAGCTGGTACCGTGACTGTCATTTCTCCTGGCTTGTTAGCAAATTGTTGGTTGGCTTGTTTTTTCCGAGGATCTTCCGTTCCTAAATAGAGGCTACGTACTTTACCTCCTTCTCGCCAGCGTTTGAAATAATAAGGACCATATTTTTTGAGTTCCCCACTAGCTAGCTTTTTTTTAATATATCTCGCTTCAATATAACCTTTTTCCATTCTTTGAAGACTGATATTAGTTTCCTCTTGTTGTAGCTTTTTTAAAAAGCTGTCAGGATCTTCCTCTTTTAGTCTTTTTAAGAAAATATCAGGATCTTCAGGATCTTCCTGTGGTATTTCCCACTCATTTTTAACATTAGTGGATATAAACAAATCCTGCTCGTGTTCATTTTCAATAGCCAGATACCGCTGTGCTTCTAACTCTTCTCGTAGCTCGTCCAAATCTTTGAGGCTAAAAGTCTCTGTTATCGTCATCACAGCTTCAAACTGTTCATCTGGAGTTAATTTTTTGGCTAAACTTACAACGCTGCTGAGTCGAGGCTTTTTCTGAGCAGGTTCTAAAGTAGTAGAATTCGGTTGAACACTTTTGCTCGCTCTAGACGCTAAGTTATGTTGATTTTCATAACGTGGATTTTTACTAATAGTTCGGCTAATTGTTATTTCTAAATCCTTAAAATCTATGGGCTTACGTATAAAATCAAACGCTCCCTCGTTCATCGCCCTACGCATATTATTAAAATCTCCGTAGGCTGATATTATAACCGTCCTTGTAATTAATTCTGTATTGCTGAGTTTAGATAATAAAGTAAATCCATCCATTTCGGGCATTTTAAGATCAGTTAATACTATATCTATATCTGGGTTTGTTTGCACCTTATTCCATGCTTCTTTTCCATTGTGAGCAAATATAAATTGGTATTCTTTTGCTTGAATCTTTTTTCTAAATCGCTGAGTAATCAAGCGTTCCATTGGTAGTTCGTCATCAACAATTAAGATTTTAATCGGCATATTTTTTTCTGAAAATGCTAAAAGTGACTAACGTATTACCTACTCAACGTTTAATAGAATCTTGTCACCTAGTTTTCAACCTTGAGGCAGAAAATAGAAGGGTAGATATGAATTCATTATATCCATTACTTACACAGTTTGGTTGTAAATTGGGAGTATTCATGGAACGCTAGGATGCAAGGACAAAGGAATACGGGGGCACCCCATGCCGTCGATGCAGGGGATTCTTTTTCCGTCTACACCGATAAATTTGGGAGCTTTTGAGCGCTGCCAGCCCGATTTGCTAATACATGCAGAAGCTTCACTATGCGACCAACTTCAGGGGGCGACAAGCGCGCCCTGAAGCGACCAATACAACCGGCGCAGTACTCAGATGCTACGCGATCGCCAACAGCCCCAATCTGAGTAGTTTTGATCTGGAAGCCTTTGCTCAATGCTACCAAGATGCACTTGAGCAACTTCGTCGCCCCCTTTCACCCCACAGGTGGCACTCGCCGAAGACCTTCTGCCCGACTAGGCGACACAAGCGCATCGTCCTGGAGTCCACTAGCGAATAAAACTAGCATTTACTGTTGGCGCTCGCGTCTGAGGTCGCCAAACCTAAAGATTGGCATCGTCACTGCTCGACAGATAAAGCTAAAGCCCGATTGATTGTTGCTTCTAATTCCTGGAAATCTATTGGCTTAGAGAGGAAGCCAAATACCCCCTCATTCATTGCCACTCGCCTATTTTGCAAATCTCCATAGGCAGATACTATTACGACTCTTATCTCTATATTTCGCTCATTAAGTTTTTTTATTAATGTCAGACCATCCATCCCTGGCATATTGATATCAGCCAGTATAAGATTTATTTTTGGAGTGGCTTGCTCTAATTTTTCAAAAGCTTCTATGCCATTACGAGCAAATGTAAACTGATATTCCTTTGCTTGAATCTTTTTTCTAAACAGTTGGTTAATTAAGCGTTCCAATAGGATTTCATCATCAACAACTAAGATTCTAACCGACATGTTTAATTATCCTTATATTAAAGCTACAAGAAGAAGGAAATGATTTCTTCAACAAACCATTGTGTTTGACAAAAAATACAAATATCTTCTTGTATTTTTCTCTGGTTTTTCAAACATATCAATCTTAAATGCAAAACTTATAAAATTTAATAGGTTACAATATCCTAAAAAACAATTCATCTACTACATTTAGTTTTTTGGTATTAATATAACGAACTCTGTATACTCTTCTAGAGATGTCTCTACATTAATTGTTCCCTGGTGCTGGCTCACAATAATATCATGAGCGAGCGATAATCCTAGGCCTGTGCCAACTCCTGCTGGCTTAGTAGTAAAAAATGGGTTGAATATTTTGTCTAAAACCAAAGGCGGAATTCCTGGCCCGTTATCAGAGATACGAATTTCTACATTCGTGTCTAGATTTTTGGTTCTTACTGAAAGCATTGGTGTAAACTCCTCACCGAGTTCTTGCTTTTTAGCATAGGCGGCATAGCAGGCATTATCAATAATGTTTATTAAAGCTCTGCTCATATCTTGCTGTACAATGTTAATTGTATTTATTGAGTCATCATAGTTAGCTTCTATAGAGATATTAAAGCTCGAATTCTTGCTGCGAATGCTATGATAGACAAGTTTAACTGCTTCAGCTACAAGAGCATTAATATCAACTAACTCTTGTATTTGGCTCTCCTCATGATGAGCGTGAGCCAGCATATTCTGAATAATGCTATCCGCTCTTTTACCTTGCCGCTCAATTTCGGCAGAATTTTCTATAATATCGGCTACAAGCTCTTGGATGTATTCAACGAATTTTGGGTCTAACTGCTCTAACTGATTTTGAATCTCTGATTGTAGTTCTTGGGCTAAATCAGCAGACAAGGCAGCAAAGTTGTTGACAAAGTTAAGAGGATTTTTTAGTTCGTGGGCAATTCCGGCTGTAAGCGCTCCCAATGACGCTAGTTTCTCCTGAGCAATGATCTGTTTTTGGGCAGCTTTTAACTGTTGGAGTGCCTCCTCAAGCTGCTGATTTTTGGTCTGTAATTCCTGTGTTCTCTCTTCCACTTTCGACTCAAGAGTGCGGGAATAATCTCTTAGTTGCTCATAAAGTAGGGAATTTTCTTCAATCTTAAATTCTAATTCACCTTGAACTATCTGCAAATACTCAACTGTTTCTTGAAGCTTGTTGATATAGATATATCCTGTAATGACAATAGTTGAGATGCATATTCCCAGCACGGCGGGAATAACAGGAACCCACCACCCCATCAAAAAAGCTACATAACTAATGAGTGCTAGGCTTACACAGGCAGTGACAGCCCTGATAAGCGTTATCAGTAAAAATCTTTTGAATAATTTTCTACTGTTTTTAGCGTGTCGCGAAATCCAAGTAGTGCTAACCCCAATCCAGAAGACAATCCACAGTTCTTCTAATGGTTCAGCCCAGACTTTGAGCGAGGCACGATTATCTAACACCGAACTAAGAATTTGGCTAGCCAGATTAGCATGTATCTCGACGGCATGAGTCCGTATGGGAGCCGTCATTAAGCCCCGGCTATAGGGAGTGTAAAAAGCATCATTGAGGCTGGTAGCTTGCGAGCCAATGAGAATAATGCGATCGCGCATTAAATTTGGTGGAATTCGGTTTTCCAGCACGTCTGTGAACGATATTCTAGGAAAGCTGTGAGCGGGACCACGAAAGTTAAGCAGAATTTGATAGCCACCAGCATCGGTACGAACATAACTCCCGTCCGAATCTTCAAGAGGAGCGAATGTCGTTTTTCCCAACTGCATAAACCCCTTGTCACTAGAAATCGGGGTTATGCCTCGATCCTGCAAATACAAAAGAGCAACCGCCAGCCCAAAGCTGGGTATGCTTTCTCTCCCTTCGCTATAGGGAAATAGGATGCCACGCCGAACTACACCATCACCATCAGTAATTAGATCGTTGGCGCTAACTTGATCCAGTTTTTTTAGCACAGGTGGGGGAGGAATTTTTGCTCTTACCCTATCTTCGACAGCTTTCTCAACTCCTATCAGATTAGGTGTACCTTCAAAAACTTTGACTAATTCCTGATGACCTGGATCGACCGGAAAATTGCGATAGAAATTAAGACCAATTACTTGAGGGCGCTGAAGTTTAATCTTGTTGAGGACAGAAGCTAGAATTTTATCCGAAATCGGCCATCTGAGCTTTTTAATATCTGATTCTGTGAGACCAACAATTAAAATCCGTTGATCGGGCGGCTCTGGCGGACGTAGCTGGAAGCAAAGATCGAGCGCTGCCCATTCTAAGGGCTGTAACCAGCCCAAGAGGCGGAGGGCGATTACCAATCCTGCCACGCTGGTAACAGCAAAAATTGCTCCCCACCATTGATGGGCTAGTTTTTTGCATGCCTGCAATCTTCTGTTCAACAAGATACCCTCCCCTAAGGCTGGAGATTAATATATTATTTATTGACATCCTCTACGCTGTGCCCTGGCGAAGCCAAGATCCCAGTACTCCGACGATCTCGATAGAGGCTTAATTTGCGCTTTGTCTCACTAAGCAAGTGTATTACATCGAGTCTCGTTAGCGAATTTCCAATATTATCGTATATGAACCGATTTTAAAATGTTGTTTATGTAGTGTTAAGTATGATTTACCGACGGATATTACTGGTTTTGGGTGCCGCTTTTTTTGGTTGTATTCCGCCTTTGGTTTCTGTTAGCAGTAAGTCTAATTCTTTTGAATTTGCCAGACCAGCGGAAGCCGGGGTGCTTGGGGGATACGTTCCTCCACCGCAGCGTCGCAAAATTCAAGGCACTGAAGCTGGAGGGTCAAGAGGAGGAGGATGTAGGATCGCTACCTCTTTAAGCCTGCTTGTGCCCAATGACCACGTTGGCCTGACTGTATCGGGTCACCCTACTTTTCTTTGGTATGTTTCAGAGCCAGCTTCTGCACCCATGCGCTTTACCTTAGTAAAACCTGGTGTAATCAAGCCTTTCCTGACAAAAGAATTCCAAGTAGACAAACCCGGCATCTTTAAGTTAGAGATACCGCAAGATGCGCCAGAGCTAGTGGAGGGAGATACTTATGTGTGGACGGTAACAATCATCTGTAACAAAAATCGTCCGTCTGAGAACATCTTTGCTCGTGGCTGGATTGCGCGATCGCCTAATACTTTCGGCCTTCAACAACTTCTAACGAACGTGACCTCTGGTCGTGAACGTGCAGGAGCTTATGCTCAATCAGGCATTTGGTACGATGCTATCGCTGCTGCTTATCAATCTAGTCTTCCTAATCCACAGGAGCGCAGTACTTTTGAGTATTTTAGCGGGTTACTAGATCAGGTTGGCTTATCCAATGTTGCATCTACTCTAAGACTCCCCATTGCTAGAAACAGGGGAGTTCTTTAACTCGGCATCCTCTCCCAAGTTTTCGTGTTTCGACTACCACATCTTGGTTCTTAGTGTAGGTAAGTAGTTTAGGACTTACGCACTGGCACGAAATTTAGTGGTTCTGAGCGACGATTTAAAGCCTGGAAACCTCATTCTACCGTTAATAATCTAGCTGAGTGCGTAAGTCCTATAGTTCACAGCCAGTTGCCGATGAGGATAAATCCTGACCAGTAGGCTGGATGAGAATATTCTCCCCCCTCCTCGATTAAAGCTTTTTGAGCCATATGTAAAGCCTCGGCTTTACTTACCTGTGAATTGAGTAAGTGCAGATAAAACTTATTGGTTAAGCTGGCAGTGGATGCATCTTGAACAAACCAAAGAGTAGCAATCGCGCTTTTAACGCCAGCCTGTACGGCAACACCTGCCATCCCAAGGGCAGCCCGGTCATCTCCCACAGCTGTTTGGCAAGCAGTGAGCATAAGTAGTTCAACTGAGTTATCCTTTCGATTGACGGTCTGCTTAAAGTTACGGATAGCTGTTTCTAATTCATAGATTGTGAGTTTGCTATTGTTACCTGTTACCAAAAAAGTGTCTTCGGGTTTGGGGGCAAACTCACCATGCGTAGCAATATGAAGAATCGAATAAATACCCTTGTCCAGCTTTTGCTGCAAGCGCTCACGGGTGAAATTTTCATTCAAAAGCTTACTACTACCTGGTATCTCTGACTCAACCTGGTTGATTTCAGCTTCGACGTTGATGAGAGCGGGAAATTTCTTACCATCAACAATAGAGGCTTTGCTTATTCCCACTGCTAATGCCCTAGTTGTTTGCTTGCTGGAAGCTTTTATTTCTGTCAAGTTAAGGCTAGGAGTATAGGCGAACGCATACTTTTGAACTAAAAATTTTTTCCCGTCATGTAGTGCTGCCATCGGCACACTACGTAAAATACCGTCTTGGATGAAAACAAGTGTTTTAACCTGGGCTTGCTCTAGTTCCTTAGCGAAAGGTGCAACTATCCAGCTGTACAACTTTTGCGCTTGTGTCGGATCGTAGTTAAAATCACTGAAGTTCTCTAGCCCTCTCCTAAATTCGTTAATTTCTTGTACGAAAGTTTTGCGATTGACATCTATCCACGCGGCTTTTTTATCCCCATTTGGGAAAGTAACTAAGATGGCAGAGCGGTTTTTGAGGATAACATTATGAAAAATAGCAGTGTTAGAAAATACAGCTGTATCAGCAATATTTTGATTGGCAATATTGAGTGTGCAATTGTCCCCAAAGTAATTTTGTAGTTCTGCTAAGTTGAGAGAATCAAGAATTCTGATTATAAAGCTTAACTCTTTGTCAGGGTTAATGTTATCAAGCTTTAACTGTTTTGCAGGATTCGCTTCAGCTATCTTTTTGGGAAGCGCACGTGCTAACTTTAATCCTATTAAATCACGATAAATGGGGCTTACAGAATCCCGAAAATCAAACTGCAAGTCTCTGTTAGCAACTAAAATATTGTCTCGAATACTTTCTATAGTAGCAATAGATTTTTCATAAGCTGCGATCGCATCTAGCTCCTTATGCTGCGCCTTAAAAATACGTCCTGCCTGCCATTCCCATAAATAACGACTATCTTTAGATGCCATTTCCATGTCCGCAGCCCATTGAGCCTGCCGAGTTAAATTGAGAGCCTGGCTAAAATCATGGCGACACTCATAAAGATAACCTAGTTCCCCTAAGGCGAAAGACTCAGAGCGACTATCTTTAATATTTCGAGCGATTGAAATGGCACGATTTAGTAAATTATGAGCAGCATTAGCTTCCGGTCGAGAAGGGCAAACTTCAAAAGAATAGCGTACAGGTTGTGTCGTAAGTTTAGCTAATTTAATCGCCGCATAAGCTTTAGTGCGAGAATCGGGAAGACGTTCCAACAAAAAGGTTGCCTGTTGGAGTGCTTCTTCAGCTAAACTAGATGCTTGGATTCGATAGAGAGGTTCAATTGAGTTAATTAATGCCCACGTTTGAGCTTGAATGTTTTTTTGTATGCCAGCTTGCTCGGAAAACTCTCGTAGGTATGCTAGCGCTTTTTTGTCATAGCTTAAGGCTTCTTGAGTTAATATGTTTGCTTCATCACTATCTTCGGCTTCCAAAGCTGTGCTTGCACGGTAATAGCTCTGCCGAGCCAGGTTTAGATATGTATTACCGCCGGCTTATCCCCTGTGCATCAGCTGCGGGGTCGCAGTAGCCCCGGTTCTCACCGTATTATTGACAGGATTGCAACCCTGTCAATAATACGCCCGTTTAAGCGTGTTATTCCAATCCAAATCTAAAGATGTTTTTAAACCTGAATTGAGGACTATGTGTGATCCAGCTTCAACTGTTGCCCGCGCCCTCTCCAAAGGGAAAAGCGATCGCGCAAGCATGCTTTCCGTAAGGTGCAACTCAATAGATTATTATAGGTGTCCTTCACCTTAGCTGCTCCCGACAGCGGACTAGAACCAAAATCTCCTTAAAAGGCGATCGCTTCTGCACAAGTTTAAAATTCTTACTTACATAGATTAAAATTTATTTACAATAACTAAAAAGGTTCCTACAACCGCTAGTCTAAGAAGGTTGCTCAGTAGAAAACTTATGACCCACATAGGCATTCTCTGTCCGGCAGCAACCGGTCACCTTAACCCTATGACTGCATTGGGGCGTGAACTTATAACACGGGGGCACCAAGTCACTGTATTTGGATTGGTTGATGCTAGAACCAAGACCCTAGCAGCTGGATTGAATTTTTGTGGAATAGGAGAATCATTATTTCCAGTGGGGTCAACTGCTATGAGGTTGACAGAACTAGGGAAACTGAGCGGTATAGCAGCTTTTAAGTATACCATCAATCAAATGCTTAATGAAAGCTATGCAGTCCTTACCGAAGCACCTTCATTATTGAAGAGAGGTGGCGTAGAAATTTTGTTAGTAGACCAAGCCATATCGGAAGGTGGTACTATTGCAGAATTTCTCGATATCCCGTTTATTAGTGTCTGTAATGCCTTACTGCTTAATAGAGAAGACGACGTTCCCCCTATAGTCACGCCTTGGAACTATAACTCAGCATGGTGGGCGCGTCTACGCAATAATACAGGTTACGCTCTAATTAGTATCCTGACGCGATCCCTTAGAGAAGTTATAGAAGAATATCGCCGGAAGTGGAAATTACCGCAGTACAACTTTTATCCCAATGATTTTTACTCTAAGCTTGCTCAGTTAAGCCAGCAACCAGAGTTGTTTGAATTCCCAAGGAAGCTTTTACCTAACTACTTCCACTTTACTGGACCATATCATAATGCAGCTAGTCGCAATGCTGTGCCTTTCCCTTATGAAAACTTAACAGGGCAACCACTGATTTATGCTTCTTTAGGAACTGTACAAAATCGCCTGATGAAAATTTTCTCCTGTATTGCAGAAGCGTGTAATGGATTGGATGTGCAATTAGTTATTTCGCTGGGTGGCGGCTACAAGTTGTCATCATTACCAAACCTACCAGGAAAGCCACTTGTTGTAGAATATGCACCTCAACTAGAACTACTAAAAAAAGCTACTCTTACTATTACTCATGCTGGAATGAATACAACTTTAGAATCGCTGAGTAATGGAGTGCCGATGGTAGCCATACCTATCACTAACGATCAGCCAGGAGTAGCTGCCCGCATTGCTTGGACTGAAACAGGAGAAGTTGTACCCCTTAAAAGTTTGAGTGTCCCTAAGCTCCGAAATGCTATTACTAAGGTTTTAGCTGTTAACTCCTATAAGAAAAATGCACTCCGCTTACAAGAGGCAATTGAAAATTCTGGAGGTTTAAGTCGAGCTGCCGACATTATAGAACAGGTTATATCTACAAAGGAACCTGTCTTAAGGTAAAGTTTTATTGTACTAAACCAATATGAAATCACCATATTTATTATTAAACTTGTGCCTACTTGCTGTATTAAGCTACCCGGTAAAATCTGAAATAGTTCCCGATAGCAGCTTAATTAATTCAACTGTAAACAAACAGGGAAATATAATTGAAATTAATAATGGTACGTTAAAAGGTAAGAATTTATTTCACAGTTTTGATAGATTTTCTATCGACACAGGAGCTACTATATATTTCAACAACCCGATGTTTGTTAATAATATATTCAGCCGAGTAACAGGGAGTAGAATATCTAATATTGATGGAATAATTAAAGCCAATGGCTATGCTAATTTATTTCTGATTAATCCGAATGGCATTTTATTCGGCGAAAATGCGCGTTTAAATTTAAAAGGATCGTTTTTAGCTACAACAGCGAGTGAAATAAAATTTGCTGACGGCACTTTATTTAGTGCCTTCCCTAATCAAAGTAAACCCTTGCTGACGGTGAGCGTGCCAGTTGGTCTAAGATTTGGGCAAACTCCTGGGGAGATTCGGATACAAGGTACGGGACACTTATTAAAGGATGCTTCACCTTTTTTACCATTTAGAAGAGATAGTGATTCATCTGGTTTACAAGTGCAGCCAGGAAAGACTCTAGCTTTAGTAGGTGGAAATATAAGCTTAGAGGGCGGTATTGTGATGGCACCAGGAGGCCGAATTGAGCTAGGTAGTGTTGGCAATAATGGGTATGTTAGTCTCAATCCAACTGTTTCTGGCTGGAATTTAGGCTATGAGGGCGTGTCTTATGATGGAGATATTCGGCTATCTCAAAGGGCATTAGTAGATGCCAGTGGATTTAGCGGTGGCTCTATCGGGATTTTTGGTGGACGTGTGAGCCTCGCTAATGGCTCAATGATTTTGATTCAAAACCAAGGATTTCAACCAGGAGGAGACATAAGTATAAATACTTCTTTTTTGGAAGTGAGTGGCACCTCTTCAAATGGAATAACTCCTAGCGGCTTGGTTAATGAAACGGTAGGAGCGGGAAATGGAGGAAACATTGCGATTTCAGCCAAACACTTGCTTCTTCAGGAGGGTGGCGTAATATCTACTAGAACCTTTACCTCGGCTTCAGGGGGTAATCTGACTGTAAACGCTCCCTTTGGCGTGCAAGTGCTTAGGTTTTCACCATTAAATCCTAGTATGTTCAGCGCTATCGTTACTGCAAATTTCAGTTCTGGGAAAGGTGGGAATCTCACAATGTCAACAGGACAGCTGGCGGTTTTAGATGGAGCAGGTGTAGGAACTGGAACTTTTGGAAGTGGTCAGGGAGGAAATATTACTTTAAATGTAACTAATTCCATAGAACTAAAAGGAGCGTCGCCTCTTTTAGTTCCAAGTGCTTTGTCTGCTACTACTTTCGGCTCTGGAAATGCTGGCTTTTTAACAATCAATACTAAATTCCTGGAAATTGAAAATGGAGCCGCTGTAAGTTCTTCTGCCTTAGCCAGTGGAAATGCTGGAAGCGTTACTATCAATGCTTCTAGATCTGTAGAATTGAGTGGTACAGTGCCAGGCTCTGTAAATCCTAGTCTAATAGTCTCAGCTGCATATATTCAGGATGAAGCTTTTAGACAGTTGTTCAATCTGCCACCAGTTCCTTCTGGAGCATCTGGAGACGTAACAATTAACACACCTCGTTTAAATGTTATAAATGATAGTCAAGTTTCTGTAAGGAATGATGGGACAGGTAATGCAGGAACGCTTCATATAAATACTGGTTCTCTGAATTTAGATAATAATGGTGGCATTACAGCCGCAACTGCTTCAGGCGAAGGTGGCAATATCGTCTTGCAAACACAACAACTGCAATTACGCCACAACAGTTTTATTACTGCTACAGCTGGCGGCACAGGTACTGGCGGCAATCTTACAGTTGACGCAGACACATTAGTAGCTTTGGAAAACAGCAGCATTACAGCTGATGCTATTGGGGGTAGAGGCGGTAATATTCAAGTAACCGCTAAAGGCATCTTCCGTTCTCCAGATAGTGCTATTACTGCTACTTCTGCTAGGGGGCCACAGTTCGATGGTGTAGTTGATGTTAGAACTTTAGGGGTTGACGTGGCAAAAAACTTGACACGACTAGAAGGAAACTTTGTTAGTACCGAGCAAGTTGTGGCTGGGAGTTGTCTAACCCACGGTTCTCCCTCAGAAAGCAGTTTCACCATTACTGGTACGGGAGGTTTACCAACCCGTCCTGAAGATGATTTTACTTTGCCATATTCTACTAGCTCAATACGCACCATACCGAGTTCTGTGCGAAGTGATATGGTTGAAAACCCTTCCCCAGCTCGCCAATGGAAACTAGGAGATCCAGTAGTTGAAGCTCAAGGCTTGTATCATCTGGAAAATGGACAGTTTGTAATAAGTAGAGAGTGTTCTTATTAGGCAATATTAATCGCCGAAAGAATAGATGAAATCTCACTTTTTAGTAATTTGTACAAGTGGATTGTGCTTAAGCTGGATATGGATGCCGATGGGTTTAGCACAGATGCCTACCTTAGTTCTACCAGAAACCTTAAAGCCTCGTCGTCTTGAACTGACGCCGTTACCCGAAACTCTGCCAGCTCCTACGTCAACACCTGAGCTTACTGCTCCACAACCTCTTCCTTCTCCACCTGATTCTATACTTGGAGCCAAGGTTAAAGTAAAACGAGTAGAAGTTTTAGGCAGTACAGTTTTTTCTACTGAAGAACTAAATAAAGTTGTAGCACCCTTTGTGGGCAGAGATCTGAGTTTTGAACAACTACTAGAAATTCGTACTGCCATCACAAATTTGTATATCAGCCAGGGGTACACCACTTCCGGTGCATTTTTGCCTTCCCAGGTTCCCCAGGATACTGCTAGTGGTGTAATAAAAATTCAGGTGGTTGAAGGAGATCTAGAAAAGTTAGAAATCATTGGGTTGAAACATCTTAAAGAAGGCTATGTGCGATCGCGCATAGCCTTAGCTGCTGGTACTCCACTCAATATCCGGCGTTTGGAAGAAGCTTTGCAACTATTGCAACTCGATCCGCTGTTTAGCAGGGTACAGGCGGAACTAAAAGCCGGAATAGCGCCAGGGCGTAGCGTGCTAACCCTAAACCTTACCGAAACTCCTGCCATTCATGCTGCATACCTTGTAGAGAATCGAGATTCTCCCAGCGTTGGTTCTATCCGCAATAGCGCCATTTTCAACCACGAGAATCTACTGGGATTAGGCGATCGCCTACACGCCGAAGCTGGATTTACTGAAGGCCTCAAGAGTTACGATTTCAGCTACGACATTCCTGTGAATG
>JAHHGU010000024.1 GCA_019359765.1 Aphanothece sp. CMT-3BRIN-NPC111
ACCCCACGGGAATGGCTACGCCCTACACGCCCCCCGACGATACGGGTGATGGCAGAGGAGTAGCTTTGATTCAGGGGGAGGAGATCAGGACAGACTTTTATTCAACAATGTCGGGCGGACAGAAGCCGCTGACCGTTCCTAAAGAATTACTCGGCCCACCGGGTGATTTTAACCCAACGCTACTGATGTTTTTAGCAGGTTTGACGTTGGTGACACTATCTAACTGCGGTTACTGGTGGTGGGAGTGGCCTGACTGGTGTTGCTTTGTCACCAACGTTATTGCTTTGCACATGGCTGGGACAGTAATTCACGATGCCTCTCATAATGCAGCGCATCGAGACAAGGTGATGAATGCGATTCTGGGACATGGCAGTGCGTTAATGTTGGGCTTTGCCTTTCCAGTGTTTACGCGAGTTCATATGCAGCATCATGCCAATGTGAACGATCCAGAAAATGACCCAGATCATTTTGTCTCTACGGGGGGGCCACTTTTGTTGATTGCTGCCCGCTTTCTTTATCACGAAGTATTTTTCTTTAAACGGTGTCTGTGGCGCAAATATGAGCTACTGGAATGGTTTTTGAGCCGTTTGTTTGTAGGAACTATAGTTTATTTTGCCTGCCAGCACGGTATTTTAGGCTATATTCTCAATTTTTGGTTTTTACCAGCTATGGTGGTGGGAATAGCATTGGGATTGTTTTTTGATTATTTACCTCATCGCCCGTTCCAAGAACGCGATCGCTGGAAGAATGCCAGAGTTTACCCCAATCAAATTCTAAATCTGCTGATTTTGGGACAAAACTATCATCTCATCCATCATTTATGGCCTTCTATTCCTTGGTATAATTACCAGCCTGCTTATTATGCCACTAAGCCCCTGTTAACAGAAAAAGGATGTTATCAATCCTTGGGACTGCTGCAAGGAAAAAATTTCTGGAGCTTTTTATATGACATCTTTTTGGGGATTCGCTTTCACCATAAACAGTCTGTAAACCAAAGTGAAGTTGAGCAAGCTTCTACCAACTAACCACTAACCACTAACATTACCTGCGATGTGACTGAATAGTGGGTGACTTCGCTATGCTGACTTGCGCTAGACTCCAATCTGGTCTCAGGTTTTGGGCTTGACGCAGATAGGGATGGTGGATCTCAACTTCGGATACTGGCAAGTTAATGTGGATTAAAAAACGGATGCAGCGTTCTAGACAACCCTCCACATGCATTTGCTGGACATCCAGCAGGGCAACATTGTCCCAGTGGGGGCGTTCGCGGGCGATCGCAGCTGGAAATATGGCATCTAGGTCGCGAGTGGTCGTGAAGACGGCACTAATGATTTCGTTCGTGTCCAGCCGATTCCTCGCTTCCAATTCGTCCAGCAGTTCTGTCACTGCTTCTCTGATTGCCTCAACCGTATTTTCTGAGGCAGTTGTTGCCCCGCGAATCGCCCGCACCTTCCACTCCACGGAAAACTCCTCTTAATTAGGGTCTATATAGCCACAAAGGCTGACCACTGGTAAACAGTTCAAATTCTAACCAATCTATCCCAGCTGACAAGCCCAATGCCATCTGACCCCTTCCCTGTACCACGCGGTTCCAGAAAGGTTTGCGTTCTTCAATAGTGTGCGTCTTAGTTTTATCGGGGTCAAGACCAACGAGTTCTGCCGCCCAGCGACGGGCATCTTCCTCTGTTCCCAGACGATCGACCACCCCCAATTCTAAAGCTTGCTGACCTGTGAAGATACGACCATCAGCAAAACTTCTTACCTTTTCTACTGTCAGTTGCCTAGCGTCCGCAACTGTTTGCACAAACTGTTGATAACTCACGTCAATCAACTGTTGAAGAATATCCTTTTCTGGCTCAGTCAGTTCTCGGTCAAAGGCGAGAATATCTTTGTAGGGACCAGATTTGATCACCTTGAAGGAAACGCCAATTTTCTCTAGCAGGCGCTCTAGATTGTTGCCCCGCAGAATGACGCCAATACTACCAGTAATGGTACCAGGGTTAGCTACAATATGTTCGGCTCCCATGCCAATGTAGACGCCCCCAGAGGCTGAAATATTGCCAAAGCTGGCAACTATTTTCACCTTTTCTCGCAGACGTTGAAGAGCGCTGTAGATTTCTTGGGAATCCCCAACCGTGCCACCAGGGCTGTCAATCCGCAGCAATAAAGCTGGAAATTTTTTTTCTTCAACGGTTTTCAGGGCTTCCAAAACTTGCTTTCTGGTAGTTCCAGCAATGGCACCTGTAATTTCAATTCGGGCAATTTGTTTACGAAATTTGGGCTTAAAAGGCCAAACCATGAGCGGTTAAAGAATGAATGGTGAATATATCAGTCGGTGTCATGCACTGAACCTTTCTCTAGTTTGCACTATCTGCGCGGGTTTAGTTGGGTTCCTGCTCAGGTGAGCATGGGGTCACACAGCACCGGGCGGGGAAAAGACTGCTAAGTGCGGCGCTGGGTTGGGTTGAAATTGTTAACACAAATATATGATTTAAGTACAATCAGGTAAATAAACTATACAATCCTCAGCCTGAGGCGATCGCATGCAGCTAAAACTCCCTGAATCAACACATCCCTTAGCAACGGTACTGCTAATTGCCCCCTTTTTTTTATGGGGAACGGCAATGGTTGCCATGAAAGGGGTCATCCCTAACACCACGCCCTTATTTATGGCTGGGGTGCGTTTGGTGCCTGCGGGAATTATGGTCTTGGCTGTAGCGACACTTTCAGGGCGTCCCCAACCAAAAGGCTGGGCAGCTTGGCTATGGATTGGGTTTTTTGCCTTGGTGGATGCCACTTTATTTCAAGGCTTTCTTGCCGAGGGATTAGTTAGAACTAATGCTGGTTTGGGTTCAGTAATGATTGACTCGCAACCTCTGGCTGTGGCAATGCTTTCGGCGTGGTTGTTTGGAGAAATTATTAATCTTTGGGGTTGGTTAGGATTAGGCTTGGGCGTCCTGGGAATCAGTCTAATTGGCTTGCCGAATGAGTGGATTTTGAACTTCCTACACAGAGGTACGACAACAGTACCAATGGGTTTGCAGCAGTTATTTGAGCATGGGGAGTGGCTGATGCTGCTGGCGGCGCTGTCGATGGCGGTGGGAACGGTGACGATTCGATTTGTTTGCCGATATGCTGACCCAGTAATAGCTACAGGCTGGCACATGATTTTAGGGGGGTTGCCCTTATTTGCCCTCTCAGGTGTTTGGGAATCTCAACAGTGGGTGCATATTGACTTAGGTGGTTGGATGGCGTTGGCGTACTCCACTATTTTTGGCAGTGCGATCGCCTATGGTTTATTCTTTTACTTTGCCTCTAGCGGCAATCTCACCAGTCTCAGTTCCCTCACCTTTCTGACGCCAGTGTTTGCGCTGCTATTTGGCAATGTATTTCTGTCTGAGGTACTCAATCCCCTGCAATCGATTGGGGTATGCTTGACGTTGGTGAGTATTTATCTGATCAATCAGCGTGAGGCGATCGCAAATAAATTTGGCTCAGTTGCTACACCAGCAGCAGATAGTGAGACAAATACATTAGTTGAGCCAACTACAACTGGGAATTTTTCCCTAACAGAGGCGTCCGAACCTCCACTGGCACCAGTACCGATACAGGTAAAAGAATCGGATTCTGAGATGTTGCCAAATCGATAGGAGTGAACTTAATGTTAGTTTTGGAAATGCTGCGATGCGAAACTAGGGTAGTTCACTAAACTACCTGCAAAAATCATAATTTTGTTTTGAAACGCAGAGAACGCAGAGGTTTACGCAGAGGTACGCAGAGGATAAATCGACTGGGAGCAAGAAGTCTACTGTTGTGATTGCTGCTACAGACAAATTTCTTAGGCTACTATTTATCTCTAGTCCTGTTGGCCCATTAGGTTCCGGGATGGGTGGTGGAGTAGAACTAACTCTATATAACATTGCCCAAGAAATGCTCCGGCGGGGTCATAGCTTAAAAATTGTGGCTACCCAAGGATCTGTATTGGGAACTCTGCCAATTGTGGAAATTGCTGGAGAACTCCAGACAAGTGCCCAAACCCAGACACGTAATGACCCGATTTTTATACCGGGTAATTCTGTTTTGGCTAATATGTGGGACTATGCTCGCCAAGTGCAAGCGGACTACGATTTAATTGTTAACTTTGCCTACGATTGGCTTCCGTTTTATCTGACACCCTTTTTTACTTGTCCAATTGCTCATCTAGTTAGTATGGGTTCGTTGACAGAGGCAATGGATGGGATTATTGAAGGGGTAGCAACCCAGTTTCCTGGTACAATTGGCGTTCACAGTCGGGCACAGGCAGCAACATTTGCTTTTGGCGATCGCTGTCGATGTCTGGGAAATGCTATTGATTTATCGCTGTACGAGTTCTGCGATCAACCTGGCTCATGGTTAGCTTGGGTGGGTCGAATTGCCCCAGAAAAGGGTCTAGAAGACGCTGTGGCGGCTGTTGAGATGACGGGTATTCCCCTGAAAATTTTGGGCAAGATACAGGATAAAAGCTATTGGGAGAGCATTTGCGCTGATTACCCGAATGCACCCATAGAATATGTAGGGTTTCTGCCAACGGTGGAACTACAAGCAGAACTGCGTCAGTGTCGGGCGCTGTTGATGACACCTCGTTGGGTAGAAGCATTTGGAAATGTAGCTATTGAAGCCCTCGCTTGTGGAGTGCCCGCGATCGCTTATCGGCGGGGAGGACCAGCAGAAATTATCCAGGATGGGAAGACGGGCTTTTTGGTGGAACCAGATAGCGTCACGGGGTTGGTAGAAGCTATAGGACGCCTGGATAAAATTGACCGCTTTGCCTGTCGCCAGCAAGCAGAAGCGGAATACTCGCTCTGGGCGTTGGGCGATCGCATCGAAGAGTGGTTTTGGGGGATCTTGAACTAAAAAATATCTGCTATTTTAAAATTCTATTTACCAGATTCTTCAACTAATTTCTTCAAGCGCATATATGCTTCTTCTGGTGTGAGGGGTTCAGATTCATTTTCGTTGGGTATGTAGAACTGTCGGTTATCAGGGAAGAAGCGTACAACAAAACTAGGTATCAGCCCCAATCCTATAGCTTGTTTACCCAGTTTCTCTGCTGTTTCTGATAGGCTGTATTCATCATGAAATTGATAATTGCTCATGTCTTTGTATTTCCTGCAACTTTCATACTAGCCAAGAATATCAGTTGGCATTAAAAATTAAAATTAGTTTTACTAACTACGATGCTTCTACAAAATAAATTTTAATTATTAAACCCAGGCTGCTGTCTTGCCCATCCCTACTACTTAAGTCGTAAATTTATATAAATTTAGTAGCGTAACCTACTACCTAAAGAATAGGCAAAAATACTTCATTGGGGGATATTTGAATAAGCTTCCTATGAAACATTGCTAGGTTGTATACTTGACCAAAAAGAAACGGATTTCAGCCCACTAGGTTTATCTAGGGAAAAGAAAGAACTCCGCGTCCTCATTCAAGCCCCCGAATTAATTTATGGGGCAAATTACATTATCCCGGCATCGAATGACTTCGATTATTAATATGCGAACCAGTGACCAAATTAAGGCAGAAATAAACGCCCGGTTTGGTTTTGTTCCGCCTTTCTTTGACCCAGCAGGTGAAACGCCGCAGGTGCTGGAAAATCTCTGGCAACAGACCATATCTGCTTATATTGATAATCCACTCCCAGCGCTCTTCAAGGAAAAGCTTTCTGCCTATCTTTCGCGCTATTGTACCATTCCCTATTGCATGGTGTGCCATAGTTGTACGCTACGCCCCCTAGGAATGACGGCGCAGGAGGTATTAAAACTTTTAGAATCATCTCCTCCCACAGAAGCAGACATCAATGAACTACTCAGAGAAATCGATCTAAAACTGATTTCTGAGGAAGTTTGGCCGCAGCCAAACTCAGCGTTGGAAAAGTATATATTTTACTGCGCCATCTTCATCTTCTTAGAGGGACGACAGAGCGAGGAGTGTCAGGTGCAATTGCGCCGCCTTCTAACTGCGGAGGCATACCATCACTTGGTCTCGTTTATTGCCTATGTAAAAACCTGCCATATTTGGATGCTATTTCATCCTGAAATAGCCTATGAAGCCGATAAGCGAGTCCAAAACTATTTGCAGGACTCACTTGCAGAGGAGCCTGCCTTAGCTGACTTCTTCGCTAACTATAGGGAACGGGTGAGAATTGAACGCCAAAGTCAAGCAGAACAGCTGGCAGAAATCGCAGAACGCAAGCGAACTGAGGCAGTGCAGCGGCAGAGTGAGGAGCGTTATCGCTCTCTTGTGGAAGCAACTTCACAGGTGGTTTGGACGAGTAACGCTGCTGGAGAATTTGTCAACGATGTGGCAGGGTGGAGCATTCTCACAGGCAGAAGTGAAGCAGCATTGCAAGGTTGGGGGTGGCTAGAAGACATTCACCCAGAGGAACGAGAACTGACGGCACAGATTTGGAGGGGCGCGATCGCCACAAAAAGCATTTTTGACGCGGAGTTTCAGATCAAAACGCGAGAAGGTCTCTATAGGTATTTCTCGGCTCGTGCTGTTCCTGTCCGGGAACCAGACGGTTGTATCCGAGAGTGGGTAGGAACCTGTACTGATATCACTAAGCGCAAGCTGGCTGAGGCAGCGCTGCAAAAAGCTTACGATGAATTGGAAAGCTTGGTAGAGAAGCGAACTGCCGAATTATTAAAAGCTAATCAATTCTTGAAAGCAGAAATTGCTGAACGACAGCGAGCAGAGGCAGATCTCCAAAAGGAACAAGAGTTTTTACAAGTGCTGCTCGATAACTTGCAGGCGGGAATTGTTGCTTGCGATGCTCAAGGAATTTTGACTTTGTTTAATCGGGCAACGCAGGAGTTCCACGGATTACCTGAGGAACCAATCCCACCCCAAGAGTGGGCACAGCATTATGACTTGTATCAGCCTGACGGCAAAACATTAATGAAAACAGAGGAAATTCCTTTGTTTCGAGCTTTGCAAGGAGAGGTTATCCATAATGTAGAAATGGCGATCGTTCCACGAGCCGCCAATGGCTCCTCTGGTACTGCGCGATCGCTATTAGCCAGCGGACAGGCAATTATTGACTCAAACGGTAATAAACAAGGTGCTGTCGTGATCATGCATGACATTACCGAGCGTAAGCGAGCTGAGGAAGAAAGGGCACAGCTAATCCGAGAGCAGGCAGCACGTAAGGAAGCTGAAGCAGCGCGGAATGAACTGCAACGGATTTTTATGCAGACACCCGCAGCCATTCAAATTACCCGTGGGCCTAACCATATACTCGAAATTGTGAATACACTATCCCTTCAACTTGTAGGTAAACGCGAGTTAACTGGCAAGCCAATCCGAGAGGCATTCCCAGAATTAGAAGGGCAAGGCTTTTTCGAGTTAATAGATCGAGTATATGCAACTGGTCAAGCGTTTATTGGCAACGAAATGCGCGTGCAGTTTGACCGCAACAATGATGGCGTTTTAGAGGAAAGCTTCTGGAACTTTGTTTACCAGCCCTTATTTGATGCCAATAATCAGGTTTATAGCATTATGACCCATGCAGTAGAAGTCACTGAACAGGTGCTATCCCGGCAAGAAGTTGAGAAAAAAGCCAAGGAATTATCACAGTTGACAGAGGCGTTAAAGCGCACAAATCAGGAGCTAGATCAGTTTGCTTATGTTACATCCCACGACTTAAAAGCCCCCTTGCGAGGCATTGCCAATTTATCAGCCTGGATTGAAGAAGATTTAGCAGAGTGCCTAACTGAGGAATCGCGAGAGCATCTGGATTTATTACGCGGGCGAGTACACCGTCTCGAAGCTTTGATTGACGGTATTTTGCAATATTCCCGTGCTGGGAGAGTACAAGCTCCTACAACAGTAAATGTTGCCAAGTTGCTATCTGAAGCGATCGAACTGCTTGCCCCACCACCAGAAGTAAATATTGTAGTAGAGCCAGGAATGCCTATTCTGCATACAGAGTGGGTGCCATTACAACAAGTGTTTATGAACTTGCTTAATAATGCAATTAAACACGGGGGTAAAACTGATATTTGTATTCATATAGGAGTACAAGAACATAAAAATTACTGTGAGTTTTTTGTAACTGATAATGGAATAGGCATTGACCCTAGATACCACCAAAAGATTTGGGAAATCTTTCAAAGGCTCGAGGCAAGAGATAAGGTAGAAGGAACTGGCATTGGTTTGTCAGTTATCAAAAAAATAATTGAAAGTCGGGGAGGTAATGTATGGTTAGAGTCTGAAGTCGGCGCTGGAGCAACCTTCCGTTTTAACTGGCCGAAAAGTGGTAATGAATATCTAAATTAGAGCTAATACAATTGAGATTAACAAGGCTTACGCACTGGAAAGATGAAATTTTGATCCCCCCTAGCCAGAGTTAAAAAGGGGGGAAGACTCGCGCCCTTTTTAACTCTGTTGGGGGATATCTTCGGCAGAAGTCTTAATTAATATATGGCGGCAGGATAAACTTCTCCCACGAACGAAATGGGCATTCTTCGCCACCGCCCGTAAGTTGTAGAGACGTTTCGGCGGAACGTCTCTACTTAATTAATAGGTAATAATTCTTATGAAAATTCTGGTGCTGAATGCGGGTTCTAGTAGTGATAAAAGCTGCTTATATGAGTTGGGTGATTCCCTGCCGGAAAGCCCACCAGAACCACTTTGGGAAGCCAAATTGGATTGGACTCACCATCAAGGAGTTGCAGAACTTAAGGTCAAAAGCCAGGGCAAGGTTATAGAAGAAGCGTTACAGGATAATTCCCGCGCCGGAGCGATCGCGCATATGCTTGATACGCTATGGCAGGGGAAGACGCAAGTACTGGATAATCGTAATGAAATTGATATTGTAGGGCACCGAGTTGTGCATGGCGGTCAAGATTATCGGGAAGCAACGATAATTACCCCACAAGTGAAGGAAGCGATCGCGCATCTATCAATTCTTGCCCCTAGCCATAACCCTGCTAACTTGGAAGGCATTGCAGCGATTGAACAAACTCTGGGCGATGTCCCCCAGGTGGCAATGTTTGATACCGCCTTTCATAGTCAGTTACCCCTTGCCGCAGCAATTTATCCCGGCCCCTACGAGTGGTTTGAGCAAGGCATCCGCCGATATGGCTTTCACGGCATCAGCCATCAATACGCTGCTGAACGGGCATCCCAAATTTTAGGTAAAGACTTAACTGCTTTGCGCCTAATTACCTGTCACTTAGGCAATGGTTGTTCCCTAGCTGCTATCCGTAACGGTATTAGTGTAGATACCACAATGGGATTTACTCCCTTAGACGGTTTAATGATGGGAACTCGCTCTGGGTCGGTTGACCCTGGGATCTTGATTTACTTAATGAGACAATCTGGTTATAACGCCGACCAATTAGATGAAATCTTGAACCGCGCCTCTGGTTTAAAGGGGATTTCTGGCGAATCTGGGGATATGCGGCAAATATTGAGCGGTATCGAGCAAGGCAACCCCCGCTCAAAAATAGCCTTTGATATGTATATCCACAGCCTGCGATCGCACATTGGCGCAATGCTGGCCTCACTGGGCGGATTGGATACCTTGGTATTTACTGGCGGTGTAGGAGAAAACAAAGCTTCAGTGCGAGAGTTAGCCTGTGCAGCTTTTGAATTTCTCGGCTTAAAAATTGACCCAGAGAAAAATGCGCTCTCGCCACTTTATGAAGATGTAGCAATGGCAGATTCGCAAGTGCGGGTACTTATAGTGCAGGCACAAGAAGATTGGGCGATCGCTAAACAATGCTGGAAATTCGCTTTAAATATAGCAATTAGCAATTAGCTTTTAGCAGTTAGAGCAGTATCTCGCTTGTTAAGCTCATCCCCCGCCGTCCTTGCAAGGGGGATTTCACAGAGTGTTATTAGTTGTTATTTCCTCCTAACTCCTACTTCCAAAACGAACCGATGCGCTATCTTGCACTCGCTACTGATTACGATGGAACACTGGCATCAGAAGGTCGCGTTCTTGAGGAGACTATAGCGGCACTAGAACGTCTGCGGCAATCGGGTCGGAAACTAATTTTAGTCACCGGACGGGAACTCGACGATCTCCTGCGTGTCTTCCCGGAAATTGAGCTTTTTGATATGGTTGTGGCAGAGAATGGAGCTTTACTTTATCGACCTGATACTCGTGAAGAAAAACCCCTAACCTCTAGCCCTCCAGAAGAGTTTGTCAAGGCGTTGCGCGATCGCGGCGTTGATCCCCTCTCAGTTGGACGAGTCATCGTCGCCACCTGGCATCCTCACGAAACCACAGTCCTAGAAGCAATCCGCGACTTGGGGCTAGAACTGCAAGTCATCTTGAATAAAGATGCTGTTATGGTACTTCCTTCAGGCGTAAACAAAGCCTCTGGATTGAGCGCCGCCTTGAGCGAATTAGGATTATCCCCCCACAACACTGTCGGCATCGGCGATGCCGAGAACGATCAGGCCCTCCTGAGTCTGTGTGAGTGTGGAGTTGCAGTCGCTAACGCCCTGCCCATGCTCAAGGAGTGTGCTGATTTTGTTACTAAGGGCGCTCGTGGGGCTGGGGTAGTTGAACTTATTGACCAGTTAATTGCTTCAGAAATAGTAATAACGAAACATGAGTAGAGAGATAATTTATACTGGTGATTTTTACTCTTAGGCTTCGTTAACACGTCCAGATAAAGCGTGCTGCCCTAATTACTTTCAATTGTTATAACAATGATAAATACTGTAGATAAAATGTCAAAATATTTCTCAACCAGTGTGCATTGGGAAATTTTTTTTACACTGTAGTATGTGCAGCTTGCCGGATAAGTTCGCCCACAAACAGGGGCACGGCACTGCCGCGCCCTTACTAGTTTTTTGTTTGTAGAAAATAACAACTAACAACTATCATGCAAGACGTGAAATTCTCCGAATCGACGGTAGGGGATGAGCTTAAGCTCCCTTAAGTAACGCTAAGGTTGTACGCTAGCAGTAATAGACATATGCGATCGCCCAATATCTAAAAGTGGTTGAAAGCTTTAAAGACAGTCATGCTAAAAGTAGAGTCTCTGCGTTAGTATCAATTTCGCGCCATACTCGTCGCCTGAAACGATGCTCTCTCCAGAAATAGAGCCACTAGAAGCAGTGCTAAGTAAATTATGAGCGACTCTTCGATCTCCCTTCGCACACCTGACTATCAGACTCTGTTTGAGTCAATACCAGGCTTGTATCTCCTATTGAAACCAGATTTTACAATTGTAGCCGCGAGTGATGCTTACCTACAGGCAACAATGACAACACGGGAGGAGATTCTGGGGCGGGAGCTGTTTGAAGTCTTCCCTCCCAATCCTGACGAACCTACCGCTACCGGGGTTAGTAATCTTTGCGCCTCATTGGAGAGCGTGCTGCAAAATCGCGCTGCACATACAATGGCGGTGCAGAAATACGACATTCGTCGCCCGGAATCCCAAGGGGGTGGATTTGAAGAAAGATATTGGAGTCCCGTTAATTCGCCCGTATTTGGAAGAGACGGACAGCTTGCCTATATCATTCATCGTGTTGAGGACGTTACCGAGTTCATCCGCCTCAAGCAACAGGGAGTTGAGGAGCATAAGCTTACTAAAGAGTTAAAAGAACGTGCCGAGCAGATGGAAGCCGAAATCTATCTCAGGGCGCAGGAATTACAGGAGGCAAACAGACAGCTACAAGCGGCTAACGAGGAACTGGCTGCTGCCCGCGACGAAGCGCACAAGGCACACGAACGAACCACAACTATTCTTGAAAGTATTACGGATGGCTTTACGGCTGTCGATCGCAATTGGTGTTTCACCTACGTTAATGAAGAAGCGGCGCGGCTGTTGCAGAAAACTCGCGAAGAGCTGATTGGTAAGCAGGTGTGGCAGGAGGCGTTTCCCGAGGTGGTGGGAACGGCTTTGGAGCAGGAACTTGAGCGAGCTATGGAGTTTCGGGTCATAGTTGAGCTTGAATATTTCTACCTACGGTTAAATAAATGGTTTGAAGTTCACGCCTATCCCTGTGCAGAAGGTCTTTCTATTTATTTTCGGGATATCACCAAGCGCAAAAAAGCTGAGGAGAAACGAGAAGAGGCGAATCAACAAATTACCAACATCCTGGAAAGTATTGGCGAGGCCTTTATTGCCTTAGATCGCGAGTGGCGAATCACCTACGTGAACCGAGAGACGGCAAGGCTGAACAACAAAACGCCAGAAGAATTTATGGGCAAAACTCACTGGGAAGTGTGGCCTTGGTCAGTAGGCACTATTGTTGAGCAGGAATATCGCCGTGCGGTTGCTGAACGGGTAGCTGTACATTTTGAGGTGTTATACGAACCGCTAGATATTTGGTTGGAGATTCATGCTTATCCTTCCCAAGAGGGTCTCAGTATTTATTTCCGGGACATCAGCGATCGCAAGCGGGCAGATCAGGAACTGCGGACAAGCGAAGAGCGGTTCCATTTGTTGTTAGAGAATGTGAAAGATTACGCCATTTTCTTCCTGGATATCGAGAACCGTTTTACCCGTTGGAGTTTAGGAGCAGAAAGAATTTTAGGCTATCAGGAAGCAGAAATATTGGGTAAATTTGGCTCAATTATCTTTATCCCTGAAGACCTCCAGCACAACGCACATCTACAGGAATTGGAAAAGGCAGCGGCGGAAGGTCGGGCGGAGGATGAACGCTGGCACGTGCGTAAGGATGGTTCCCGTTTCTGGGGGAGTGGCATTGTCACGCCTCTACGAGATGAGACGGGAAAGCTACGCGGCTTTGCTAAAATCATGCGCGACTTTACCGATCGCAAGCTAGCGGAGGATGAACGCAACCAACTCCTAGAGCGCGAACAAGAGGCACGCGCCGCAGCGGAAGCGGCAAATCGCATTAAAGATGAGTTTCTCGCTGTTCTATCTCATGAGTTGCGATCGCCACTTAACCCGATCTTGGGATGGTCAAAACTTCTGCGATCGCGCAAATGTGACGAAAAAACTACCGCCCGCGCCCTAGAAACTATTGAGCGTAATGCCCAGTTGCAGACGGAATTGATTGAAGACTTGCTAGATGTATCCCGCATTTTGCGAGGTAAACTTAGCCTCAATATTATCTCCATTCACCTGGTATCTACAATTGAAGCCGCCTTGGAGACGGTGCGTTTAGCAGCTCAAACCAAGTCAATTCAGATCCAGTCTGTGCTTGATCCCTCTGTAGGGAAAGTTGAAGGCGATCCCAACCGTTTGCAGCAAGTAATCTGGAATTTGCTCTCCAACGCCGTTAAATTTACACCCCACGGAGGCCGGATAGAAGTCAGGCTAGAGCGAGTTGGCTCTCAGGCTCAAATTCAAGTCACTGACACAGGCAAGGGCATAAGCCCTGAGTTTCTGCCCTATGTGTTTGAGTACTTCCGTCAAGCCGATAGCGCTACGACAAGGGTATTTGGGGGACTGGGGCTAGGGCTGGCAATCGTCCGTCACTTAGTAGAACTTCACGGGGGAACTGTTTGGGCAGAAAGTCCAGGAGAAGAGCAGGGGGCAACCTTTACCGTCAGGCTACCGCTGAGCGGGATTGGGCCAGAGACAAATGAGCATAGCCAAGAGTGCGATCGCGCCATAGATTTAAGTGGCATACAAATCTTGGTTGTAGATGATGACCTTGATTCACGGGAATTTATCACCTTTGTCTTGGAAGAGTCTGGGGCAGTTGTGACGGCGGTGGCATCAGCAACAGAAGCGTTAGCAGCAATAACAAACACAAAGCCAGATTTGCTGCTGAGTGATATTGGTATGCCTGAAATGGATGGCTATATGTTGATACGTCAACTTAGAGCAATGCTGCCAGACCAAGGAGGACAGATTTTGGCGATCGCATTAACAGCCTATGCTAGTGAGATTGACTCTCAGCAGGCTCTCTTAGCAGGTTTTCAGAAACATTTAGCTAAACCAGTAGAGCCAGCTGAATTAATCGCAGTAGTTGCAACCTTGGTTGGACGCAACAACAGGTAAGGACAAGGGGGACAAGGCGACAAGGAGGACAAGGGAGAGAAAGTACTATTTATGAACGCAACTTCGTATAAAAGCTAATTGCTAAAAGCTAATTGCTAAAAGCTAAGGAAATAGTTGGTATGTCATCCCAGACTGAAGAATTCACTATTGGTGTCGAAGAAGAATATCAAATTATCAATCCTGTGACGCGGGAATTAACTTCGCGTGTGGAATACGTTCTCCCGAAAGCCCAGAAAGTACTTGGTGAAGAGGTGCAGCCAGAAGCCCAGCGATCGCAAATAGAAATTGGTACGCCTATCTGTCGAACGCTTGCAGAGGTGCGCTCTGAGCTTGTGCGTTTGCGGCGTGAAGTGATTGCAGCAGCCCAAAAAGACGGTAATCAAATCGCTGCCGCCGGGACGCACCCGTTCTCTCACTGGGATGAACAGCAGATTGCGCCCAAAGAACGTTATCAAGCGCTGATGCGAGATTATCAACAACTCACCCGCGAGCTGGTGATCTTTGGCTGTCATGTGCATATGGGGATTAGCGATCGCGAGTTAGCCATCCAGGTGATGAACCGTGCCCGTGTGTGGCTAGCACCGCTCTTAGCACTGGCAGCATCCTCGCCCTTCTGGTTAAGTACAGATACAGGCTATGCCAGTTATCGTACTGAAATTTGGAGCCGATGGCCCATATCCGGCCCACCACTCATGTTTGAATCTTTAGCGGAGTACGAAGCGCTTGTACAAGCTTTGGTGGCGACCAGAAGTGTAGAGGAGGCGACGAAAATTTACTGGGATGTGCGTCTCTCAGAGCGCTTCCCCACCATAGAGTTTCGGATTACAGATGTGTGCCAGACGGTGGACGAAGCCGTAATGATAGCAGGACTTGTGCGTGCTTTGGCGCGAACTTGTTACGAACAAGCGATGCGCGATAGGTCTTTTCCCGCCGTGCGCCACGAACTGATACGCGCTGCTAACTGGCGTGCCGCCCGCTATGGATTAGATGAGGATTTAATCGACATTGGTGCGATGAAGACCGTGCCAGCCCGCGAGCTGATTGAGGCGTTTCTCACCTTTGTGCGTCCAGCGCTTGAAGAATATGGAGAATGGGAAGAGGTTTCTTCAATTGTACGCGAAACAATGCAGCACGGCACAGGGGCAACACGGCAGCGTCAAGCCTACAAGCGCACAGGGCGCTTGGAAGATGTCGTTGATTTAATCGTCCAAGAAACAGCAAAAGGGGTAGCTTGACCGAATAATTCGTAATTCGTAATTCGTAATTCGTAATTAAAAATTAATTAATTTTTAATTCGTTGAGGGTACAAGCCCCTGCATTCATGCATGGGTTAATAATCACGAATTACGTTCGCGTTGGCGTAGCCTGTCCGTAGGACGCCAGCGTGTTGCGGAGCAACGTAATTATCAATTACGAATTGGAGCGAAGCGACATCAGTTTAATGTTCTAATACAAAGGGTGGGTCAACTATGACCCACCCCTCATCAAACCTGATAACTGCAAGCTTTAGGCAAGCAAGAAAGCTTGAGCAAAATTATTACAGTTTTTTTGTTTCATCGATGATGTTATCTACAGGCATACCGCGATGATCGACAATACTTACAGATTCCTGATCATCTGTACCTTTTACTGACTTCGCTACATCTGTTGCCGAAGGCTTGATATCCTCAGCTGTAACCTTTGCTGACTTAGTTACACCTGTTGTAGAAGGCTTAACACTTCCAGCGCCACTCTTAACAGAGTCTGCTACAGAGGGTTTCACTTCTTTTGCAGCATCCTTAGCGGCGTTTCCAAAACCTCTAGCAGAAGTCTTGACACTTTCAGCGCTACCCTTAACAGAGTCTACTACAGAAGGTTTGACCTCTTGGGCAGTATCCTTAGCGGCGTTCCCAAGACTTTGAGCAGAACTCTTGACAGTGTCAGCGCTACCCTTAACCGCGTTTACTACAGAAGGTTTCACTTCTTGGGCAGTATCCTTAGCGGCGTTCCCAAGACTTTGAGCAGAAGTCTTAATACTTTCAGCGCCACCCTTAACCGCGTCTACTACAGAAGGTTTGACCTCTTGAGTAGTATCTCTGACAGCATTCCCAAGACCTTGAACAGAACTCTTAACAGTGTCAGCGCTACCCTTAACGGCGTCTACTACAGAAGGTTTCACTTCTTGGACAGTACCCTTAAGGGTGTCGCTGACATCTCGAACAGAAGTCTGTACAGTTTCAGCACTACCTTTAACGGCGTCTACTACAGAAGGTTTCACTTCTTGGACAGTACCCTTAAGGGTGTCGCTGACATCTCGAACAGAAGTCTGTACAGTTTCAGCACTACTCTTAACAGCGTCTACTACAGAAGGTTTGACATCATCAACTGCACCCTTCAATGACTGCGCTACTTCTTTAAAAGAAGGTTTGACATCTTCAACTGCTTCGCTTAAGCTTTGCGCTGCATTTACTACAGAGGGCTTGGTATGCTCAACTGTATCCTTGACGGATTCCGCTATACCTACTACAGATGGCCTAACATCGTCAAGTGTAGTTTTTACAGACTCCGCAATGCCTTCTACAGAAGGTTTGACACCCTCAATGGTACCTTTGGCCGTATCCCCTACGTCTTCTACCGTGTGGGTAACATTTTCAGCGACGCCTTTTACTACGTCTACTACCTCTTCTACGGTGTTACTAATACCCTCACCTGCCTCCTTACCAGTCAGTCCGCCAGCTACTGCGCCTACTACAGCACCAACTACTGCTCCAGCGCGTCCACCGACTAAACGACCAATAGCTGCTCCGGCTACTCCGCCAGCAGCAGCGCCAATGCTCGTGGCTACTGGATGACCCTGAGGTTGATCCGTAGTAGCTTCATCATGCTCAGCAGAAAGCTGCTGGTTCTCACTTTTAACAATCCCTTCCTCTGTTGGATGAGTATCGGGTTGAGGCTGTTCGCCATACTGCTCAAACGGCTGCGTGTTCCCAGTCATAACAATCCTTTCCTCTTTAAATTAAGTCGTCAATACTGGAGGCTGGTATTTCAACCTCATTGCCAAAAAATTAATCCTGGGGGCTATAGATGCTTACTACCTAAGACTGCTGCGATTGAGGCTTGCATCTCCGCTCGGTAGTAAATGAAGTACACAGAGCAACAACAACATCCCCCTTTATGGTCAATTTTCTACTGGCATCCTCCACACATCTGAAAGTTGCTCTTTTATGATGTACAGCTATAGACAGCGGCGTAATGCCCATTTGGCTTTGCTGATTGCCTACAATTTAAGTTAACAACCACAGGCTAAGATTTACACCAATCCAGAGATACATATTGCTAAACCCTTAATCAGTCTAAGGTCGTAATTTTAGATTTATAAGCCTTATGACTTGACAGAAAGCTAACTATCTAGAATAGGCTCTAATTTATTTTTCTGTAGTATTACCTAGCCGTCTTTATGTATACTGAGTAACAGTCTAGGCTGGAAAATAAATGTTTGGGTCGTTTGCCAGATTAATTTCACCAAGCTGATAAAAGCTTTTCTCCCAAATGCCCTGTAAAAATAGGTATTAATTGCAACAATATCAGTGAAGGCTTAATGGTAAGAACTTCAGCAAAATGGAATGGGCAGTACAGAGCGCTACGCGATCGCCACTATTCCTGAAAGTAAAAATTGTCCAAATATGAGCCATAACCTTGTCGAAACCTGCCTAACCGCTGATGATGAAAGCTTCAATATTGAGCAAGAAGCAGAGGTTTTTGTCTTTCCTGCATCTTTTGCCCAGCAGCGGCTGTGGTTTCTGCATCAATTGGTTCCTGGTAATGCCTTCTATAATGTGGGATGTGCAATTCACCTAACAGGTTCGCTCAATTTAACTGCCTTAGAGCAGGCATTCAATACAATTGTGCGACGGCACGAAAGCTTACGCACTACGTTTGTCATGGTGGAGGGGGAACCTATGCAAGTTATTGCCCCCGCCCTAAGTATATCTTTACCAGCAATAGACCTAGGAAAACTGTCAGCAACTGAACGAGAAACAGAAGTACGACGGCTGGCTATCCAAGAGGCTAAGCGTACCTTCGACCTGGGCAAAGGGCCATTACTACGGCTGACACTGCTACAACTAAGTGAAACAGAACATGTCCTGTTGCTGAATTTGCATCACATTGTTGCCGATGGTTGGTCTATTGGAGTGCTAATTAGAGAGCTGGGTACACTATACACAGCCTTTGTTTCTCTTGACGCAAAATTTCCCGTCTCTACCTCCCTGCCAGAACTACCAATTCAATATGCCGACTTTGCGGAATGGCAGCGCCAGTTGTTACAAGATGAAGTGCTGGAAACTCAGTTAGCTTACTGGCGACAGCAGTTAAATAATCTCTCGGTGCTGAATCTGCCCACAGATAGGCTAAGACCAGCAATTCAAACATTTCAAGGAGCAAAACAATTTCTACAGCTACCTTTGTCTTTGAGTAAGATGCTAGAGGCATTGAGTCAGCGGGAAGGGGTGACTTTGTTTATTACGCTGCTAGCCGCCTTTCAGACATTACTATACCGTTATACAGGACAAGAAGACATTGCCGTAGGTTCGCCCATTGCCAACCGCAACCGCAGCGAAGTTGAAGGATTAATTGGCTTTTTTGTCAATAGCTTGGTACTGCGTACTTACCTTGGCGGCAATCCCACTTTTATAGAACTGCTGGAGCGAGTAAAACAGGTGGCGCTAGGAGCATACGCCCATCAAGACTTGCCTTTTGAGAAGCTAGTTGAGGAATTACATCCAGAACGCGATTTGAGCCGAAACCCTCTATTTCAAGTTAGTTTTACACTACAAAACACTCCAGTAGAAGTTTTAAAATTACCTGAATTAAAGTTGAAATTATTGGATTTTGACCCAGGCACCGCGAAGTTAGATTTGGAGTTCCACCTGTGGCAGGACAAGGAAGGTATCAGAGGAGAAGTGGTCTACAGTACGGATTTATTTGATGACATCACGATTAACCGGATGCTGGAACATTTCACAACTCTGCTGTCAGGTATTGTTGCCAATCCCGAACAGCGTCTCGGTGAATTGCCAATTTTAACCAAGGCAGAAGATCATCAATTACTTATAGAGTTAACTCCGAATAAGTCAAGTCTAAAACAAGAAAATATTAAAATTGAGCCGTACTTTCATCATTTGTTTGAAGCTCAGGTAGAACAGACACCTAATGCCATAGCAGTAGTATTTGAAGATCAGCCTTTAACCTACGATGAATTAAACATTTGGGCTAATCAACTGGCACATTATTTGCAGAAATTGGGTGTAATACCAGATGCTATAGTTGGCATCTGCATAGAACGTTCTGTGGAAATGATTGTGGGATTGTTGGGTATTCTCAAGGCGGGAGGGGCATATTTACCTTTAGATCCCGCTTATCCGCAAGAGCGTCTTAACTTGATGCTGGAAGAGGCGAAGGTAGCAGTATTGCTAACTCAGCAGCAATTTGTCGAGCGTTTTGCGCCCCAAGAGTTATCTATTGTTTGCCTGGATAATGAGAAAGAGGCGAATGTCTACGCCCAACACAGCAAAGAGAATCCCACCAGCAGCGTTATAGCTGACAACCTGGCTTATATCATCTACACCTCTGGCTCCACAGGAAAGCCTAAAGGTGTTCAGATAGAACACCGAGGATTATATAACTTAGCAGAAGCCCAAATTGATACTTTCAACCTACAGCCGAGTGACCGAGTTTTGCAATTCGCATCCTTGAGTTTTGATGCCTCGATCTTCGAGATAGTCATGGCACTGGGGACAGGAGCAACACTTTACTTGGCAAAGAAAGAATTTCTTTTGCCTGGGCAAGCTTTGATCCAGCTGTTGCGCGATCGCGCTATTACTCATGTTACCCTTCCACCTGCTGTACTGGCAGTGTTACCAAAAGAAGAACTTCCCGCACTCCAAACTATCATCGCCGCTGGGGAATTTTGTTCCCAGGATATTGTCAAACACTGGGCTGTTGGTCGTCGGTTCTTCAATGCTTACGGGCCGACGGAAGCAACTGTCTGGTCAACGGTTGCGGAAATTAGCGATCGCAGTAGTAAGCCACCTATTGGTCGCGCGATCGCAAATACTCAAGTCTATATATTAGATGAGTATTTACAGCCTGTACCTATCGGCATCAGGGGCGAATTGTACATCGGCGGTGAGGGACTGGCGCGAGGCTACCTCAACCGCCCTGATTTAACTGCTGAAAAATTTATTCCTCACCCTTTTAGCGAGAAACAGGGAGCGCGACTTTACAAGACAGGTGATTTAGCTCGTTATCGCTCAGACGGCAATATCGAGTTTTTAGGTCGTATAGACGAGCAAGTAAAAATTCGCGGCTTCCGCATTGAGTTGGGAGAAATTGAGGCAGTGCTGAGTCAGCATCCGTCAATTAAAGAAACGGTAGTAATTGCTAGAGAGAAAGTATCTGGTGATAAGCGTTTAGTGGCTTATATTGTGCCAAATCCCCATTTGACATTCACAATCATTCAATTACGTGACTTTCTGAAAAAGAAGTTGCCAGATTACATGGTGCCTTCAGCTTTTGTAGTGTTAGATTTTCTGCCGCTAACGCCTAATGGCAAAATTGATCGCCGTGCCATACCTGATGAGCCAACTAACCAATCAATAGATCAAGCCTGCGTTGAGCCTCGGACTCCTATAGAATCAACACTGGCAGAAATCTGGGCTGAAGTCCTTAACCTGGAACGTGTAGGTATTAACGACAACTTCTTCGACTTGGGAGGAGATTCACTGCTAGCTATACGCCTCATAGATAGGATACACAAGCAGTTTGAGCGGGAGTTGCCCCTGTCTGCCCTATTTTTGACTCCAACTGTTGCAGGTCTAGCAAGAATTCTATCTCCAGGAGCAGATTCTCTGCCTTGGTCTCCCTTAGTTGCGATTCAGCCTCATGGGTCAAATCCACCTTTCTTCTGTGTCCATCCTATTTTTGGTGTTGTCTTTCCTTATTACGAATTGGCATATCATTTGGGAACAGACCAACCATTTTACGGATTACAACCCAAAGGGCTAGACGGAGAAAGTCCGCCATTAACTCGCATAGAGGACATGGCTGCTCACTACATTGAGGCGTTGCGCGTGGTGCAGCCGAAAGGACCTTATTTTTTAGGAGGCTGGTCTTTCGGAGGTTTGGTGGCTTTTGAGATGGCTCAACAGCTGCAAAGAGCGGGACATCAAGTGGCTTTACTCGCTTTACTTGACACCCAAGCCCCAGTCTCAGCTAATCAACCGTCCTTCGGAGATGGTTTAAAGTTTCTACTTAGCACAGTAAGGCGAGATATATGGCCTTTTCTGGTAGATTACTTTTACCTAGCGATCGCTCCCAAGCAGCATCAAAGCGATACGCGGTCAAGCCACACGCTGCACGAACGTTTGCAGAATATCCTTCAACAGCTCAGAACCAATCTGTCGTGGAACTCCATTGTCGGACAGGCAGTTATAGCTAACCTTATGCCTCAAGAGACTAGGCTGCGGATGTTAAACGAGCTAACCATTAGCTCAATGTTGCGTGTCTTCCATGCCCACAGTCAAGCAACCCTCAGCTACGTGCCTCAGGTCTACAAAAATCGAATTACACTTTTCACCACCAGCGAACAATCCGGGAAAGCTCATCAACACCCAAGCTGGGGCTGGAGCGAGTTAGCAGGGGGAGGGTTGGAAGTTCATAGGGTTCCTGGCAACCACCTTAGTATGCTTAAACACCCCCACATCCAAGTTCTCAGTGAACAGCTAAAGGCGTGCTTGCAGAAGTAACGATTTGTATAAATTCTTACTTTTTCTGGAATGCGGCATTTTTGTGGTGGAGTCTTATATCGATGAACTCACACGTTGAAATTGGGTAGTGAGTTCGATAGACAAAGAACACAAAAATACAGGAGTACACCCATGCTTAATCAGCTCAAAGAACTACTACAAGACCCCGAACTGCAACAGAAAGTCAAAGCAGCGGCTAACCAAGAAGAAGCAATCAACCTGCTGACAAGCGCCGGTGCAAAAAAAGGCCACAACTTCACGACTGAAGAGGTGTCTCAAGCGCTGGCAGAGTTAACGTCCGTGAAATCCAACGAACTGGGTGAGGAAGAATTACTTAATGTTAGTGGAGGACGGGCGGGGGCTAGCCACGACCATATGTCATGTTGTAGCGATTGCCCTTCCTGCCGAGAGTTTTGACGACGTGAAATTTGGTTCAGCCTCGTCCCACTATCCAGGGCGAGGTCAATCTCAAATCGTTGATATTTGGCACTAAGAGCCTATCCTACAAATCAGTTCCAGTGGGCCAATACGTACTTGTATCTGTGTTCATCCGTGTTTACCTGTGGTTAAAAACATCTTAAAACCACTTTTGGATAGGTTCTAAGGCTCGTTTCGCCCCTCAGTCCGAGGGGCGAAAAATACCTTGATACAATTCGCTCTCAATCCAAAATATGGACAAAGCCTATTCTTTTACCAAAAAAATCCAGGAACTAGCAACAGAACAAGAGCAAACACCATATGAAGAAGCTTTTGAAGATATCAAAGAATTTTTAATAGCAGAGGAAGAAATAAAGTTTTATGTTGCTGGCACCAATAACTATGGTCATCAGGCATCAACAATCAACGCTCTTTATGTAATTCTAGAAATTCTGGGCGATATAGAAAAAACGATAAGAGTCATTTATGATGAAGATAGTGAAAAATCTGTATGGCTAAAGCTCGTAACTTTAATTCCAGGTTTACCGAAAGAATTTACGGAAAACCTTGCCTTAAAAAAAGGCAATATAACTATTTTATTTAATACCTATACAAAATATAGCGAATCTCAGCCAATTACCACAAGTCTTTGCATTTGTGGTGCGTTTGACGAGCCTGTAAAAAAGTTTGAGGAAACCAACCATACTTTTATAAAGCAATTATTTGTTGACTTTTTTTTAGTACTTCAACCTTTCCGCTGGACAGAGTTGAATGCCAAACATGCCTATTTCGATAGGAATGACAAACTTATTGCGGATCTAGAAAATTCGGAATACTGCGGTCAGGAAATTGTCGATCGAGGCTATTATATAAAACGTCCTCAACTAACTGATGAAGATTGGAAATATTTTGAAAATCAAGATAATAGAAAAGCTGGCTGTGTAAGGGCAATAGAAGAATTTTGTCAACCAAAGACAAAAGTAAATACGTGTCCTATTTATTTTTCGTCAGGTAGAAATTATGCACGACCTCAAGTTATCCTGTTTAATCTGATTAATGGAATACTGAAAGCAAAAGAATCGGACGATTCATTTAAAAGACCGACAATCATTGTGATGCTGGGATATTTACCAAACAAGTTTTATCAAGCACTTCAGAAAATAATACAAGGACAACTATGTGAGGTAAAGTGTGGCGTGGAACGATTTCCAACTTACGTCCAACTAAAATATTCATTAGAAGCCCTAGATCCGGAAGATTTCCCTAAACTGAAACAATATTTGGAAAAGTATTCTCACCAATTTGCTAAAATTTCGCTACAGCCAATCGAGGAAATGAATCAAGAAAAAATTGCTCAAAAACTTCAAAGCATGACTAACGAGGATATCTTAATATTACCTTTAGGAAATTTAGTTATTTCAACCAGTGGCATACCAAGAAATGTATTCAATTATATTTTTTCACTTTCTACCCTTCCTTGTGCGTTTGAAGGTAAAGGAAGTGCAAGTTTAGTACTAAATATGGGTATTCCTTATTTTCATCTACTTTCTATAGATCTAATGGTGAAAAATGAAGATATATATAAAGTTCAACTATACCCTACTATACCCTTGGGTTCGCCTCAGTCAGAGATTATTCCTATTCGCTGTCATAACTCCTCTGTACAGTTAACTACTACCCTTCAGAAGTGGGAAATTAGTCTTAGTAATGGAGAATATCTTCCATCTGAATATATTGGAGATTTTATTGCTGATTCTTGTGGCAGTGATAAAAGTAATGACTACTATACATACTTTAAAGAATTAGGCAATTTTTATAACGATATAAAAAACGATAAATTAATAAATGCATTACTAAATCTACGAAAAGTAGCGCTTGATTTTTTGCAAGAACAAATAATGGTTGCAGAGCAAATCGTAAAAAACATAACTTATAAAAAGAATGAATTAGAGCAGGTATTAAACGATTTTAATTTTAAATTAAAAATTCCTGTTTCTAAACTAGAGAACCTAACCAAGCGGATGCAAGATCTAAATCACATTTTAGATAAGTTAGGATTTTATAGTAACCAAATAGATACAAACAATTTAAAATTGATTTCTACAATGGATATTATCAGGGAATGGCAAAAGTCAAAAGTTTTAGAACAATTAGAAGAGGAGCAAAAGTTTTTTGAAAATATCTCAGTGATATCTATAGAGGAAATAATTAAGCTAGATGATATTGGCACTTGCGAAAGCTAAAGTAATTTAAGGAAGAAAAGATCGCCAAAACCATGTAAACAGAAACAGTCTTTTAAATTTTATACCGATCTTACAGCGCTTTGCATCTAACAGGAGTACACCCCTCCCCAACCCTCCCCTTAGTAAGGAGAGGGTTGGGGAGGGGTCTTTCTGTACTTCACCAACTTGCAATCTGCTGTATATCCGCTGCCTGCAATCATTTTATAGCAAATTCGGGTTCGATATCCCCTTGTTGAACAACCAGCGCAATTTTGTAGAGACGTTCTGGTGAAAAATCTCTATGACTAGGAATCAAATGGGAGTTATATAAGCAAATTTGGTATTACCTAGTAATAGTACTACTTTTAATAAAGGTTAGGGTAAATAATCAACATTTTTTTATATTTTGGTTTTAAGTAAAAACACTTATTTATTGAGAGGATGGGTATTATGCTTTTTATTGGCAGCTTGTCAAAAATATTATTTGCTATCCTGAATAAAGTGCGGAATGTAGGCGGAGAGTTTTGTAGTTAACGTTGTCAAATAAGTCTTGGTTGTTTATGATTGCTTACCCCAAATCAATCACCACGCAAACATGACACAGAGGTTACATCACTAAGCACAACCTCTGCCATTAAACCCAACTACAAATTCAACAAGTAAGGAAAATACACCCATGCTTAATCAGATCAAAGAACTACTGCAAGACTCCCAACTGCAACAAAAAGTTAAAGCAGCTGCTAACCAAGAAGAAGCCATCAATTTGTTAACGAGCGCTGGTTCAGAAAAGGGCTACAACTTGAGTACTGAAGAGGTGTCTCAAGCGCTGGCAGAGGTAACATCTGGGAAATCCAACGAATTGAGTGAGGAGGAATTACTCACTGTTAGTGGAGGGATGCGGGCTGACACTGGACACTCACATATGTCGTGTTGTACCGATTGTCCTTCTGGAGGTGGTTCGTGTTGAGATATTTTTATTTGTTGCATTGTAGCCTAAACAGATAAAGTCGTCTCTTAAAGACTCTTCTTACACGCAACTGCTTCAATTTCATTTGGATTGAGCAATTTCAGTACCTAGAACCAAGGTTTAATGCACCAAGAGATTCCCCCTTCACCTTTATTACTGAGAAGGTTGGGGGGATTTCATCAGTTCAATGTGAGAAGGAGTTATTAGACTTTTTGCAAAAATCATAATTTTGTTTTTGAAACGCAAAGGACGCAGAGGTATGCAGAGGATAAGTTGACTGGGAGCAAGAGGTATATTGATGTTTAAAAAATGTCCCAAACTATTGGCGTTTAATCCAAGTAACGTAGCGTACACCAGAATTCATTCTCTCTTTATTTAGCCACCAATATCAGGAATTTACCTATGACCGAACTACTTGTTCAATCTTCCAAGCAGATCGCTACAGCGGATTTAACCGCTATCGTTGCAAATGCTAGCTTTCTCTGGGAACGCCTTGATCCAGAGCGATTTGCGATCGCAGTTGATTTGGTTAATGAACAAGAAATTCACTCTCGCCTCGATCGCTGGTGTCAAGTTGTAGGACAAGGTAATTGGAATACCTTACAAAAACGCTTGCTGTGGGAAGGGTTAGACCTCGATACTATTCGTCCTCGATTGGGAACAGTGCAGTTCAATGCTACTGGGCAGCTGCCAGAATGGGCAGAAACTTTGCAGCAAATAATGCAAACGGCAGCGGAATATAGCCCGGAACGGGAAATTTTGCTGCCGATTGACGCAGAAAATCCTTTTCCGTTTGAAGATATCCTTCTGCCGGCGATCGCACTTGCCAGACAGCAACTGTTAACTCGGCTTAATTCTGTACAGCTTACTGAAGACAGCCTGCCTTTATCGATGCTTTCAGAAGCTGCTTACCGTGACTTAGAGCGCGGCTTGATGAAACGATTGGCAGCGCTTTGTACTAAGACACTAGATTTTGAATTTTCTAAAGTTCGTTCGTTTGGTCAAAACTTGCTCGGCTTACTAGGGGTGGAAACAGAAGGCAGCAGTAAGACTCAGTACACTCAGTTCGTCAATAAACTCCTGGAAGATGGATTGCTAACATTTTTTCAGAAGTATCCAGTCCTGGGTCGGTTAGTAGCAACAGCCGTCAATTTTTGGGTAGAGTTCACTGCCGAGTTTCTCCAACGTCTGGCTGAGGATAGAACAGATATTAAACTAATTTTTGACTCAAAGATTAATAGTTTGGGCAAAGTAGCTAAAATCGAAACCGCCCTTTCTGACCCCCATAACCGAGGGCGAAGGGTAATTTTACTTACATTTGAGTCTGGACTCAAACTTATTTATAAACCCAAAGATTTAGGGCTAGAGGTTGCATTTAACCAATTTTTGAATTGGTGCAATCAACATAGTCAGCTATTGGATTTCAAAGTCATCCAGGTGCTTAACCGAGATACCTACGGCTGGGTGGAATATGTTGAACACCAACCCTGTAGCGATGAAGCTGCTGCGGAACGCTTTTATCAGCGAGCCGGGATGTTGCTGTGTGTGATTTATGCCCTACGGGGAACAGATTGTCACCACGAAAACTTAATTGCTAGTGGCGAACATCTGGTGTTGGTAGATATGGAAACGTTGCTGCACCATGAAGCGAATTTGATCGACAACTCACCTAATGCCCAAGAGTTTGAGACAATAACACAACAGCAGTTCTGGGACTCTGTACTACGCACCGGGCTTTTACCCCGTTGGGACTTTAGTGGCGATCGCCGTATTGCTTACGATATTAGCGGGTTGGGTAGCACAGATCATCAACAAGCTCCTCAGAAAATGCCTCGCTGGCAGCTAATCAATACCGACGATATGCATCTACGCGATGAGCTTGTAGACTTGCCCATCGAGAAAAACGTGCCGCGCTTAGGCGAAATTGCCTTATCACCTAACAGTTATCAGGCACAAATCTCTGCTGGGTTCGAGCAGATGTATCGCTTCCTGATGGCACATAAGGACATATTACTGCTTCCAGAAAGTCCGTTAACTGCCATGCGGGATCAGCAAGTTCGTTTTGTCTTCCGCAACACACGAATCTACAGTAGTATCGTCCAAAAAACTTTGGCACCCAATTACTTCAAAAACGGGGTGGACTACAGCATTGAACTCGATTGCCTTAGTTGTGCCTTTCTCGTCGCTCAGGACAAACCCGATGCCTTGCCGATTTTGGGTGCAGAACTACGAGCAATGGAACAGTTTGATATTCCATTTTTCACGGCGAATGCTAGCAATGATCAACTAAGTGTGAGTGGCGATTTATCCATTCCCGATTACTTTAAGCAACCCAGCTACCAGCACGCCTTGCACCAGTTACAGGCAATGGATGAGACTGATTTAGCTCGGCAAATAGCCATTATTCAAGGCTCCTTCCATGCGAAGGTGGCACAAAATTTAAGCCAGGAGAGCCAGCTATGGCAAGCTGAATCGTTACCGTTGCTGAGTTCGGAACAATTAATTGAGGAAGCTAGAGCGATCGCAACTGTACTCGAAAAAACAGCGATTCCCGATCCCGATGGCAGTGTTAACTGGATCGGCTTAGGCTATGTGCATGAGGCAGAGCGATTCCGGCTGCAAGTGTTGGGCTACAACCTTTATGACGGACGCTGTGGAGTTGCCTTATTTCTCGCAGCACTATATAAAGTAGCCAAAGATCAACGCTCCCGCGATCTGGCATTAAGGACGTTACAACCCTTACGTCGGCAGATGCAGGCTTTTGACCTAGAATTTCGGCAACGAATGGCTCGCTTTATGGGGATCGGTGGTGCATCCGGTTTGGGTTCCATGATCTATGGCTTCGTGAAGGTGAGCCAATTCCTGAACGATGAAACACTATTGTCAGATGCTCAAGCAATAGCAGAGTGGATAACACCAGAACTAATTGCTGCCGATACCAAGTTGGATGTTATGGGCGGCGCTGCGGGAGCTATTTTAGGGCTATTGTCCCTTTATGAGGTCACAGGGGAAGCAACAGTTTTAGAAAAGGCGATCGCTTGTGGACAACACTTACTCAATCATCAGATTAGCGACAAAGGTGCCCCCAAAGCTTGGCAAACCCTAAGTACAAAACCCTTAACTGGATTTTCTCACGGAGCCGCTGGAATCTCTTATGCCTTGCTGCGTCTCTACGCAGTGACTCAAGATCAAGCTTACTGCGAAGCCGCACTACAAGGCATCGAATATGAACGCAGCGTCTTTTCCGCATCTCATGCCAACTGGCCAGATTTTCGGGGAGTAGAACTCAATCAGCCACCTACTTTCCCGGTTATATGGTGCCACGGCGCACCCGGCATTGGTTTGGGGCGCTTAGGCTGCATGGCGCTTGTCGATATCCCCGGAATTGAACGTGAAATTGAAATTGCCCTGCAAACTACTCAGAACTATGGCTTGCAAGGCAGCGACCACCTCTGCTGTGGCAACTTAGGTCGGGTGGAGGTACTTTTAGTTGGTTCTCAACGCTCGTCCCGTGACGATTGGCGTCAGGTTGCTCTCCAGAATGCCACAAATGTTGTGGCTAGAGCTAATCGAACCGGAGCATATCAAATGTTTACTAGTTTAACTAGCTCCGTATTCCACCCCAGTTTATTCCGGGGCACAGCCGGGATTGGTTATGCCCTGCTGCGTCTAGCCTATCCAGAGACACTGCCTTCATTATTGCTGTGGGATTAACATCCTCCCGATGCCGAGCGTAACAGCTTCAGGACTTACAGAGTAGAGATCCCCCAACAGAGTTAAAAAGGGGCGAGTGAAGGTTGCCCCTTTTTAAGGCAGAGCTACTTCATTGTCTAGAAAGAAAAATCAACATCAAACCGACCAAACCTTTCGGACTCTGCTTGGGGGACGCCGACAGGCGGGGGGTGCAAGTATGGTATTGATAGTTTTGGCAGTAGGCGTGCGTCCATCGGCACTCATCTCCACCTCATAGCTTCCAGTCGCTAAGGTTTGCCCATCTGGACTGAATACGAATAGTTTATTTATGAATGCACTTTGGACGGGCAAAGTATGAATTAATTGGACATTTTCCCAAGATTTAGCCTCTACTCGCGTTTGGGGAGTGGCGGCGGTTGCTGCTGGTGTATCAGCAGGTATCACCGGGGGACAGTTTGGAGGAAGCGGGAGGGTTTGTGCGATCGCCAAGCGCGTCAGAAAGATGTTCGCTGATGCAGAAAGTAACAGCAGCAGAGGAACTAGGGGGTACGCAGTAGCACAAAGGCGCATTGTCATTTCTCAAGCGTGAAATTAGAACTACTAGATCCTCGAATCTATTGGGAGATTTTAGGTTCCTTCAGTACTTTAAGCGTTCGCCTTTAGCGGGCGGTTAGCGATCACTACTGCACCCCCACAAAGCCAAATAGTTTAGCAAAGCTACCCAGGATAGCTACTATCAAACCGATTAAAACACCACGACTCAGAAATTCTTGATTGTCCAATCTCTTACTCAGTCCGTCTAGCTTTGATTCCAGCCTTTTTTCAAGTCCGTCTACTTTTTCCTCTAACCTGGCTTGACCTACTTTTAAATCTGTAACATCTCGACTGAGAGTATCTAGTTTCTGATCAATTTTGGTGAGAATTTCCTTTAAATCTGACTCTATCGTTACTGACATTTTTCTTACTCCTAAACATCGCCCAAAGCCCAGCGCGATTGCCACTACTGCTGACAAGATACCAAGCTATCTGTGTCACCACCGGTGGCAAACAAGACCCATCCACTTACTGGAGCTTTGATTTTTACCCATGTAGTCCCCTGTGAGTCTTTGGCAACAGTCGGAATAACTGTAACGCTACCTGTCCCTGACCTTTTTAACGTCCCAGCTAAGAAAACTTTTTGACCATAAGCAACACTACTTCTACGACGACTATCAGACCTTGGTGCAGAACGGATATTCAACCCAATCGCATAATTAACTTTCTGGCAATAGGGAATTTGCTCAGAATGAGCAGGCAATTGCGTTGTTAACCCTAAAGCCATTGCACCCACGAAGGCAGCTACTGTTGTTTGTTTGAAGTTCGACATTTCCGTATACTATTTACCCCAACTTTAACTTACTCACGCGATGCACTTAGAAGGAATATAGTTAGGACATCTGCCAGTAAAAAGCGGCAGCGATATGCCTACGGCAGGCTTCGCCAACACAGTTAGTTGAACTTTTAGTCCTGACATCGCCCGCGAGTAGCAATGAAACAGGAATGTACGCCAGCCCAAAAAGCTTGCTATGTCTAGGTATTAACCGTCATTGAAAAAAAATTAATTCCACCCGTGAGTAGCAAGCGAACGAAAGTATACGCTAAGGCTGTAAGGATTTCTCCCAGCGTCGATATAACGTGGGTCTAACCTGCTTATTTTCGTAGCCAGAATAAGATTTAGCACACCCTTAGATAAAGGGATATCCAAAAAACTTAACTCAAAGCTTCAATCCAGGATTGTCGCCGCCACGCATCGGTAACTGTCACAGGTAGCGTGACTAAATGGGGTGCGGCTGAGTGATAGAGATCACAGTCAAAATTTTGAGATTATGCGGCTCAATAAATTCTGGATTGAACTGCATAAATCAACTACAGCCCACCTATTAAATTAATGAAAGGAATCAACCACAACACAAAGGATGAAAGAAAAATGAAAGGTACATTGTTAGCTCTGGTAAGTACAGTAATTGCTTTAGGAAGCCTCTCCCCAGCACAGGCAGGAGATATACGCCCAGGGGCTATCAGACTTAATCTTGGTGAAAAAGTCACACTAGCATGTAAGAATCCTGGGACTCATCAAGATGTTGCTAAAACACCCATAATTACTAACAATACTAATGCCCCAATTCCTAGCGGCAAAACAATTTTTTGGAATGCTACTGACGGAGACAAAGGGAAACTCACAGGACCGTTGGCTGTTGGAGCTAGCATTTCTGGTATTGGTTCTACACCAGCTCACTATAGTTATAGCTGTACAGCTTTCTATTTCAAATAGAATAGGAGAAGACTCGTTTCCTCAGCCAACATTGTAATGATGAACTGGGGAGCGTAGTTAACTTAGTTAACTCCTTACATCCCCGATCGCGTAGAAATTGGTGATCTCTTAGTATCGGAGCGTCCGTGCCAACACTAACAGAATGAATGCTGCAACTACAGCACCTACAACAATGCTGAAAATGCCAGCATCGAAACTACCAGTTGTAGCAACTACTGTACCGGGGATGAGCGAACCACCAACACCACCAAATATTATTGACAGCCCGTTGTACAATCCAGTACCAGCACCAATTTGATCGGCAGGCAATAGACGTTGGACGATCGCGTATTCTTGGGCACCGTAGGTACTCTGAAAGAATACTGCGATCGCGAAGAATAGCACCAAGAGTTCCAGAGAGTTAACAATAGACGCGATGTAGACCATTACGCCTGCCATGAGGAAACCTACACTGGCAAGCAGCGTTCGGCGCTGGAGGCGATCGCCCAAGTAAGCCATTAAGCTCATACCCGCGATCCCAGTGGCAAAGATTAGCGCCAGGGGCCAACCCAAGCGTTCAAAGTCAATGCCCTTAGCACGGTTGAAGTAAATTGGTAGCCAGTTGAGAATACCGAAGGCACAGAAGGCGTTGAGGGTGCCGCCAGCGACTGCCAACCAAAATCGGCGATCGCTTGTATAGCTGGCTCTGTGCGTTCTCACTGCTGCCATATCAGATGTTTCACGTCCGCTACAGATATACATCAACTCGGTATCGCTCACCCCCCACTCGCGACGGGGTTCATCCTGTACACAAAACCAAACCAGCGGAATTGAAAGTAGCATACCAACCGCACCCAGTACGGCAAACATGGGACGCCAATCGATGAGGTTGATTAACGGAATGACGATTAGGGGCGCAGTTGCGCTAGCTAGCAGAATTCCTGTCCCCCAAATTGCATTGGCTCGCGATCTTTCACTAACAGGGAACCAGCGGCTAGATATGGCGCAAAGCATTGGGATATGGACACCTTCTCCCAAACCCAGAAGCAGACGCAGTACAATCAGTGCGGTGAGCGACTGTCCGACTGTAGCACTCAGGATAGTGAATAGTGAGAATGCTGCAATGGCAACGATGACACTGCGCTTGGGTCCAAAGCGCTCGGCGAGTGGGCTAAGCAGCATATTGGACACGCCATAGGAGAGAAAGAAGGCAGCTAAGAGCAATTCACCCTTTGACCCAACCTCGCGATCGCTCCAGCCGAATTCCTGAGCGATGCGGGGTAAGGCTAAGGCGAGGTTATTGCGGTCTAGGTAGTTAACGAAAACTGTCACAGCAAGGATAGCTGGAATGCGCCATCGCACTCCCCAGGCGAGTTCTCTAGCAGTTGACATATTGGGTACTTCATTCAAGCTGGCGATCGCGAATAATACTACCAAGAGTCCCAAAGGTTACTCTACAGGAATGCTGCGCGTAAGCATGAACCCAGTAACGCCAAAATTGGGCTATCTTGAAACTATTAAGATTCCCTCAATATAGCTAACTGTATCTTTTAACGATGGAGTGTATCCCTGAATTACCTGTTTTACGCCCTCACATTTAGAGAATTCTTGAGCGGGTGAAAATCACTAACTTTCAACTTAATAATCTCACTTCTACGCCAACCAGCACTAGCGCTCGCAGTTGGTATTTTTTTGCATGGCTTCAACGAGGAAAAGAAAAATCAGCGCTAAAAAACTAATAGCAGTTAGACTAAGGGATACAAATAACATAAATAAAGGAATACTTTCCTCTTTAAATATTGAATATAAAGGTAGAAAAATAGAACTATAATTGCATCTCCACGCTGAGCCTTTCTGCCAAACAAGGGTTGAGGGGATAAAGACAGATGAATACCTGTTTGATTGAAAGCCTGCGGCAAGTGAAAAGACCTCTTGCAAAAAGAGATTTTATCCTCTGTGCCCTTTGCGAAAACCTCTGCTTCCTACCCTGCGGGAAGCCGCTGCGCGTCTATGCGTTAAAAAAATAGAACTCTGATTTTTGCAAGAAGTCTAAAGACTACAGGACAGCAGACGAAACAAGACATCCGTTATGGGTCGTTATATCTCTGAATATTTTGCTTGGCAACGGTTATTCCTCCATTACTTCTGCCCTTCGATTCCTTGCTAACAATCTTGACAAACTTCTCTGTGTTGTGGACTGAATCAGCCCTGCCCCAACGGGGGGATTGGGGAGAGACCCCCCAAGCCTAACTAATGGGAAAGGTAAAGGAATCCGCCCTATGGGGCTGGGAGCGGTTTGTTAGACTGAAAAAACCCAGGATTTGTCTGTCAATCCTCAGATAAGGCTACCCATGCATAGCACCCTACTAATCTCTAGAGAACTGCCCACCCTTCAATACACCTCTACACCAGAACGATTCGATGAAACCTGGTCAGCCCCCCTTGCAACCCTCCTGGGATTGGGACGCGCAGCAGGCGCTGATTTCATTGAATTCTTTTTGGAGCGGGTAAACTACATCAGCTGCTTAGCAGAAGACGACATTATCTCCAGCATTGCACCCCGTCTTTCCAGAGGCGCGGGAGTGAGAGTTTTTCGAGGCAAAGCAGACTGCTACGTCAGCACCAACGATCTTTCATTTTCAGGTCTAAAATCAGCCCTGGAAAAAGGTCTTTCCATCTTAGGGTTGCAACTCCCATCTGAGAACGCTTATATTCCTGAAATCAACTTGGAGCCACTGAGAGACTACGCCACTCTTAAAGAAAAAGATGCTTGGCTCTCGAAATGTAGCTCTATGCGGGAAATGGGCGAGGTTCTCCTGGATGCCAATAGCCAGCTGAAGCTCAAAGCTAGTCATGTGCAATCCAGACGAGCCGTGTATTTTAGAGATTGGCAAGAAGTTTTGGTTGTCTCCAGTGATGGCACTAATGCTCGCGATATTCGCCTAACTCAATCGGTGGGATACAACCTGCTGTGTGCCGATGGTGCCCATCGCTCATCCATTGCCAAGCGTGTTGGCGATACTAGCGATCCCGGCTTCCTGAGGTCGTGGGATTATGAGTCTAATGCAGAGGAAGTGGCGATCGCCGCAGGGCAAATGCTCTACGCTGATTACGTAGAGTCCGGGACTTACCCCATTATCATGGCAAATCAATTTGGCGGGGTGATCTTCCATGAAGCCTGCGGGCACCTACTAGAAACTACTCAGATTGAAAGAAACACCTCTCCCTTTGCCGACAAAAAAGGCGAAAAGATTGCCCATGAAAACTTAACAGCCTGGGATGAAGGGCTTTCTTCCACCGCTTTCGGTACGATTGACATGGACGATGAGGGGATGCCAGCCCAAAGAACGCTGTTAATTGAAAAAGGCATTCTCAAAAACTTCATAGCCGATAGAGCAGGTTCCCTACATACTGGACACCCCAGAACTGGAAGCGGGCGTCGTCAGAGCTATGCCTTTGCAGCTGCTAGCCGGATGCGGAATACCTATATCGCTCCCGGAGACTATACCAACGAAGATTTGTTTGCATCCATTGACAAAGGCATCTACTGCAAAAAGATGGGTGGCGGTAGTGTAGGAGCTACAGGCCAATTCAACTTTGGCGTAGATGAAGCCTACCTAATTGAGAATGGCAAAATCACAAAGCCCCTCAAAGGAGCCACACTTATTGGTGAAGCCAAGGAAATCATGAACAAGATTTCCATGTCTTCCAATGACTTGGCACTCGCAGCTGGCTTCTGTGGCTCAATCAGCGGCAGCATCTACGTAACCGTAGGACAGCCGCATATCAAGGTTGATTCTATTACTGTCGGTGGACGTTAACTAAGTGTAAATAAAACCCTAGATAAACACAGATAGATAGTTCTTTATCTGTGTTTATCAGTGTTCATCTGTGGTTTTTTATTTCCAAGTCAAAATTGTAAACAGGGTATAATCGTGCCGACTATCAACAATATTGCAACTGATGCCCAAGAAAAAGCTGCTCGGCTGGGCATCAAAAAATTTGACATCTATGGTTCAACCGTAGACGAAAACAGCGTGCAAGTAGATCGAGGCGCTCCTAAACAAGTCAAAGCCTCGAATCGCTCCAGTGTCATTGTTCGTGTTTGGAATGAAGACCAAACAATGGGAGTGACTTCAACTACAGATGTAGATCCATCCGGGCTTGAGTTAGCTTTGAAAACAGCATACGAGGCGAGTTTCTTTGGTGTCAAGGAAAATGTCCCTGATTTTAGCCCAGAGGCATCTGCCCCAATTGCCGATAAATCTGACGAAAAAGCGCCGCAAGCTCCTGTATCAGAACTGCTAGAGAGCCTCCTCGAAGCTGAAAAAGAGCTGCTGTCAGCTCACCCTGCTATTAAAGGAGTGCCTTATAATGGGCTGGCGCAAAGAGATATAGATCGGTTTTATCTCAACAGCGACGGTGCGATTAGGAATGAAGCCCGCTCCTATGCTTCTATTTACCTTTACAGCAAAACAGAAGAAGAGGGAAGAAAGCCACGCAGTGGTGGAGCTTTTAGAATTAGCCGCTCTCTTGAGCAACTGGACATCAATGGTTGCTTAAAAGAAACTGTCGAGAAAACTATCAGCCACTTGAATTATGAAAAAGTGAAATCTGGCAAGTATAGAGTTGTTTTCTCGCCGGAGGCATTTCTCAGCCTTTTGGGGGCGTTTTCCAACCTCTTTAACGCTCAGAATATTCTGGACAAGCAAAGCCTTTCTACCCCTGAATCGTTGGGAACGAAAATTGCCTCTCCCCTACTATCTGTATGCGACGATGCACTGCATCCAGATAACGTGGCAGCAGAAACTTTTGATGGGGAAGGCACTCCCACACGCCGGGTTTCGCTAATTACTGATGGCGTTTTAACAGGCTTCCTGCACAATTCAGGCACTGCAAAAAGGCTCAATGCCCAGCCTACTGGTCACGCCAATATCGGAGCAAAAGTTAGCGTTGGTTCACATTTTTATCATGTCTTTCCAGGCGCGGCTGCCTCACAAGAGTATAGCCTTGCCAATGCGGAAAATGTGATTCTAATTGACGACCTTCAGGCGCTACACGCGGGAGTAAAAGCCTTACAAGGTTCCTTTTCCCTACCCTTTGATGGTTGGTTAGTAGAAAACGGGAAATTGACGAGCATTGAGTCAGCAACCGTTGCCGGAGACTTTCTAGAACTATTGCAGTCCATTCTTTTTGTTGAAAAAGAGCCAGAACTTACTCCTGGTGGAGTGTGCCCAAGGGTCTGGGTTGATGGCTTATCTATTACGGGAGAATAATGCATTCTATTCGCTGTGGCGATCAGCCACAGCGAATAGAACACCTCAAACTGCTAGCAGACCGAGTTTAATTTCAGGCGATCCGTTATTAAAAAACAGCAGCAAGTAGCTAAACAAGGTCAAAAAATTTAATATTCAGCAACGGCTTCTTCTCACCGTAGCGCGATCGCCTGGTAGTTTAAGAGCATAGATTATTACTGTTAGACAAATTGGCGACCTCCCCATCGCTCAACGCTACTTCCTCTTTGATGACGTGAAATTTGGTTCAAACCTTGTCTCACTATGCAGGGCGAGGTCAATCTAAAATCTATAATCTAAAATCTAAAATAGTTTGACCCCAAGCCCCATCTCTCCCATGCAGCCAAACAACTTGTCTATCTACATGCCCGATCTAGAGTCTGCTCTTGACCCTAATCCAGTCATAGTAGATCCGGACACTCCAGTTGCTGCCGTTATTGCTTTAATGAGCCAGGTACGAGGCAACCGTTGTACACTGCCTACTTCACAACAATCAAGCGACTCCAGCTTTACCAACGAGGAGCAAACCAGTTGTGTTTTAGTTGTAGAAAAATCGAAATTGGTTGGTATCTTCACTGAACGGGATCTAGTGCGGCTCACTACTTCAATGACTAGCCTAAGAGGCGTCAAAGTTTCTCAAGTCATGACGCACTCACTCATTACCTTAGTAAAATCTCCCTCACAAAACTTATTCGCCGCTGTTTCGCTGTTTCGCAAACATCATATTCGTCATCTCCCCATTGTTGATGACAAGGGGCATCTCATTGGGTTAATCACCCCTGAAAGTCTCCGTGAGTCTCTACAGCCTTTCAACCTCCTCAAATGGCGGCGTGTAGAGGATATCATGTCAAATCAAGTAATTTGCGCGCTCCCCACAGCATCTGTTTTACATCTAGCTCAACTGATGACAAAGTATCAAGTTAGTTGCATTGTCATTACAGCCGAAGGAAGCCAACAACTTAGACAAGATTCAGAAGCCTTACTGGCTACCCAGCAACCAGCTGCACTTGCTACTTCTAATCCAGTTTATCCCATAGGAATTATTACAGAACGAGATATCGTACAGTTCCAAACTCTAGAGTTAGATTTATCTCAAATAGAGGCTCAGACAGTTATCAGCACACCGCTTTTCTGTGTTAGTCCCTCCGATTTACTTTTAATAGCTCATCAAGAGATGCAACAGCGACGCATTCGCCGATTAGTTGTTACTGGCGATGAAGGTGAATTACGAGGAATCGTAACTCAGACTGACCTCCTGCGAGTATTTGACCCCGTAGAGATGTATGGAGTTGTAGAGGTACTAAATCAATCAGTTGACAAATGTACGAATGAACTTAAAATTGCCAACAAAGAACTACGTCATGAAATAATTGAACGTCAAAAAGTTGAAGAACAACTCCGCGCCTCTGAACTACAGCTACGTGCGTCTCTAGAAAAACAGCAGGAACTCAACGAACTTAAATCCCGCTTTGTGGCAATGGCATCTCACGATCTGCGTTCTCCCCTCACGACTATCTTGTCTGTAACTGACTTGTTAGAAAGTCACTCTCATCAGTTGAGTGAGGAAAAAAAGCAAAGTTATCTACAGCTTTCCAGAGATGCTGTTAAACACATGACGCAATTACTGAATGATATTTTAGTAATTGGTGAAGCTGAAGCAGGAAAACTAGAATTTCAGCCCGCGCCTCTGGATTTGGTAAGTTTTTGTGATGAGTTAGTGGAAGAACTACAACTGAGCACAAATGGTAAGTGCTCGCTCAATTTTGTTAGCCAAGGTTCATTCCCCAATGTTTGGATGGATGAAAAGCTTTTACGGCAAATATTTATAAATATACTTTCTAATGCTATTAAATATTCCCCTGAGAATAGCACGGTTAACTTTGAACTCACTTGTCTTAAAAACAAAGCGATTTTTCATGTGCGCGATCGCGGCATTGGCATTCCCAGCGTCTATCAGCAGCGGTTATTTGAACCATTCCATCGAGGGAGTAACGTTGGTAGTATTTCTGGTACAGGCTTGGGTTTAGCGATTGTCAAACGATGTGTGGAATCTCACGGTGGCACTATCGAAGTTATCAGTAAAGTTAAAGTCGGTACAACAATAATAGTAACTTTACCAATGTATTCTTACGAAGAAAACAGATTAGACAGCGATTCTGAAGCTATATCAGTAACTTGAAAATTACTTGACTTAATGAAGTCGGATATAGGACAATATGATTCAGTTAAGGCTAGGGGTGAACCACAAAGACACAAAGGACACAAAGAAGAAGGAAAGGTCAAAGGCGCTAACTGAACTGTATTGGGGTTAAACGCAGTGCAACCAAACGCCAATTAGAGACGCGACATGGCGCGTCAAGACCCAACCTACGCATATCGTAATTGTTTAAGCGGACATAATATAATTACGAATTACGAATTACGAATTGCGAATTACGAATTATTTTGTTCACTATTCATCCTCCACTGGTTTATAAATTCGAGATAGGTATCTACCTGTTTAATTTGCGCGATCGCCTCTGGAACCAAAGCTCTAAGCTCTCTCACCAATATCTCTTTTTGCTCAAGAGATAGCTTCTGATCTGATTGTGCCTGCCTCAAGCTATCGCAGTAGTTGCTCAGGTAAGTATCTAGTTCATCAAAGAATACATCAACTCTTTGCTGGAAATCTTCATCAAGGTACTCGGTAATTCCTTGCTTAATACTTTTAATGCTTTGCTCAATTAATTGATTTACTTCTGTAACTATTCCTTGTAGAGAAACACTGTAGTAAGCCTCCCGATGCTCCGGAATCCTAACTTGAATTGTTTCCTTTTTAGGAATTAGACCGAGCCAATGCCACCAGGTTCTCTTAATGACTACTTTTTCTTCATAGCCCCGATTTAATATTTTAGTATGGCGCTTTACACGAGGTTTATTGAAATCAATTCCACCTGATTCCAGGCTGAGTTTTGGCAATGATAAATCAACATTAAAACTTTGATTTAATCTGTCGCGTGCGCGTTCAATTATTGGCTTCGTGTCGCGCTCTAAAATATAAGTTAAAGCTTCACGGGATTGTTCTATTTGCTGGCCCATTTTATCCCGAATATTTTCTAGTAATAAATTGGCTCTAGTTTGGGGATAAGATACGGCTATATCTGCAAATTCTTCCGCCTCTCTAAGAGTTTTAAATTCAACTATACCCTTACCTTTCAAATCTAAAGGTGACTTGATGTTATGCTTAATCCACTTAGCCAAACTGTTGGCTTCTTTACCATTTTTTGGGGTTAAATCAATTTTTGAGTATTCCTCTTCATTGAAATAGCTTTCAATGGTCAATTTTGCTTCTTTTTGGAGAGTTCCAAGAATATTGTTAAGCTCCTGGTAAAGCTTGGTTTTTATTTGCTCTACTTCCTGCAAGCGAGTGCGACACAATTCAATGTTATGTAAATCATCTTCCAGCGCCACAACTTCAAGTCGTAGTTTCTCTTCATCTTCGTAAATAGCACGGCTTCGGAGTTGCACATCCTCCTGTAATTCCACAAGACGACCACGAGCCGTATTGAGTGCAGATATCATGCAGCGAGGCGCAGCTTCTGCAATAAGTGCTTGAACAGCATTTTCCAGAAATGGGGCAAAGCCTGATTTTTTCCACAGCCTTTGAGCTTTTTTCTGTAGGTCTTCTACCGTCGCACTCTCAAGTTCTTCTTCCCAATCAATACCAAATACTTCTTGAGCTAGCGATCGCGCTGCTGGTGACTGGAGTACCGTATTATCTGGATGCTGCTCTATGTCCTGCATGAAGCTGGCAGCACAGAATGCCCGTCTAGCTGCGATTTCAAACACCCGATTTGTCTCCCCAGTATCACCTATCCCAAGTTCAGCAGCGACATACTGCTGAACTTGTTCTGGGGTCATGTCACCCTCTCGGCGCTGATCGACCTTGTTGATCAAAATGTAGAGGTTATCTTTACCCCGTAACTCGATCGCCCTCTGAACGTCTTTTTTTACTTTTTCTGCTGCTTCTGTTCTCAGTTGGGTAAAATCTAGGACTATCAATACTAAGGAACATTTCTCCAGCTGATCGGAAACTACCTTCACCAGTCTGAGGTTGTCTCCAGCTTCATTTGGTCCCGGTGTATCGACAATCACCAGATTGCCCAGCAAATTTGATTGTTCAGTTTTCGGGGATTCTGCTTCTGAAACACTTGGGGATGCCGCCAAAGGCCGCTGCTTGCCTTCACCAGAGAAGTTACCCTCATCTAGGGAAGATAGCCAAAAAGGAGTGTAAATACGGGGAACATCCGTGAGAGACTCAAGCGGGTCAGCAAGTGGCTCGAGAATGCTGCACAGCCGGACAATATCGTTCAATGCACCTAAGTTGTTGATAATCCGTTGACGCCCTACAACCTCCTCATCAATTGCACCTCCAGGCTTTGCTTCTATCCTTTCTGCAAGCTTTACCAGGTGAGGGTACTGACCAAGTTTTTCTCGCACAGTGGAAATCCCTAACTCACGGATTTGGCGCTGCAAGGTAAAAAAAGTCTCTCGGAAAACTTCCCGGATTTCCGGACTCATGGTCAGGGTTGGTTCTGTGCGCCCAGCGTCAAAAATAATCTCAGTTGGGATAGTGGTCATTGCCGCATTGCGACTTGGCAAGAGATCCTGTCCGACAATGGCGTTGATGATTGTGGACTTGCCAGCTTTCATCGGCGCAACAATCGCCATTCTCAGCTCAAAGTCTTTGACATTACGGGCGGCATTGCTGACTTCCTGCTCAATTTTCGCAAAGCGATCGCTACCACTATCTAAGCTAAAGGCTGCACTAGCGCGATGCATTAATGAGCTTACTTGCAAGAGCAGATCCACAACGTTTGCTTGCAGATCTTGAAGATTTGGTTTCAGCGCTTCAGATTCCATTTGGCAAATTTCCCCCAAGTGTCAAAACCAGAGTGACGCCTCGGAAGTTTACAGCGTATCACTAACTTTAAGCCAATGTAGCTACATTTTCCCAGATTCATTCTCATGTAATAGCCAACTCTCATAAAAGCTTTAAGGAGGGAAAAAAGGTAAGCGCGATCATAGGGTGGGAAATCCAGTTCTCAAAACAAATAGGTCAACTTACACTAAGGTTTCGTCAATAAGCGATCGCATCTCCAGACTCAGATATCGCCGCCAATGCTATTCCCCATCTTTATCTTGACGTAGTGGGCAACTCAAACAGCAGCTTTAACCAAGCCACAAAGGTAAGTGCGATCGCCGAGTCATAACGTAGCACCTGTGCTGTAATTGCTTGCCCATCAGGCATTCCCGGTGCTTCCTGCCAAGCTAGCCAAGTGTGGATCGAGGCTCTAGGGCGGTGAACTTTCGTTGCACCTTGGGAGTAGCAGCACCGAAATTAAGCTAGTCGGAGTTGATGCGATAGCACTCTCAAAACATCAAACCCTTGGGATCATCCTGGGGGTTTGATGTTTCACTATGGCAGCATTGCGGATTATTTAGAGCAGATTTGTTATGAGAATAGTCCGAGTTTCTGGAAATGCCCCTCAACTCTTTGAAGAATAGACAAGTGGGCAAGCGCCTTGACACTTTCCAGAACTAATTAGGGGAAGTATCAACCGTCAGAACTAGTCAAAACAGCTTTTAGTACCGATGAAACTACCTAACCTTATTGCCACGACATTTATCTTGAGTCAAATCTTTGTTTTTCCTCAGTTCGCTAATGCCCAACTTAGCTGCCAAGGAACCGTTAATAAAGTAGTAGGGCAAATTCGTTCTCAAGGTGTTCCTGAGGTAAAAAGCAATATATTTAGAGGACAAGCAAACACTTACAACACAGGTAATCCAACAAATCGTCAAGATACTTTAGAGATATTAATGGCTTCTACAAGCGGAGATAATAGCTCCAACGTCATTGAAAACATTTTAAATTCTGAACAACTCATGAATGTTTGGGCCAATTCTATAATTACAGCTTGCGGTGGAACAGCAGTAGTAAACTTTAGACTATATCAAACGGATTGGGAAGTTAGTTATGCAGTTCAAGCAGATCTGAAAACCAAGGTACGACAATGCGTTGATGACTACCAAGGTTTGTCCTGGAATGAAACATTTTGTCCATAGGACATTGTGTTCCTTTACATTACTACCGTTTTATTATTGGCATAAACGCAATCAGGAATAGGGAAATGAGGACAATAGCACAAAAATATTATATATCTTGGCTAATATTTTTTACAATTTCGGTTGTTATTTTCCTCTCTAGCTGTGACAATAACATTTTTGATAATAAACCCTTTAATCAAAAAGCATGGATAGAAAATCCTTTTAATAAAGATAGCAATGTACGCATAGAGATGAGTGAGGATTTACTGAAAAACCATCTTAAAATTGGCATGACGCGCCAGCAAGTTAGGAAATTACTTGGTAAACCAGATTCCGTTGACTCTTATAGCGGTGGGAGCAGTAATTATGATAACTACTATTTAGGTGAATATACATTTTTACTCAGGTTTGATAGGGCTAGTAAATTAGTTGATAAAGAGATTGTTTCAATCTAATTTCCTTAGCACTGTCAATGCCTTATAGCTGTTATCTTTTATATTAGGAGTTGGTAGTAGCTTCGATAACGCCTTCGGCTTGGTGAACGATCGCTCTCAACTTCTCCAGCATCTCTTTATCAACTTCTTGCCATAAACCCCGTTGATGCGCTTCTAACAACCGTTCCGCCATATCCCGCAACGCCCAAGGATTCTTCTGCTGGATAAACTCTTGCACTGCGGGATCAAATATATACGCCTGCGTTACTCCCTGATACATAAAATCTTCCACACAGTTAGCAGTGGCATCGTAAGCAAATAAATAGTCCACTGTCGCTGCCATCTCAAACGCACCCTTATAACCGTGGCGCATCACCCCAGCAATCCACTTGGGATTAACTACACGAGAACGATATACCCGGGCAATTTCTTCTCGCAGCTGCCGCACTTTGGGGTTTTCTGGGATAGCATTATCGCCAAAGTAAGTTTGGGGATTGTTCCCCGTCAAGGCACGCACAGATGCTGTTAAACCACCCTGAAATTGGTAGTAGTCATCCGAGTCCAGCAGGTCATGTTCGCGGTTATCTTGATTGTGCAAGACTACTTGCATCTGCCGCAGACGTTGTTCAAACGCTTCTGGTGCCGCAACCCCCTCTAACCCCCCCTTAGTAAGGCGAGGAAATGCGGGGGTGCTTGTATAAGCGTAACTACTCCAGTTGATGTAAGCACGGGCTAAATCTTGGTCATCTGTCCAGTTTTGCGCTTCAATTAAGCCTTGCAATCCAGCACCGTAGGCACCCGGTTTAGAGCCAAAAATGCGGTAGCGCGATCGCCTTAAAGCTTGTTCCTGAGTCAGCCCAGCAGCTTGCCACAACTCGGTTTCCTCACGAACTTGGGCTGCCAGAGGGTTTTGCTGTGACGGTTCATCTAACGCCGCCACAGCCGCCACAGCCCCATCAAATAAATCAATCAAGTTAGGAAAGGCATCGCGGAAAAAGCCAGAAATCCGCAGCGTTACATCCACGCGCGGACGCCCTAAAACCGACAGCGGCAGAATTTCAAAATCTACCACCCGGCGAGAGGGACCATCCCACACTGGTTGAACTCCCAGTAAAGCAAAGGCTTCTGCCAAATCGTCGCCACCAGTCCGCATCGTGGAAGTCCCCCAAACGGATAATCCCAGCGTTTTTGGATACTCACCGTTTTCCTGGGTATAGCGCTCAATCAGCACCTCTGCCGCCTTTCTGCCCACATCCCAGGCAGTTTCAGTAGGTATGGCGCGGATATCAACTGAGTAAAAATTGCGACCAGTAGGCAGAACCTCTGGGCGTCCCCGTGTGGGTGCCCCAGCTGGGCCACTGGGGATATATCGCCCATCTAGTCCTCGCAACAGTTGGGTGATTTCCTGGGTGGTTTGTTGGAGTGCGGGGAGAAGGCGATCGCCTATCCATTGCAACTCGTGTTTAGTTACTTCCCCTATGATTGAATTTTGGATTTTAGATTTTGGATTTTGGATTAGCTGTTCCACGAATTCAGCTGCTTGTTGCTCCAATGCCTCAACCGCATCACCGACATTTTGGATTTTAGATTTTGGATTTTGGATGTTAGATTTTAGGAATTCACGCTCGGAAATAGGCAATTCAAAATTGGTTGTGAGAGGGTCGAAATCCAGCCCCCAATCTTGAGCCAAAGCACGGGTTAAACCCACCCGGTTTCGCCCTGGATGACGAGCGATCGCCACCAGCAAATCCCGTAGCTGCCGCCCTTGCGGACACAATCCAAAAATATGAAGACCATCTCGAATTTGAGCTTCTTTCAGTTCACAAAGATAGCCATCAATGCTGGGGATTAGAGATGTGAAATTAGGTATTAGATTAGGGTCATTTGATTTGGCATTGTCTCCAGTCTCTAGCCCCAAATCCTGATGTAGATTTTCTTGCAGTACCAAGGCCGTGATGCGATCGCGTATCAGCGATAGCCGCGAGGGGTCTAAGCTCTGGGCTTCGTAATACTCATCAATCAAATTCTCCACCTGCTGCAAAGGGCCATATAGCTCAGCGCGAGTCATCGGCGGCGTCAAGTGATCTATAATCACCGCCTGAGCGCGACGTTTAGCTTGAGAACCTTCACCAGGGTCATTAACAATAAAAGGATATAGATGGGGAAGTGCGCCTAATGCTACTTCCGGATAACAATTACTGGAAAGCGCGACACTTTTACCCGGCAACCATTCCAAATTCCCATGCTTTCCCACATGAACTAGCGCAGAAGCCCCAAAATGTTGCCGTACCCAATAGTAAAAAGCTAGATAAGCATGAGGCGGCTCTAAATCTGGAGCGTGATAATTCAAAGATGGGTCAATGTCATAACCCCGCGCTGGTTGAATGCCTACAAATACGTTGCCCAGCTGAATTCCGGGAATAGGAAATAGTTTTGAGTTTTGAGTTTTGAGTTTTGAGTTAAAGAGGTTTTCTTCTAACTGAAAACTATTAGCTGAGAACTCAGAAGATTCTAGTCCCCAGCGATCGCATATCCCTTGCTGCACCCCGGTGGACAAAGTGGCGAAATACTGTTTATATTCCTCTAGAGATAAAAATTGCTGTACTGGTCGCAGTTCTCGCCCTTCTGGATCGTTTGTTACACCAGCGGTTAAGCGCCCAATAAGTTCATCGCCAGTTGCAGGTAAGTTCTCAACCTGATACCCAGCTAGCTGTAAAGCTTTAAGGATTTCTATACAGCTGGCAGGGGTATCTAAGCCAACGCCATTCGCAAGGCGTCCATCGCGACTGGGATAATTAGCCAAAATCAGTGCTATGCGTCGCTCCTGTGGGGGTGTTTGTCGCAGCTGCACCCAATTGGCGGCTAAGTCAGCGACGAACTCAAGGCGATCGCGCACTGGCTCATAAACCACTACATCCGTCTCCAGCTGAGGATTGCGGGTTTGCACCGCTTTAAAAGATACAGCTCGGCTAATTATTCGCCCATCCACCTCAGGCAAAGCCACATTCATCGCCATATCCCGTGGTGTCAACCCTTGAAACTGGGATTCCCACTGCTCCAGTGTGCCGCCGCTGAGGATGACCTGCAACACTGGTACGTCTATCTGTGACCACAAATCCAGCTGGGGCGTTTCTGTTTCCAATTTGGCGAGGGAAAAACTTGTTGTATTGAGCAATAGCTCAATTTCCTGTGCATCTTTAGGCTGGAAGTATGACAACAAATCTGCTTGCACATCAGAGTCACGCAGAGAAGAAACAAACACTGGTACTGGTTCTATTTGCCTGGAAGCTAAAGCTTGGCACAGGGCATCAATTACCGCCGTGTTACCAGCGAGGTAATGGGCGCGGTAGAACAACAACCCGATTTTGGATTTTGGATTTTGGATTTTGGATTGATTACTCTCCTGTTTCCAGGGATAAAGCCCCACACGAGGAATTTCTTGGGGCGGTGGCGGGTTATAAGTTTCTCCTAGACAAATGTCAGCAAGAAACTTGAGGGCGTTAACAAAATTTTCGACACCGCCTTCGGTAAAATAGCGCCATAGCTGGTTAACTGCCGCCAAAGAAACAGTGGAGTGACTAATTAAATCTGGGTCTGGGCGGTCATCCCCAGGCAGCACTATGAGCACGGAACCAGTGCGTTGCACCGTTTCCTGAACCACTTCCAACCCGTATGTCCAGTAAGCCCGCCCTCCCAGCAACCGTAGGATAATCACCTGTGCTTGTTCGATCACTTCCTCAGCATAGGTATCAATTGTCAACTGTTGTTGCAACTGTAGAAGATTAACTACCCGCAGATCTGGAAATTCAGCAGGCAATTGAGAAACTGCTGCCGCAAGGGTTTGGACATCGGTGTCAGCTGCGGTTAGAAAGACTATAGGGGCTGGTGTCTGTTCAATAAAAATTACGCCTTCTTCTTGAGGGTTCCAACCTCCAGGCGTGGCTGCTAAACGATGCATAAGCCCCTCCACAAGAGCGTAGACTGATGTTTAAGTCTCAGGTAAGTCACCTGTTCAAACCCGCATCTAGTTCCTGTCAACCGACCCGGAAAATGCCAGATTATCAAACCTCAATAATACGTCGAACTTTGCCTGAAGCAACTTTTGAGCGGTTGCGGAATTTATGGCAGCAGATGGCTGATCTTATTGGGGTAGGGGCGTTGCTTCTCACAGAAGATGTCTTCTTGCCAATGGAAGTTTCCCGGAAGCAACGGGCGGAACGCTTTACGGTGCTGATATCAGAGCGATTTAGTGCCTTGCTTGTCGGCACCCCAATTTCTCAGCCTTTAAACAAAAGTAAGTTGGGTGCCAGTGAACTTGATACCCAATACCTCTCACTCAGCAATCAACACTCACCACTAAATGTAGGGTTGACCTTTGACCCAGAAGCGATCGCGGCTTTCTTGACTCAGCTAGCCAGCCAGCTAAACAATAATCTCGCATTAAGCACCCTAGAACAAGCTAGCCAAATTCTCCAGCCCAACGATGCCACGTTCCAAAGTCAATTTACGCTTTCCTTAATTGAAATTCTTTCCCTTGAGGGCACCGGAACCTCTACACCAGAACTTATCTATCCTCATGTTTCTGTTTGTCAACCTGTGGAAGATGCCCTGCGCCATCAAGTTGAACAAGAGCGACTTCTGAATCAGGTAATTAGCCAGATGCGCCAAAGCTTAGAGTTACCTGTCATTTTAGAAACCACTGTTGAGCAGGTGCGACACTTTCTCTCCGTAGACCGATTGGTGATTTATCAATTTGATGTTCGTACCGCCCAGAAAGCTAGGAGCCATGATTCAGGGGAAGTTCAACCTACTCTCCCCTTAGGTTCAAGCCCTACAACATACAAATTACAAGATTCCCAAGGCGAAGGTCGCGTTACTTACGAATCCAGGGCATCCGATACCATACCCCCGGTGCTGAATTTGACGGAAGAGAAGCACTGCTTTGTTTATGTGCCTAACTTGTGGGAGAAATATCGCCAAGGCTTTACTCAAGCGGTAGAAGACATTGAAACAGCGTATGTATTTTCTCCCTGCTTTATAAAGTTAATGCGACGAACGCAGGTACGAGCCAAGCTGGTAGTGCCGATTGTAGTTCAAGAAGAGCTGTGGGGGTTACTAATTGCCCACCAATGTTATGAGCCGCGTCAGTGGCAAGAAAGTGAAAAAATCTTTCTGCGCCACATTGCCGAACACCTAGCGATCGCTATTTATCAGGCTGAGTTGTATGCTCAGGTGCAGCAACAAAAACAAACTTTGGAACAGCGGGTGGTTTCGCGCACGCAAGAACTATATGATGCCTTGCTGGTTGCGGAATCAGCCAGCCGATTTAAGAGTGAATTTCTGGCTACTATGAGTCACGAGCTGCGAACGCCTCTCACTTGTATCATTGGGTTGTCTTCGACACTGTTGCGCTGGCCCTTAGGTGAATTGAGCCAGAAGCAGCAAGATTATCTGCAAACCATCCACAATAGTGGCGAGCATCTGCTAGAGATGATCAACAACATTCTCGATCTGTCTCAAGTGGAAGCAGGCAAGTCCATCTTAAATCTTAGTGAGTTTTCCCTCTCCCAAATGGCTCAGCAGAGCCTACAAATGGTAAAAGAAAAAGCCCTACTCAGGGGTATAAATCTAGAAATAGATCTCCAGATTGCCCCCTTAGGCGTTAGCGCAGCGCCTGCAAAGCAGGATCGCTTTACAGCAGATCTCCGGCGCGTCAAACAGATTTTGGTGAATTTATTGAGCAATGCTGTTAAATTTACTCCTACTGGGGGACAGGTGACGCTGCGAGTGTGGGTAGAAGATAGCACTGCCGTGTTACAAGTCGAAGACACGGGCATTGGGATACCAGAGCATCAGCGATCGCTACTTTTTGAGAAATTTCAGCAGTTGGATTCGTCATACCACCGCCAATATGAAGGCATAGGATTAGGTTTGGCGTTAACGAAACAACTGGTCGCACTCCACGGAGGTCGCGTTGATGTTGAATCCACCGTTGGCGTAGGCTCTACTTTCACGGTTTGGTTACCAGCCCAGCTAATCGCCCCAGCAGTAGAGGTGGGGTTACCCCAAACTGGAAGTGCTACAGAAGCAGTGGCACTATATCCTGAGAGGCCGCTAGGTAGCATTGTCTTGATTCAAGACCATGAGGAAGTTGCCACGCTCATCTGCGATATCCTCACAGCAGCAGGTTATCAGGTTGTATGGTTGCTCGAAGGTTCCACTGCTGTTGAACAAATTAAACTCTTGCAGCCCACTGCTGTAATAGTGGATCTGCAATTACCGGGAATGGAGGGCTACGAGATTATCCGTTGCCTGCGTGACTCACCAGCAACACAACACCTAAAGACTTTAGTCTTAACTACAAAAGGCATAGTAGAAGACCAGGAACGCGGCATTGCTGCGGGAGCTAATGATTATCTGCCTAAACCTGTGCAACCAGAGCAGTTATTGCATAAAGTTGCAGCTTTGGTAGCGGTTTAGCGGTTAAGTAAGTGGATCGAATTACAGCCCTTTCAAATGAATCAACTACAGTCTGCTGGAGAAATAGGGAGACGCGGGTAAAGAGCAAAACTTGGATAGAGAAAGCAATTAGCTATCTGGAGCGCTTGTAAACATCAAAATAAATCACCCCCAGTTGTCGGCTGGGGGTAACACGGCGATCGCTTTCTGAAATGCTGTCTGACAACTTTATTGATTCGCCCAGACGTTTTGCATTTCATTTAAGGACAAAGAGGAAGTCATTTACCAAACTTATTGATTCGGCGTAGTGCTACCACCTGGTGTAACTGGAATAGTCGTCGTACCTGAGCCAGTACCAGTACCTGAGGTGCCCGAACCATCCATCATCGTGCCAGTACCAGTGCCAGTACCTGAGGTGCCCGAACCATCCATCATCGTGCCAGTACCAGTGCCAGTACCTGAGGTGCCCGAACCATTCATCATCGTGCCAGTACCTGAGGTCCCCGAATTATTCATCATCGTGCCGGTGCCTGTACCTGACTGGCGTTGATACATCATACTCATATCGGCATTTCTCAGTTGGGTCATCATGCCGTTACCTTGCCACGCATGACGCCCCATCTGCTGGAATTCCATAGTCGTCAACCATCTGCCATCTAGGCTGGAACCAGTCGAAGTCGCAGTAACGCCTTGCGCTAATGTCATCGTGCCCTGATCTCCCGAGGCGTGGCGCTCCATCTGATAATTGCTCATAGATTCACTAGCGGCAGAAGCAGGGGTAGCTAAGGGCAAAGCTGCCAAACTAGCTACTGCGATTCCAGCACCAAAAACTTTAGACAAACGTGAACGTTGCATAATATCAGACCCATCTTCCAATTGCTCCCTTAATGCTATCGAGTCCCAGTACCAATAAAATCAATCTATGGCTGGAATGACAATAGCTTCTATTTTCCTACTTTAGGTATAGAAGCAATTGTCATTCCCCTACTATTAGAGGATGTGGATAATACTTTTTAATGATTAAATCGCTATTTTGTTCATAGCAACTTGAAAGCTAGAATGAACTTTCAATTTTCCGAGCTTCAAATGGAACGACCACAAATCAATCAGACTTGATATGAATACCATTCCCACTTTGCGCCACAGTCTGATTGTATCCTGTCAGGCACCAACTGACTCACCGTTGCACGAACCGATGGTGATTGCGGCAATGGCGCAAGCGGCTATCCGTGGCGGCGCAGCTGGTGTGCGAATTGATACACCGGCTCATGTGGATGCTGTGCGGCAGCGAGTGAGTGTACCGATTATTGGGCTATGGAAGCAAGTGTTGCCAGGGTATGAGGTATACATTACTCCACAGTTTGAACACGCGGCGGCGATCGCCAATGCAGGTGCTGACATCATCGCCATTGACGCTACCTTACGGGAACGCCCCGGAGGAGAAACAGTTGCTGGACTAATTGCTCAGATTCACGATCGACTGGGCAAGCCAGTAATGGCAGATATAGATACAATCGATGCCGCGATCAGGGCGGCGGCAGCTGGGGCAGATATTGTAGGCACCACCCTCTACGGCTACACTGCCGAGACAAAACATCTTTCTCCCCCTGGCTTTGAACTCCTCACCCAGATGGTTGATCAGCTAGGCGTCCCAGTAATTTGTGAAGGCGGCATTGCCTCACCAGCAATGGCACAGGATGCCCTGAAACTAGGTGCCTATGCAGTTGTAGTCGGTACTGCTATCACTGGTATTGATTACCAAGTTAAAGCCTACCAAGCCGTTTTTACAACCGACGGCGTGGAAGCCTAATCCCTTTATGAGTGAAGAGTCAAGCCGCCGCCGGGGATAGTGGATAGTTGTTAGTTGTTATTTCAAACCTAACCACCATCTACTAACTACTGTAGGGGCACGGCAGTGCCGTGCCCCTACTAGAATCCCCACCCGCAAGTGGCGTGGAGTATTCAAGGAAAATACCACTACATAAACATTACCCATTTGTTGTTAATACTTGTCGCTTCAAAATCACCATATGAGGCCCAACAACTGGGGTGCGGGCTACCAGCGTGCCTTCGGGGTCAGTTATTTCTAGCTTGCTGAAGTCCAGTTCTTGCGAACGGCGCAGCATTTCGTCTGCTAACTTGTCCTGCTGAGGCTGCTTGAGGCTGTACCAACCGTCACTGACTTTGACAGTCAAGAGGCTACCCTGAAAATTAGCTTCAATTGACTGAATCAGCCCCCCTGCATACTTTTCAGTAATTTCAGCAACTTGATTTTGAATCGCCGCAATCAGATTTTGCTCTGGGGTAAGAACTAAAGTTGGGGGTGGGGCAATTTTTACGGGTTCTGGCTTCTTAGGCGCTTTCAATTCTGGTGGAGTCTTAATTTCTGCTGGAGGAACATTAGCTACCTCAACGGGCTTCTGAGGTATAAGAGCGGCAGATGTCCATAGCAGAATTACAATAACGCCTGCGATCGCACCAGTCAAAGCCCAATCAGACAACTTTTGATTGAGCGATTCTGGTAGTAAAGCGCGAATGTTCTTCAAAGCGGCATTCCGCCAAGCCTGAACGCGCTCAAAGCTGGGAAGGAATCTATCCACGAAAGTGGGCGTTTCCGGCACCTTACTTTCAGTGGCAGAGTTCTCTACCACTGTGGTGTTTACAGGCGTCTGCTGTTCTGAAGCGGCTTGAGGGGCGTTAAGGGGTGTAGAGGCCGATGGCTCCTCTAGGGCAGGGGTATGCACTATCGTATCCACAGGCACAGGTTCAGCTTCAGGTGCTGCTGTTGGGGCGTCAAGGGGCGTAGAGGCTAGTATCTGTGGCGGAGGTGCGGAAACTCGTGCGGGAATATCAGCCGACCGCGAACTTGGCTGTGGCGTGGGTTCTGTCTCCAGTTTTGCCACAATCCCTTCTAGCAGCTGAATTGTACTTCGCAAAGCTTTAATGCTCTGGACTTTCAGAACAGGTTGGGTGCGGTTCCCGGTTTGGGTAACCTTCTGAAACGACCTTCCCGACTTATTTGTTGTGGGTTTGGGTGCTTTGGGCGTTTGGTTGACTGACTCTGGCGGCTTCGGTTGCTCTTGTGACATTCAATCCCCCTTTACTAGCAATTTTAGATTTTGGATTTTAGATTAAAAGAAAAGAATCTTGGGTTCATGCCCCGCCCTGTATAGTGGGCGAAAAAATCGTTCGACTGACTTGTACTTAGCCCCGCCTGCCCTGAACTGGTCGAACGGTCGAAGTAGCGTCTCCGCACTGAGCTTCGCCTGCCCTGATCTGGTAGAAGGTCGAAGTGTCACGCCGAAGTCTCAAATCGCGAATTTTTCCTCAAGCCCCGTACCGCAAGTGGCGCGGGGTCAATTATTTAATCGCAAATCTCAAATCTAAAAATCATTTGACGGCAGCGCCAATCATTTGAAATACGATAGATTTTTACCTTAATATTACCAAAAAGGGGCGGCTCCGGTTGGCCCCGTGTTTCAACCGGGGTCACAATCTCCGCCGCATGTTAGTTGATAGTTGTTAGTTCCTACTAACAACTAACGTGAAATCCCCTGTCTTTTAAACGGGGGATGAGCTTAATGTACAATATTAATAACATGAAAACCCTGAAGTTGAAGCTCTATCAAAGCGAGCGGAATCGATATCTCAAGCAGTCCATTAACGCTGCTGGAAATATCTATAGCCACTGTATCGCCCTCCACAGACGGTACTACCGAATGTGGGGCAAGCACTTGAATTGCAACAAACTTCAGGCTCATATTGCCAAGCTGAGAAAGCGTAATCCACGCTGGCAGTTAGTCGGTTCTCAGGCAGTACAGGATATCTGTCAACGCATTGAGAAAGCCTATCAACTGTTCTTTAAGCACCACAAGAAGGGAGTTAGACCACCCGGATTTAAGAAGTTAAAAAAGTACAAGTCATTCACATTGAAGCAGGCAGGCTACAAGTTTCTCGGCAATAACCGGATCAAGATTGGGAATCGAGTCTATCAGTATTGGAATTCCAGAGAGATAAAGGGAGCGGTCAAGACTCTCACCATTAAGCGCACGCCGTTAGACGAACTGTTTATGGTTGTAGTTGTAGACAGCGTTGACGAGCCAGAAACCAAATTCGAGACGAGTAGAATCGCTGGGTTTGATTTCGGCTCGAAAACATTTCTCACCTGCTCAGATAGTTCCAAGATTGAATCGCCCCAATTCCTCAAACAGTCGATTAACGCTATCAGATCAGCGAGCCGTCACCACTCGAAAAAACTGAAAGGTTCTGCCAACCGCGAACGAGCAAGACTAAATCTAGCTCGCAAGTACGAGAACGTAGTGAATCGTAGATCGGATTGGTTCTGGAAGCTGGCGTATAATCTGACAAATCGGTTTGATGTGCTGTGTTTTGAGACGCTCAATCTTAAGGGAATGCAACGCCTTTGGGGACGCAAAATCTCTGACTTGGCACTGGGAGAGTTTCTAGAAGTTCTCGAATGGGTTGCCAAGAAGAAAGGCAAACTTGTGGTCTACATCAGTCAATGGCATCCATCGAGCAAGACCTGTAACAGTTGCGGCCATGTTCTGGAAAGCTTAGATCTATCGGTTCGAGAATGGCGATGTCCGTCCTGTCAGTGCATCAATGGACGCGAAGAAAATGCGGCTAAGAATATTCAAGCAGTTGGGGCGTCAACTGTTAGGTTAGGCGATGTCAGACAGGCTCAGCCTGCAATTGCTGTTTGAGTCTAGAATCCCCCGTGCATGACTCCGGGGGAGTACGTCAAGAGGTGCTGCCTCGACAGCATTAATCTACCACTTTGCCCACCAGTCCCAAGCTTGTTGAACTTTTAATCGGTTTGTACATGAGCATTAAACGCCGTCAGTTTCTAGTTTTAGGTAGCCTCAGCGGCTTTGGTTTAGCATTTTTAGGTAATATGTTCCGCGCTCAGATAGCCCGAAGTGAGCATATTAACGTAGCTGACTCCTCCAACCTACCCTCAGAACCAAAAATACCCCTACCAACACCAAAATTAGGGGAAGCCCCGCTGCTGCGGTTTGTCTCTGTGGCAGACACTGGTACTGGTGCCAAAGGTCAATATGCTGTAGCTTCCGCGATCGCAAATTATCACAAGCAAAACCCCTTTGATTTGGTAGTTCTGGCTGGAGACAACATTTACAATAATGGTGAAATTGAGAAAATTGGCGAAGTATTTGAGCGACCCTATCAACCTTTGCTACAGCAGGGTGTCAAATTTTATGCCTGTCTCGGCAACCACGACATCCGCACCCAGAACGGCGACCTTCAAGTTCGCTATCCCGGCTTTAATATGCAGGGGCGCTACTACACATTCTGCCGCGATCGCGTCCAGTTTTTTGCCCTCGACACTAATCACAATGCCAACTGGAAAGATCAGCTAGCTTGGTTAGAAAAAGAACTAAGTAGCAGTGATGCCCCTTGGAAAATAGTATTTGGTCACCATCCGATTTATTCATCTGGTCACTACGGGGTGAATCGCGTTTTTATTGACAGCCTAACGCCCCTGTTCCAAAAGTACGGCGTCCAACTCTACATCAACGGCCATGACCACAACTATGAGCGTACTGTGCCGATTAAGGGCACTACTTACCTGATTTGTGGAGCTGGGGCGGGAGTTCGCCCAGTTGGTCGTTCAGCTTGGACGGCACATTCTGCCAGTAAGTTGAGCTTTGCTACAGTTGAGGTGTATAGCGATCGCATGGTAATTAGTGGCATTGGCACTGATAACCGCGTTTTTGACCAAGGTGCGATCGCATTGCAACAAACTATGACATCCTCCTAAACCGCGATCGCCTGATGCGTTTCTTTTTACATTTCTTTAGAGACCACCTCTCAGCATTCTCTAGGTAGAGCTTTAGCTGTTTTAGTGCAGCATTGCAGGGCTTGGTGGTCTTAGAATACGTATTTTCTGTACAGAAACCATTTAATTTCCGTATTTTTACGGTTTTTTTTTCAATTTCTGACCTGGTATACCTAATTATAGGTGAGTACTTCTTACATAGCTGATGCAGTAGTAGTTCACCACAAGGATTTAGAAAGGCATCTAGTAACATTGCTCGCCTTCTCCCCGTAGCTCTATCTCTCAACTCGTCAAAGTTGCTAGGGCAGACTGCTATTTTCTTTGGTCTTTCCACCTGCTTTATTTTTAGCATCTAGTATTTATACTCAATACCATGATATCAACAAACCCAATCGCTAACGATCCCTATATTGGAGAATTAGTTGCCCAACGCTTACAAATCATCAGCCAAATTGGTTATGGAGGCATGGGATCTGTATATTATGCAGAAGATAGATTGCAAAAGGGTAAAAGCTACGCTGTCAAGTTTCTTTCTTCAAATTTAGTAAGCGAAACTTTACATAAACGATTTGCTCGTGAGGCTTATATTAGTGCTCAACTAGCAAAAAAAAGTAGACACATTGTGCGCGTACTTTGTTTTGGTATGCACAAAGAAGAAATTCCTTACTTAGTAATGGAATTTATTAAAGGAACGACTATTAAAAATTTGCTTAAACACCAAGTTTTCAGCTTATTACCTTTTATTATAATTTGCCGACAAGTATGTTTGGGATTACAGGTGGCTCACGAAGGCGTTGAAATTAATGGCAAAATTTTGCCAATTATTCATCGAGACATTAAACCTACCAACATAATGGTAACGAAAACTCGTTCAAAAGATAATTTAGTAAAGCTGATTGATTTTGGCACCGCTAAGTTAATAGGAGACGCGGCTCACTTGACTGAAACCCGTGATTTTATAGGTTCACTTTTATACTCTTCACCAGAACAAATGGAAGGAAACGAACTTGACTATCGCTCAGATATATACAGCTTGGGCGTGGTCATGTTTGAAATGCTTTCAGGTAAAAGTCCTTGGGGAAACCAAGCTGTTAACTCTTATGGCGCTTGGTATAAAATTCATAGTTCTCAACCTCCAAACTCTTTCCAAGATACCAACCCCAACTTAAAAATTCCTCATGAACTAGAAAATTTAGTAAGGAAATGCCTAGCTAAAAATCCTGACGAACGCCCACAGAGTGCAAGAGAAATACTTTTTGTATTATCGGAAATAGGAAAAAAATATTTCAACTTACCAGAGCCAAATTTACAGTCAGAAACAACAGTAATTTCACACAAAACTAGTAAATTTTTAGAGAAATTAAGTGTAATACTTGATACAAAAAAAGGCTTTTTCAAATTTAATTTTATGGATCTGCACGCTATTTTAGGGGTTCCAGTTGATGCAGATATTAATACTATACGGAAACGCTATAAGTCCATTGCACTTCTATTGCATCCCGATACTTGTTCTTATAAAAACCCTGTAGAAAAAGAACATGCATGTCAATTGCTATCCAAAATAGTAACTCCAGCTTATATACAGTTGTCTAAGGAGCGGGAGCATCAGGAATATCTGAAATTGTTAGCAGAGATGGTTAATAAACTTACTCTTGCCAAAAGTCAAGTCAAAATTGATAGCGAAGATTATCAAAACCTTGATTTAGAAAACGTATATAAGAGTAGATTACAAACCCTATCTGACGAGCAATATGAATCACTAGACCATGTCATCGATGCTATTGGTATGATGAGTGAGTTAAATATGGTCTATCTTTTACAAAAAGAAAAAAGTATCCATACCAACCAGGAAAGCTCATCAACACATACTACTGATGACGACTTTAGTTTAGACTTGACGCCAAGCCAACTTAATTATGTAACCCACGTTTCTGTAGTTGAGCCATATATACGTCGTGCAACGGCATATATAGTTCACAATAGTTTTTTAAAAGCTATTGTAGAGTTAAGAGATGCCCTGGCTTTGGAGCCTACTAATAGTAGTTGCCATAGTTTATTGGGAATAGCTTATTTGAAACAAAACATGATAGCCATGGCTAGAGTTCATATAAATAAAGCTTTACAATTAAATCCTGAAGATGAAAAAGCCTTACAGGGCAAAAATATGTTAAATAAGTTAGATGCATCTAGCAAAATAATTGTAAATAGCGGTGGCTCAACCAATACATTTCCTAGTACTTTAGTCAATAAGATTAGTCGTGTTTTTGGGTTACAAAAAAAATAAATATCTATCGAAGCAGGGATTTTCCGCCGCAGCGTAAGCTTAGCAGTGAGAGTCTCAAGAATCTATGTCTATTTCAACCAGCTTATTCTTTGACGATAAACCAGACTTGATTTTAATTTGAGATTTCGCCACATTAAACTTCTTTGCCAGGAGTTGAATTAACTCCTCATTAGCCTTGCCATCTATTGGCGGCGACTTGAGATGTACAATTAGGCTACCATCTACGGCTTCCTTGATGTTTTGCTGTTTGGAATTTGGTTTAACCTTAACTTGCTTTTTCATGCCCTAGCTAAATTTCACTCTTTACTTGGCACGGCTTTGACCGTACTTTTGAGACAGCCCAAATCGCGATCGCCGATAAACAAAATTTAGATAAATTACTGATTTTCAATAAGCATCAATTAATGACAAAACCGATTTACCTAAGAAAGCACAGTCTTTAACCGTACTGATTATAGCGTCCTTATTACCAACGAAAATACGCTGCTGATTCGTCCTATCTACTGAACTTATCAATATTTAACTTTATAGCAATATAGTTGATTTATTAATTAAGCTTGAATAACTTTAATTAATCATTAATAGCACAGCTATAAATAAACCCCAATTGTTTCATTCATCACCTTAAATAATATTCTCTGCTTGCAGATAGAGGCATCAAAGTTGGGCAACTAACACCATGTTTGTCAGTTAGATGTGGAGGTGAGCCTTGAAAACGCTTAAATTTAAACGAGACTTGCAATCTTCTATCGGCTCAACATACAACTTTAATTACTTTCAAGGAAGTTCTCTTTCCGATTTATTTGCTCAAGACATTATGGATGCACCTTATGCGTTCATCCTAAATTACCCTGCGACTGCCAGTTGGGCGGCTTACCCCAACCGGAAAAAATACTTTATTCAAGACGGCAGTAGTGAAGCTACTAAAACCTCCTTCGACAAAATTTGCCAGAAGGAACCTTGGAAGAATTTGGCTGTATTAGGTGACTCCCTTCCTGGAATTGTCATTATTAAGCCGCAAAACTTGCTGATTGACTACTGGCGGGAGCATTTTGGCTTTAGCTACACCAATATGGAAATGATGGATTGTTCGATGTATCTGGACGAACTCAGCCAGAACTCGCGCTTTGACAAGGTCATCACTCTATTTCCGTTTGATAACCTAAAGCCTGAAAAACATGCCGTCGATCCAGATGCCCACTACAGCTTGCTCAGCAAAGTGACGCTAGCCGAGTCTGGAGTGCAATGCCCAAAATACTCAAGCTACAATCTGCACGCCAACAGTCTCGAAGATATTCAGTTACCACAAAAATTCCCCTACTTGATCAAAACCTCGCACGGACTTTCAGGGGAAGGCACATACATTATCAGAAGTACCAGCGATTTGAACTACTGCCTTGAAGAACTGAGGAAATATCTCGATATTAAGTTGCTGGATACGATTATTGTCTCGGAGTTCGTCAAGAATGCTGTGCAGAACTACTGCGTGCAGTTCTATGTCAACAAAGCGGGAGATATAACGCTCATCGGCACTACAAGCCAGCTTGTTACAGAGGAGGGCAACTATTTAGGTGGACTGATTCACTACCGCGAAACTGACATGAGCAGGTTCTTTGAGATGATTGCTGCCATTGGTCAGTATGCTCATCAACAGGGATATTTCGGCTTCATTGGCTTCGACGTGCTGGAAGATACAGACCAACAGCTTTATATGATCGATGCCAATTTTCGAGTCAATGGCTCGACTCCTCTGTGCTTGCAGCGCAATACCTTATTAGGGCTAGGAAAGGAGGTAGCTAAATATTCTAGTGACTACCGCATGGATGGAACATTGGACTTTATTCTAGTGACCCTGAAACGACAATTGGAGCGCAAGGACTTTATAATTTTGTCGGCTCTAGAGAAGGTCAAATACGGAAATATCTACACCGAAATTTACGGAATTGTGACTGGAGAGACAATCGAGGAAATGCAGCACATCGAGCAGAACTTACAGAATAAGGGATTGCACTGGCTTAGTTAAAGTTATTGTATTAAGGCTCACAGTACAACTTAATACATAATCCTTCCTCAAACGCAGCTAATACACCTCTCAGGATGAAGCTGTAATTTTTGGGCTGCGCTTGAATGTAAAAGAAGTATCAAATGCTGGCTGAATGGGAAAGTTCGCCGATAGAGAACTGTTTCATTCACTTGGCATAGCGAAGTTGATCGGGAAGATAGCAAAACCTTGGTTTTAGCTCAGTAAGAGTTTCCCTAAGCAGTTTTTATTTCACATACTGAGCGCTTGGGCTTATATACGCTATGACAGCTATTAATCCAACTGATTGACTCTCGCCGTTTCACCTCAAACATTTACAGAAATTTCACAAGAATTTATAAGGAGTCATAGATGACACTAGCCATCATTGTTCATGGTGGGGCAAAAACCATCACTGAGGACAAGGTTGAGGCCAACCATGCTGGCTGCTTGGCAGCAGTAGAGGCAGGTTGGGCAGTGCTGACTGCTGGCGGCAGCGCTGGAGAAGCCGTTGAGGCAGCCATCCGCGTTCTCGAAGCTGACCCTACATTTAACGCAGGTTTTGGCTCGACTCTCAACACTGCGGGAGAGGTGGAGGTAGACGCGGCTATTATGGAGGGCGCTAAGTTAGGTTGGGGAGGGGTAGCAGCAGTTAAAGGCGTGCGCCATCCGATATCGGTGGCACGGATGATTATGGATGAAAAACCCCGGCTGCTAGTGGCTCACAGCGCAGAACGCTTTGCCGCAGACAACGGAGCCGAGATGTGTGCAAAAGAAGACTTGATAGCCGATGAGCCGTTGCAGGAGTGGAAGGAGGAGCAGGAAGTTGTAGATCGTCCCAACACTGTCGGCTGTGTGGCTCTGGATGCTTCGGGAACTTTAGTTGCTGGAACCTCAACTGGAGGAACCACGAATCAGCCACCCGGCCGCGTCGGGGATACAGCGTTAGTTGGCTGTGGCTTGTACGCTGACAATCAACTCGGCGCTTGCTCAACAACGGGTGATGGCGAGTCGATTATTCCGGTAGTTCTTGCTAAAACTGCGATCAATTTCCTGGCTGGAGACAGGCATCCCGACGAGGCAGCGCAGAAGGCGATTGACACTCTGAAATCTAAGGTTGAAGGAGAGGCTGGGTGCATCCTCTTAGATCGTCAGGGACGGGTTGGCTGGACATATAACTCCCAGGATATGGCAGTCGCTTATATGACGGCAGAACTGGGCAAACCCGTTGTCTTTACCAAGAAAGAAGCAGAACGCTTGGAAAAATTGGAAGACGGGAAATTTACGCCTGACCAGCTAGTTGAAAGACTAGGGATGAACCGGGTTGCTGGTTCAGGGCAGGAAGCCCTAAGCGAAGCTTAGGGCAACTTAGGGTACTTCACAAGCACTGGATGGATTTGTTCTATACTCAGCACGGTCTTTGACCGTGTTTTTGTAGGTAAGTGTTGTTGTAATTAATTGGTGCTTCTTGAAAGTCTGAAATTGCCTTGTAAGCAGAGGATCTAAATCCTGTTTATAGTGTCTTCATTCTTTGGAAATCAATTATCACAGATACCCGCTCTGTTTTCTATTTGTAACAATTCGTTAGATAATTTTAATTTAAGACTCAAGATAGATACGAGTGACATTCAGAAGCCTCTACTGTGAAGGAACTATTTTTTTTGGAGGACATCCTCATGAGTAATGAAGCGGCTCCGGGCGAACAATCAACTACGAAACAAAATGTAGCTCCTGATACATCTGACCGAGTTGCTGAAGATCACTATGACAGGGGGATCGTCCCTGCTGAAACCGCAGCCCGCCTAGAAAGGGAAGGTAATAGGTACAAGGAACATCCTAGAGAAGCAGCAGACGCAGATCCTGAGAGTATTCACACCACAGATGGCTATACAGTAGACAAAGAAGGTCTACTCAATAACTACGCCATTGAACCGGAAATGTACGTTAACGAGCCAGGAGACTTGAAGCAAAAAGAGGAAGAGCTTACTGCTCAACGCGTCCAAGAACTAGAAGACGCGCAAGAAGATAAGCAGGGAGACCTTACTCTTGAAAGTGACAAGCGTGGTCGCGGGCCAGGAATTATATAGAATTAATAGCCTTAGCCTTGAAATAATGAGGAATAACGTGAGCCTGCAAAGGCAACGTTATTCCACACTGACATAGAGCTTTTAGCGGATATAAGTTTAAACCTCTGAAGAGGTTACAGTTTGTATACCACTCATCAGTGGCAGTAATTGATAATATTAGTGTGCAGGCGACATCAACAATCGCCTGCTTATTTATTAGGCCTATCGGTTTGGATCGCCGTAACCAATCACAGCAACCTTATGTCGATAAATCAACTCGGCTCCGTACCAACCTGAAAGACCCAGAATCGTCGCCACAATTACTGAAAGGGTCAGCCCTAAAAATAATATTTTCCCAGCCGGGTCGCCCAGACGCACTACAAAGTTGATAGCACTCAACCCCAAAGCGGCAACATTGAGTAACAGATGCGCCCAGCCTGCTTTGCGCTTGCGGACTCGTTCAATTCTCAGAAAGTCTAGCAGTCCGGTGAGCACTGCTGGCAAGCTAGTTACTAAGCCAGCACCTATTAGCCAAAGAGAAGCTCGTGCCCAGAAGAAGTCGCCCTTTGTCAACCAATAGCCTATATCGGCGGCGGCGGCGGCCACTAGAAAAGCAATCGGAAACAGGACGATAAGCGGATGAAGGGGATGACCTGCAACTGCAACTGTACTGGTAACACCACTGTCTTGATAGTCTGTCTCGTCACTTTCAATCAGGGGTGGAACACTAGGAGTCTGTGTCATATTGTTCTCTCTTGTTTCTATTTATTGAAGCCCTTGTTAACACGGGCAGCCTATATAACTTAAGTAGGGTAGGCATAGCCCACCCTACTATAGAGGCTATAGAGGCAAATTTATTATTATTCTGAGGGAAATTGCTCTACGTGCGCTTGTGCCTGAAGAGTCATTTTGCCCGGTTGCACATCTAGCGCCTTGAGGCGTAGCGACATCCCTTCTAGTTCAAAGTTGCGGAGATCTAATAGTTCGCTGGTTTTTTCCAACAAAGTGTCAGTTAGGTCTGAGGATAAATCTTTGCCTTCAGAGTACTGGACATCCTCTAGGGAGACGCTATAGCCGTCCGGGCTTTTGCGAGGCACGGCAGAAAAGGCGACTTGCTTGGTCTCATTTGTTTCACGCATCACAATTTCCGCACGCAGTGCAATCTTACTATCACCTGGTAGATGAAACTCCACCTTACGTGTGTCTAGGGTCGTGGGTTTACCATCAAACTGCACCTCTAGGTTTTGCAGCTTCTCACGGACAAACTCAGAATTGAAGGCGCGGTTGAGGTCTTCCTCTTTTAGGACAACATGAGCATCAGCTTCAGTTGGATGGGTCAGCTCAATTTTGCCAAAGGCGGCACTCAACGGATTGATAGCAATCTTACCCGTTTGTATATGCATTTCCTCTGTGCGAAGGTCTTTCTGCATGACCAGACCTTTGCCTTCGATATTTACTGAATCTACTTCTCCCCCCATCACCTTGAAAGGATCAGTTTTGACGTGTACATCCAGATTTTCTACTTCATCTAATTGGCTAGATAATCCAATCTCAGCTGCCTTATTTAAGGCTTGTTCACCCAGCCCTTCTTTTTCTTGCGCCACAGTGCGTTCTCCTATGTCTTTTGCTATTAAGTTAGTTCTTAACTTAATCTAAAAGATTTGCATTAAGAAATGTATCTGCCTCGCGGTGGAGGGAACAGGGGCGCAGTGGGAGAGCTAGCACGATTACTTATCTAAAAGGGGAAAATCTAACGTTGTTCCTCAATTATCTGCCTCATAGCATCGATTTAAAGTGATCATGGCTACTTAATGCTAAAAATATCTAAAGTGGTATTTTTTTAATCTATTTATAGATAGATGGCAAATTATCAATGTCTATATAAAGGCTTAATAAAATCAGTTCCTGCCAATTGATAGGTGTAAAATTTTAGGATAAAGATTATCCTACGAAAAAGTTAGCGTCTGGTTATTTTCCCACAGATTCGTCAATGCTATCAGTCAAAAGAGAGATGAATCCACCCGCTTTTCTGTGACATCGTCAAGGTAGATCTTTGATTGATTACGATTTTGAGAGGAAAATAAAAAATGGTATCGACTCTTGATGACACCAAGCGCATAGCTATTGCCGCAAAATTGGCAGATATGAAAGCTGTGCAAAATCTGCTAATTTCCAATGAGCAGATATTCATCCAGGCTTCTAGTGATGACGAGATTCGCAAAAAAATCCAGGATATGCTCGAAGACGATCAAAAAAACCTGGGCGTTCTCGATACAGTAATTGTTCAGTATGGTGTCAAAAGTGAGCCGAGGGAAACAACCCAAAAGCTGGTTGCGGAAGCACAGAAACTAATGGAAGGTTCTGAGCTAACTTTGTTTGAGAAAGTATCTCAACATGAACTGCTGAAGCATAAGCAAACGATGACTGGGCTGCTAATTCACAAGGCTGCTCAAGTTGTTGGTGCTGACATTGAAGCTGCGATCGCTCCTTTAAATACACTTAACTTTGAAAACCGCGCTCACCAAGAGCAACTAAAAGGAATTCTAGAAATTCTGGGCGTTCGCGAACTGACTGGAAAAGACGCAGATCAAGGTCTGTGGGCGCGAGTTCAAGATGCTGTTGCAGCATTAACAGGTGTAGCTGGTAGTGTAGTAACGCGCACCGATGACGAGATCAGCATCCGTGACCTCATCCGTATGGATCATACCAAGACTGATACTCTGTTCGCTGAAATCCTCAGCTCTAACGATGCTCAAAAAATCCAAGAGTATTTCGGACAATTATATAAGGATCTGAGCGCCCATTCTGTAGCTGAAGAACAAGTTGTTTACCCGGCAGTTCGTTCCTACTACGAAAGCACTCAAGATCTCTATAATGAGCAAGCCGAGATGAAGCGGATGCTCGACGAAATCAAGGCTATTAACCCCTCTTCATCTGATTTCAAAGCAAGAACTGAGCAGCTGATGGCGACGGTTAAGCATCATACTACTCAAGAAGAGAACGAAATGTTCGCGAAAATCAGCGATAACTTCAGCGACGAGCAGCAGAAGCAAATGGCTACTGAGTTCAAGACTGTGAAAAGCAAGCTGCAAGATCAAATGGCAGCTTCCACAAAGTAACAATCTGAACAGGATAGCACTGAGTTAGCAATAAATTTGCTTTCTTAGTGCTGTTATAAAGCTGACCTCAGCTTCTCCTAAGCGTAGGAAAGTCAGAATAGTTAAGATACCTCTCTGAAACGGAGAGGTATCTTAACTATTCTGACTTTTTTAATAAATCAAATATATATATCAGCCCTGAATCATTTGTAATATAGCGCTCCGGTCTGGGGTTTTGGCTTTTTTTTAATAGCGACTTGTTTCGGACTGCTATCTTGATAGTTTTTATTGCAAAGTTAAACATCTTTCCAAAAGCTCAATAAAATTTTCTTTTCGCTCAGTCGAGAGAAGGAGGAGTCTAGTTAAATGGCTGTGATACCGTTAGAAGTGATACTAATAACATGATTATTTCACAGGAGAATTACAGAATGGTACAGACTCTTAATGATACAAAGCGCTCTGCTATCGGCATGGAATTGGCAGATATGAGAGTTCTTCAAAACTTGCTAATTTCTAATGAAGAAAAACTTATTTCTGCTATTGATGATCAAGATATCCGCAAGCGCTTACAGGATATGCTTGAAGATGACCGGAAGAACATGGGCGTTCTAGAGACTGTAATCGTTCAGTACGGTATCCAAGCAGAACCCCGCGATACAGTTAAGCAATGGGCTGAGAAAATTCAGCAATTGATGGAGGGTTCGGCACTTTCCCTCTACCAGAAGGTATCTCAGCACGAACTGCTGAAGCATAACCAGACCATGACTGGGCTTCTAATTCACAAGTGCGCTCAGGTTGTTGGCGCTGATATCGAAGTTGCGATCGGACCTTTGAACACGGTTAACTTTGAGAACCGCGCTCATCAAGAACAACTCAAAGGGATTATAGAGATTCTGGGCGTGCGCGAGCTGACTGGCAAAGAACCGGCTCAAGGACTTTGGGGACGCGTTCAAGATGCTGTTGCAGCCTTCTCTGGTGTGGTCGGTAGTGCTGTCACCCAAAGCTCTGATAAGCAGGATATGAATATCCAGACCCTCATCCGGCTGGATCATAACAAGGTTAATACCATATTCACGGAAATCGGGGCTACTGACGACCCTCAAAAACTCCAAGAGTATTTCGGCCAGCTGTATAAAGATATATTGGCGCACTCTCAAGCCGAAGAAGAAATCGTCTATGCCAATGTTCGCTCTTTCTATGGCGACGACAATACTCAAGAGCTGTACGATGAGCAAGCCCAAATGAAGCGGATGCTGGATGAAATTAAGTCTATCAGTCCTTCTTCATCCGACGAATTCAAATCCAAAATTAAGCAGCTGATGGATGTGCTTGGCGATCACATCCGTCAAGAAGAAAGCACTTTGTTTGCGGCAATCGACAACAACTGTAGCGACGAGCAAAAAGAGCAAATGGCTACCGACTTTAAAGCTGCTAAGAGCAAGGTTCAGGAACAGATGGCAGCTTCTACTAAGTAACAGGCAGCTAATCTCAACTGAAGTACATAGCTAAAAAAACTTAGCTAGGATTTTACGCTCTCACTACTAAGGTGGTGGGAGTATTTTTTTTATAATTGCCTGGAAATAAATAGGGCTTACGCGCAAAGAACTTATCCTGAAAGTCGATTTAAGAGGTTTTTTACCGCAGATGAAAGCAGATAGACGCAGATAAACGCAGATATTTGACCTCAACAGGACTTACGCACCAAAAGCCTAAAACCTTGATCCCCCCTAGCCCCCCTTAAAAAGGGGGGAACGCTCCAAATCCCCCTTTTTAACTTTGATTTAGAGGGATCTCTGCGTAAGTCCTGCTGAAAATAATTTCTCCCCGAAGTTTAGTTTGCCCTTGAGCGATCGCCTATACGAAGCCTTCTCCCGATCAAAGTAACCCCATCCAACTTTACTTGGATGGGGTACGAGTAAGATAAATGGAAAATTCCAACCCAGATCAGCCGTTGACTACGTCGCCACCGTTGGGGTGCAGAATCTGACCGGACATATAAGAAGAGTCATCCGACGCCAGGAAAACGTAGCTGGGTGCAAGTTCTTCCGGTTGTCCCGCCCGCTTCATGGGCACCTGTGCGCCGAACTGAGCAACTTTCTCTTCTGGGAAGGTGGCGGGAATCAATGGTGTCCAAATGGGACCTGGTGCGACGCCGTTGACGCGAATTCCCTTTTCAACCAGGGATTTTGATAGCGATCGCGTAAAGGCGACAATTGCCCCTTTAGTGGAAGAATAATCCAGCAGTTGCGGATTTCCTTTATAAGCGGTGACTGAAGTTGTATTGACAATCGTGCTACCTTCTTTCAGGTGCTTGAGTGCTGCTTTCGTGAGATAAAACATGGAGAAAATGTTGGTGCGGAAAGTACGCTCCAACTGTTCGGCACTGATGTCCTCAATGCTTTCTTGGGGATGCTGTTCAGCCGCATTGTTAACGAGAATATCGAGTTTGCCGAACTCGCCAATTGTTTGTTGCACGACTTGCTGACAAAATTTTTCGTCGCCAATATCGCCTGGAATAGTGACGCATTTGCGTCCTTGTTCTTCCACCAGCTTTTTCGTTTCTTTAGCGTCGTCGTGTTCGTTGAGGTATCCAATCGCTACATCGGCTCCTTCTTTGGCGAATGCGATCGCAACTGCACGACCAATCCCACTATCGCCACCGGTGATCAATGCCACCTTATCCTGTAGCTTTCCACTCCCCCGATATTGGGGATCGTCCGCTTTAGGTCGTGGTGTCATCTCTGACTCAATGCCGGGTTGTTGTTCCTGATGCTGGGCTGGTTGTAGCTCTTGGTCTTCTGGCATATAATTCTCCTTGAATCTAGGTAAGATTTCAGTTTTATAGGCGTCCAATTGACAACAACTGAATCGCCAAAAACACAACCTTGGATTGAGTGCAACCCAAGGTTTTAAGTTGCCATAGGCACATATAGTCTGGTTTGTTGTAGGTATGACCCTGGCATTTACCACTTATGAACTCTGATGGAGAGTTGAATTTCTGCCAACAGTAATTAAGTGCAAAAACCTACAAAAACTGCACACCGCCTATGTCTGTTCCTTAATTTGTACCGCTCGTACATCTGACGCTGCTCTGCTTTGATGCACGACTATGGGTAACAGCGACCTAACTCCCATCCAGTACAGTTAAATTATGCTTTTGGTAGATTTATCCACCTAGACTACTGGCATTTACCACCTCGGATGGCTCTGATGGGAATTTAATCCCCTCATTTGGTAGTAACTAAGTGTAGGAAGCGACAAAAACTCCACACCGCCTTTCTCTTTTTGGGTTTCTACATTGTTCGCACATTAGCGATCGCTCTGCTTGAATGCACGACGATAGGTAAAAAAAATAGAACTCCCATCCGGTGCAGATTTATTTTCCTCAACCTACAAAACACATTAACAACACCGCGTTTTTGCTTTATCGACCTCTAGGCGGAAAGCAATAAAGTACCTGCTCAACCTGTAGGTATATATATCAAAAACTGATAGGTAAGCTTCAATACCGAAGGGGCGCAAATAATTCCTCCGAAGGCAAAGAGTAGAACAAATAAACTACCTCTGCCATGAGTACATGGGCGAGAAATCCTTGCTAAAAAATGTCGAAATCCTGATTTTTAAAGAAAGAAGTGACGGCTTCAGAAGGGGCTTTCTCAATCAGACCAAATTGGAAGCTTGTTAATTTGTTGGATTGTTAAACCCACGTAAGTAAGACCACTCGCGTCTACAACTTCTTCACCAAAATAGCCTTCAGAACCATCATGGGCGTGGGGACCACTGATGCTTGCTGTATATTTACCCAGCAGACGAGCTTGATTATATGAGGAAGTAACATTCCACAGCCAACGGGAGGGGAAGACAATACCGCCTATATCCTCAACCCAGTCCCGACGCCCTCGAAGGTGATAGAAATGCTCAATCGCCCCAAAGCCCTTTCTGCCATCAAAGACACCACCAACGGAGATTAAAGTGATTTTGGCATCTAACCACTGGTTAAGATAAGGGACTGCACCAAGAGCAACTTCTACGCCACCGCTAGTTCCAACCAGAATGATGTTAATAGGTTGACTCAAAGAGCGTGGTATTGGGTGTATAGCATTCATCCGCTCGATGACAGCAGTGGCAATCCCCTGATTATAGACAGAACCATAGCGAGGGTCTGCGGAAATAGCGAATCGCCAGAGATTGCGAATTTTGATCAGCACGTCTGGGCTTACTAGCCAGCCTTTTGCCTCATTAGCAAAGCGCCATATGGGAGCAAGTACTCGCTGTCCTCCTAAACTCTGGTTACTTACTGAGTAGGGAAAAACATCCCCAACCGCCACGCAGTTAGGATGAATCTGAACTAAAGTGTTGAGAAATACTTCCTCCCCAGAGGTTAATTCATCAGCCGAAAAATCTCCAACTCCTGGCAGAAATACAATGTAACAATTTATGTTTGAAGATTTAGATAAAGATGCACCATTTCCAGTTTCTACATTATCTTTGTTAAATGGCAGTTCCTGGGGGGTGTTTGTCGTAATGCCTAAAGTTTGCGCTCCTTGATTCAGCCACCACACCAAAGTTCCTACAGGCGAGATGATTCCCCAAACGAGGAGTATTATTCCTGCGAGAATCAACAGCTTTAATGTTCCTCCCCGCAGCCACCGAATTATTTGTAAAATAAACTTAAACATTTAAAACTTGTTACGTTTCTCAGATAATTTTACACAAAGCAAACTATTTACCTCAATTGATTTAAGATTGTGTTGTCGTTTGCTTTATAAAACAGTATCTTATCAAAGCTGCAATCTAATTTCGAGGAGCAGGGATTAAACGTGATTAGCGAGGATTCAAAAGGCAGTTTAGGCACAACGCTCTGGAAGGCACTATCTTTGGAGGGAAATTTCTATGAGAATGCTCCCAATACACCTAAAACGCATCGGATAGCGCTAACAATTGTCATGCTAGCAGCACTGTCCCATATGTTGGGCAGTACAATTATATTATTAATTAATAGAGCTACGCCACCTATTCTGGTTTTAGCACTTCTAATTGATGGCATCAGTGTAGTGGGAGGCTACTATTTTTGGACGCTAAGTATCTGGAAGATCGGTCAATGGCTAAAAGAGATTGACCCAACTTATGGAGATTTGCTGATTCCTATCGGCTTTGCTTATGCTCCCCAAGCGTTGAACTTCTTAACAGTGATTCCTTTACTAGGGCGATCGATTGAACTGGTGTTAGCTGTCTGGAGTTTGCTAGCTGTGATTGTTGCAGTCCGCCAAGGTTTAGATATTAGCACTAACCGGGCTGCGTTAATCTGTTTGGTGGGCTGGCCTCTAGTTCAGGTAGCGATAGGCTTAGTACAAGTATTTGAACAGCGACTGGTGACGGGCATCTAAGAGTAGAATGAGCGATCGCTTATATTTCAGTAGTGGCGATAGACTTTTAGTGCTAGAGAGCGATCGCGCTTAACAGTTCACTTTTCCGAGGAAGGGGTGTTTGTGCCCCTTCAGCATAATGTACAAATATCGATGTGCGCTGCCACTCCACTACGCTAATTAATACTTTTCGGATAAGCAAAACATAACCCTCCATTTACAGACTGAATATCAGGAAAAATTCTTAGTTTGGAGGGGTTAGGGAAAGAAATTAATCGAAAAGCATTGCTTCGCTAACGTCCCCAAAAAACACCTTTTTTAGTAAACTATGCCCCTTTAACTCTTTTTCTGTTTTATAAATGTCATTATTTGATGTATCTGCTTTTTCAACCCATCAATTTCAGCCTGCATTTTGCTATCCTTATCATTTAATACTCGAATTTGTGCTTTCAATTCCTGAATTTCTCCTGTTCCAGTGAGCGGCTTTTCTGGAACTTGCTCTGCGGGTTTAGGGGGTGTGACTACGGTTAGCTGCCGCTTTTTAGCTTTTGCCATTGCCGATTTTATTGCCCCTATTAAAGCCTTCTGATCGAAAGGCTTTTCTATAAATTCATAAGAGTCAAATAGTTGTGGAACTTTCTCTGTTACCTCTTCTTTTCTGCCCGACATCACCACCAAGGGAATTGTCTGGAGTTCGCGTTGAGCTTGCATTTTTTCCAAGACTTCCCAACCGTTCATGCGAGGCATGAAGAAATCCAACAAAATTAAGTTTGGGCGCTCTTGGCGGATGAGATTAAGTCCTTCTAAGCCGTCTTGTGCTTCTAGGACTTCAAAGGTTCCCTTAGGCAACATGTCTCGGACTTGCATCCGAATAGTTTTACCGTCATCGATAATTAGAAGCTTTTGACCTGCCATAACTGACTTCTCTCAACTAAGAGCAAAATAAAGCTCTTCGAGTGGGATAAATTCAAGTTCCACTCGCATTTATTAAAATTTAATGGATTGTAACATATTTATGCGCTCTCTGGAGTAAATACTTTTGTATTTATTTCCCATTGATAATAGAGTCAGCATATTGGGTAATCCTTGCACATCTTACTATGGTTCTAAGTAAAAGGAAGGCGCTCTCTAGATTTAAGTCTAATGCTTAAGTTAGTTTGTAATTTGGTCGAACTGAGCAGAGGGGCGAGTACCTGCTCAGTTCGGTTCTAGAAAGTGCAACCCCCTAGAGAAATAAAATCATTAACATCAAGGCCAAATATTTCTCCAAAAAAAAGTTTCCTGAGTTTGAGCCACATTAGTTTTCTTGCGGATATCCTGAATATTCCACCCGGTAAGCTGGGCTAGAGTCTGAGCTTCCTTTTCCAATCGTGCAGGCAAAGA
>JAHHGU010000025.1 GCA_019359765.1 Aphanothece sp. CMT-3BRIN-NPC111
AGTGGCAGGATTGTGGATGAGCGCCGTGGGCATCGTCGGTTTAGCCTTGAACCTGCGGGCGTATGACTTCGTGTCTCAAGAAATCCGGGCGGCTGAAGATCCAGAGTTCGAGACTTTCTACACCAAAAATATCCTGCTCAATGAAGGCATCCGCGCTTGGATGGCTCCCCAGGATCAGCCTCACGAGAACTTCGAGTTTCCTGAAGAAGTTCTGCCTCGTGGTAATGCACTTTAATATCCAGCTTGTTTTCCAGGTTGGTTAAACCTTACCCCCGCCTATAGGTGGGGGTATTTTTTGATCAAATTGATAGAAAATTGCCAATCAGGTTTTTAGATGTTAGGATGACAGAGGCAAGAGAAAACAGTGGCAGTAATACACAGTTTCTGCTTGTTAGACGGTGAGCTTGATCATCGCTACCTGTAGAGGGTTAAGTGGTGATGCTGCCAATGTAGGCAAATGCTTGTCCTTAAGGGTAGCAGTAAAGCCAAAGCCGTTAGGTGGGGAATCCAATGCAACAGTCATTTGACATAGCAGAAAGTAACCTCAGCCAAGAAAGATAGTAGTAAACGGCTGTTTTTTAGTAAAAAAAACCGTTTAGGGATAAAGGAGGTGATGCTCATGCAAGATAGTAGTATACGCATGGGTCACCTGATTGGAGTTAGCCGGCTGTGTGCCGGGGCTATTCTCTAGCAGTCAGCTTCAACTTCTTCGGAGGTTCGTAGTTGATACTGTGAGGCTGGCTCGGAGTTTCTCCCGGCAGCCTGGTTCCAATCAGAAGACCCGCTAGACCGCTCCCACTGAAAGCGTGATGGTTTATAAGCCAAAACGCCGACGGTGGGAGCGGATAGTTTTTTAAGCATAATTTTATATAGGCATCGCCTTGGCGAATAAATTAGCTAAAGCATCTAAATCTGCTTCGGGACAGGTAAAGTTGGTTTTTTTTTTTGAAATTAATTAAAAATTATGAATCCAACTTAGGGAATAGAAGATATACTGGCTGGTGGAGTAAAAATTAAGATGTCATTCTTTCTGAATAAGGTGTGAGGACAAGAGGAAAGATGTCTAAAGTTCTGTGGAAATCTCTGCTCATCAGCCCAGCAGTTTTGGGTGCAACCCTGGTTCTATCAGGAAATGCGATCGCAGCGGAAAAGCAAGTAGTTTCAGAAGCTATCCAGCCTCAAACTGCACAAGCAACAAAAATCAAAGAAGTGACGCTGGCGGCGGTTCCCGAATCCCCAGCAAATAACGCCGTACAGGTTTCAACCTCTGCGGCTGCCCTACAGGAGCAAACAGTAGCAGTAAAGGCAAGTGAGCCGACGCTAGCTAAGCCAGCGGAAGCATCGTCTCAGTTCAAAATGCCATCTGTAGAGACGCAGGTAGCCCAAGCCAGCCCAGCTGGTGGTGCGACCGAAGCGGCTCCTGTGGACACCAAAAATCTCCAACAAATCCTGCAATACAGCAACGAAGGGCAGGAGGGAGCGGGTCAAATTACCAACGCTTCCCAGTTCCGAGACGTGCAACCATCTGACTGGGCTTATGAAGCCTTGGATCGGGTTGTACAACGATATGGCTGTCTGGTGGGATATCCAGATGGTACCTATCGCGGTAACCGAGCACTGTCTCGCTACGAATTTGCCGCTGGTTTGAATGCCTGTCTCAGACAAATCGAAAGCTTGATTGCTGCTAACGGAGCAGATGCCGTTTCCCGAAGAGACTTCGAGGCACTGCAACGGTTAGTTGAAGAGTTTCGGACAGAGTTGGCAACATTAGGCACCCGAGTGGATAACTTGGAAGGTCGCACCGCTTTTCTGGAAGCGCGGCAGTTTTCCACCACGACCAAGCTAGCCGGTGAAGCCATATTTGCTTACACTGACTCCATCGGCGACGAGCGCAGCCCTGGTATTTTGGGCGATCGTGTTCGCTTAGACCTGCGAACCAGCTTCACTGGTCGTGACACTTTGCACACCCGTCTGGCTGCTGGCAACCTGGATAATCCTGTCAACGATTTCTTCCAGACCGACCGCGGCGTCTTCAACGGCGGTACATTCGAGGGCAACCAGACCTTTAATATCAAACCTGGTGGCATCGGTAGCAACAACGACATCCAGCTAGATTGGTTGTCCTATTACTTCCCGTTTGGTAGCTCGAAAGTTTACCTAGCTGCTACGGGCGGTATTCATAGCGACTACGCTCCTACTCTCAACCCCTACTTTGAAGACTATGATGGCGGTAATGGGGCACTGTCTACTTTTGCTCAAGAAAGCCCAATATATCGCATTGGCGGCGGTGCTGGTGGAGCAGTCACCCTCGGCGCTGGGCGATTCCCAATCTTGGGACCGACTTCGCTAACCGTTGGTTACCTGGCAGATAATGCCAATGTGCCTTTTCTTAACGATACAGAGGGTAGGACTGATGGTGGTTTAGTCAATGGAGACTTCGCTGCTTTAGGTCAGCTGAACTTCAACCTCTCCGATCGGGTTGGTGTGGGCTTAACCTACGTCCGCGGTCGCCATAGTGCCGGTCAGGGTATTTTTGACTTAGGTGGCACTGCTGGTCAACAAGCTGATGATGAAATGCGGGGTCGTAGTTTACCTGTTGTAGGTACGGCCTTGGCCAACGATCCGTCACGTATACGTGGTATAGGAGCGGGTGGTGGACTTCTGGCGAATAGGGCTTCAGAAGATATGACAACTAACAGCTACGGCGTAGAAGTTGCTATCCGACCGAGTAACTCTATTTCACTTAGTGGCTTTGCTGCACGCACTTTCGTTGACTTTGATAGTGGACGAGGTGACACTTGGACCTTTGGAGCTGGGCTTGCCTTACCCAACTTTGGTAAACAAGGTAACCTTTTAGGCATTTTTGGCGGTGCAGAGCCGACTTTAAGAGGTCTGAGGAATAATAACGGAAGCTTCGTGAACTTAGGCAATAACCGTGACTACGCCTATCACATCGAAGGTTTTTACAAGTACCAGCTGACTGACAACATCTCAGTTACTCCGGGCGTCATCTGGCTCCTTAATCCCAACCAAACCGATAGCAATGACGATGCTGTCATTGGTACCCTGAGAACCACTTTTACCTTCTAGTTCCACAAAGTTGGCATCTTCTCCCGCTAACCTTATCCGGTATAGCGGGGGATATCACTACAACTTCTGGAATTGTCTGCCTAGTCTAGGTAGACGGCTAAATATTTTGGACATCCCCGCGCTACGTGGGGTTTTTTATTTTATGTGGCATATCCTAATACCAGTAAACACCTGCGAGTAACCGGGGTATACTGTAGAAGATGGTGTGATTGATATTTTCTGTCTACGACATCTTTCCCCCTACCAGGGGGATGGAGAAGTGTGGCTGGAGTATTCAGCGGGATTTGAAGGTGGAACTTTCTTGCAAGACAGAATACGCGGTTCTGGCTCTATTAGAGCTAGCAGCTCACTATAGAGAAGCAGAGCCTTTGCAAATTCGTCAGATTGCGGCTCAACAAAATATCCCTGACCGCTATCTGGAGCAGCTGCTGGCAACTTTGAGGCGCGGGGGTTTGGTGAAAAGCCAGCGCGGAGCTAAAGGAGGTTATCTGCTAGCACGGGAACCGTGGGAAATTACACTTCTAGAAGTAGTCAGCTGCTTGGAAGGCTCAGACTCCAAGCCGTCTACACATGATACGAATCTTAAAACGGTAGAGAGTGCCGTCATTGAGGAAATCTGGCAGGAAGTACATAAAACTGCTTATAAGGTCTGGCAAGGCTACACGCTGCAAGATTTGTGCGATAAGCGAGATGCTCGGCGTCAGCTGGACATTATGTATTACATCTGAGTGAATTGACATCCTCCCTGATTAAATCAAAGATTATGGTCGGGGATTCCCAGCATCACTGCTGAGAGTTTCCTAGGCTCAGACTGCCGTACCCAACCCTAGCCCTACGGGTATTGAGGTGGCGCTATACCCCCCTCAAACTCCCCCATCTAGGTTTTCTTTCATTAGGATTGCCACGACAATCTCAGGCTTTACCTGTCCTGACAATTAAAAACTCAAACAACGAAGCTAAGAACTGTTATGCGAATTGCCCAGAACATCACAGAACTCGTCGGTCGGACGCCTCTAGTCCAGTTAAACCGCATTCCCCAAGCAGAAGGCTGTTTGGCTCGGATTGTGGTGAAATTAGAGGGCATGAACCCAGCTTCTTCGGTTAAAGACCGCATCGGTGTCAGCATGATTAATGCCGCCGAGCAAGAGGGGCTGATTAGCCCAGGCAAAACAGTGTTGGTGGAACCGACTTCTGGAAACACTGGCATTGCTCTAGCGATGGCTGCGGCCGCCAAGGGCTACCGGCTGATCTTGACGATGCCCGAAACTATGAGCATGGAAAGGCGGTCGATGTTGCGAGCCTATGGGGCAGAACTGGAACTGACACCAGGGATTGAGGGGATGAGTGGCTGCATTCGCAGGGCGCAGGAAATTGTAGATACAACGCCCTATGCCTATATGTTGCAGCAGTTTCGCAACCCAGCCAACCCGGAGGTTCACAGGGAGACAACAGCAGAGGAAATCTGGGAGGATACTGAAGGGCAGGTGGATATCTTGGTGGCAGGCATTGGCACAGGAGGTACCATCACTGGTGTGGCTGAAGTCATCAAACCACGCAAGCCCAGTTTTCAGGCGATCGCTGTCGAACCAGCAAGTAGCCCTGTCCTATCGGGTGGCTCTGCCGGACCGCACAAAATTCAGGGCATCGGCGCCGGTTTTATTCCCCAAGTCCTCAAAGTTGACTTAATTGACGAGGTGATTACCGTTACTGATGAGGCAGCGCTTGCCTACGGACGCCGTCTCGCCCGTGAAGAAGGACTACTCTCCGGTATTTCCAGTGGTGCCGCCCTAGCTGCCGCCATTAAAGTAGCTCAACGTCCTGAAAATGAAGGACGCCTCATTGTCATGATTCAGCCTAGCTTTGGAGAACGCTACCTCAGCACTCCCCTGTTTCAAGACCCAGAGCCACGAGTAGCAGCCGTCTTGGGGTAGCGATAAATTAGTGGTATGAACGATCCTAACCACTACCACACCCTAAACGTTAGCTCCAAAGCTACATCGACAGAGATTAAGCAAGCCTACCGGCGTCTGGCTAAGCTGTTTCATCCAGACAGCAAAAGTGAAACCGCTGACCACGAGCAAATCGTCAGGATTAACGTCGCCTACGAAGTACTACGCGACCCCCAGCGACGCCGGTTTTATGACCAACAGCTGTACCAACATCCTCAGACAAACCGGCAACAGCGAACAGCTGAGGCCCAAAATTACTACAAGCGTCATCGGCAAACAGGGCAAGACGCCGACGAGCAACTACAGCAGTGGCTTCGGCAAGTCTATGTGCCAGTCAATCGCCTAGTGTGGGGCATTCTCAATCCCCTGGCTGAACAGTTAGAGGAACTCTCGGCTGACCCTTTTGATGATGAATTGATGGAAGCATTTCAGGCTTACCTAGAAGATTGTCGTCACTACCTTAACCAAGCTCAGCTGGTTTTTCGTTCCCTGCCCAATCCTTCCGCAGTTGCGGGTGTTGCGGCTCACCTCTACTACTGCCTTAACCAGTTGGGGGATGGAATAGAAGAACTAAACTTCTTTACGCTTAATTATGACGATCACTATTTACACACTGGTCAAGAACTTTTTAGAATTGCTGCTGGTCTCAGGCGGGAGGCTCAAGAGGCGCTGAAAGCTTTTGCTTCATAGCCTTAGATATGTTTTTCTACTACTAAAAGCTGTGCCTAATACCCAGAGCATAATTGTTAGAACCGTCTCTTGCTCCGTTGAAGAGACCATAAATTCCAGAGCGGTGATTGAGCCGTAGAACAAGACTCCAACTTGGATTTTTAGGAAGTGAAAAAGTCGCTTCAATTAATAAGTAATTAAGTAAATTAGATTTAGCAAAAAATCCTTCTGGTCTCTCTGCCTCTACTCCGGGAAGTTGAGTCACATAAGATAGACCATCACCTACTGCCAAGCTTGTGTTAAGAAAGCTATTGCCAGGAAATAACTTATAACGCAGTAGTAAAGCACTTTCTAAAGCTAAATATCCTCGTTCACCCACATGCTGTCGTAATTGCCCTATTGCTTCCAAACTGATATTTCTGTTGACTCTTAGTAGCTTTCTACCTCCTTCTATACCAATAAAATATTCATCATTAAAAAATGAATCATAAAATTTATTGGTTTTGAATCTCAGTGATTCCCCCAAAGTACTATTAGTTCCTACTCCCCCATAAACAGTCACAAACCATTTATCGTCTTCTGTTGAACTCTGTTCTTGTTTTACTTCCTGATTGTCATTCTGAGCTAATGGCGTTTCGGTAACTGGCACTTCTAAATCTTTGGCACCCAGAAAATTCAGGGGTCTATTTTGTGTGATTACCTGAGTTGGTGTCTGAGCTAGGGGAGTTTCTGTAACTGGCACTTCTAAATCTTTGGCACCCAGAAAATTCAGGGGTCTATTTTGTGTGATTACCTGAGTTGGTGTCTGAGTTACGGGAGTTTCTGTAACTGGCACTTCTAAATCTTTGGCACTCAGAAAATCCAGGGGTCTATTTTGTGTGATTACCTGAGTTTCTGTAACTGGCACTTCTAAATCTTTGGCACTCAGAAAATTCAGGGGTCTATTTTGTGTGATTACCTGAGTTTCTGTAACTGGCACTTCTAAATCTTTGGCACTCAGAAAATTCAGGGGTCTATGGTTGTTACTTTCTTGGATAAACTCTGTTGCCAATACACTTTTATCGCATACTAAACAACCCCAAAAAATAGCATAGACAAATTGAATTATTAATTTTCTAAATTTGGAAGCAGACTTATAGCTTGGATCTGATTTGTAGCAGCTCAGGTTTTCAAATACTTCCATAGCCACATAGCATGATAATTTGGAATCTTCTGTTACCATCTTACTTACTCGCTTTCTACTTCGTGATGTTTTTAGAAATTAAACTACAAGACGTCCAATATATGATTAATTAGGGCGATCGCAATATTATTACTCAAACAAAATAAACGCATACTATTACATAGTAATCAAGCCCGGTTATATTATTTATAATGATATTCACCGAGCTTGAATTATCTTTTGATAAAGAAGCTCAATATTTTACAATAGCAATTAAATTCACTACTATTGCCAACATTTTCTCCGTGGTTAATATCATGTTTATGTTATTTCCATACTTTATATACTAGAAATATTGATTAAACTTCTAACCAATAGAGCAGATAAGTTTCCATCTTCAAGCGATAATCTAGAAGGTAAAGCCAATCTATGTAGCGCTTCCGAAATGAAATTATTTGCATTTGCATGGGGATGGTAAACCCAAACAATCAGGGGGGGTTGCTCTTGTCAATTGACTGAAACCCTTACTGTACGAACAGAGATTTGCCAAGCCAAGATTATCCATTAGTCTTCAAGGGTTTCAGGAAATGTGGTTAATGGCAAGTTCTGAAGGCAGAAGCAATGGGTGCGAATTTGATAAGTCTATGACGCTGGGAGATTTATTGCACTAGGAGTTTTATCGCTATCCAGTTGACTAATATTGTTACCGGGGTAACGATATTAGTCAACTGGGCGTCTGTATATAAATACTGTCATTTTAGCCAGCAGCTATATCTGACGCTAGTAGAAATTCCAGCAAGAATTAGTTTATCCTGGAGAATATGGAAGTTTACTTAACTTTACATGAAATGCATCATTAATCGCCGCGCTCAGTTTTCAGCGAGTCACCGATACTGGTTGCCAGAGCTGAGTGAAGCCCAGAACATCCAGCAATTTGGACATTGTACTCGTCTACACGGACACGGGCATAACTATGTTTTGTTCATTTCTCTTGCTGGTGAGCTGGATGAGTATGGGATGGTGCAGAACTTGTCTGAGGTCAAGCAGGTTATCAAGCAGGAAGTCACCAGTCAGTTGGACTATTCTTACCTCAACGACGTTTGGTTAGAATTCCAAGAAACTTTGCCTACCACCGAAAACATCGCACGGGTAATTTGGCAACGCCTGGCACCTCACTTGCCACTTGTACGGATTCAGCTATTTGAACACCCCGAACTTTGGGCTGACTATTTAGGAAACGACATGGAAGCATATCTCACGGTCGGTACCCACTTCAGCGCTGCTCACCGGCTTGCTCTTCCCAACCTCAGTTACGAGGAAAACTGCAATATTTACGGCAAATGCGCTCGTCCTAATGGTCACGGGCATAACTACCACTTAGAAGTGACAGTTAAGGGTGAGATTGACTCTCGCACCGGCATGATTGTTGATTTAGTGGCCTTAGAGCAGGTGGTGGAAGACTATGTAGTTGAGCCGTTCGATCATACCTTCCTGAACAAGGACATTCCTTACTTTGAACAGGTCGTTCCCACCGCAGAAAACATTGCTATCCATATCTCTAACCTCTTGCAGCAGCCTATCTGCGAGCTGGGTGCCGCTCTTTACAAAGTCAAACTGATTGAAAGCCCCAACAACTCCTGCGAAGTGTACTGCGATCAACTGGCATCAAACTCAGTAGCTTCACAGCAGAGCGAACCGATTCTGATGTCTTTTTGAACACAATTCAGAAGTCAGATTTAGGAGTCTAAATGCACTAAGTGGGGGATTCAAACCTGCCAGTATCTCGCTTTGGACTCCTGAATTATTTTTTGTGCGGGAACTCTAAGACCGCGAAAGTTAGATTGCGGCTCTTAAGAAGTTGGGACTCGCAGGTAAACCACCTTGCTCACCAGGGACTATGGTTCTTGGACTCAAATTGCCCCTAGGTCCTACTAGTTGAGGCTCAAGTGTCTTTCAATTAGCAACTCATGCATTAATTCCGGTACTTCCTACCGTATTGTGCTGAGCGTAACAAAACCCCGCCCACAAGGGGCGGGGTTTTCAACCGAAAAAAGGATGAAGAAAATAGCTATATATCAGGGCTTTACAGCCGATTTCGCTGAAGATGCCCAGAGTTGCTTCCTGCTTTTGGGGGATGTTTAGCAAGCTATATCCACGATATCACAGATTGGTAACAAGAATAAGCTGGTGTCAATGAAGTTTACCTGGAGCCTCTGATAAGATGGGCAAGAGTCATTGACTCAGCAATTTTACTTAGCGGTCTCGTCTCAACTAGAGAATGTCCTACTAACCATAAGGAAGATATGAACACTACAGATCAACAGCAACAAGGTGAATCCACCGAATCAATTTCCCCAGATGTTGAAAATACCCCGGTAGAAGTGAACATTGAGCCAGCTGGTACCTTAGCGGCGCTCCCTCCTGCCAATGGCACCACAAACACCACAGAGGAGTGGAAGGAATGGGGACAACAAGTTAAGCAAATTTTGGCGGAACTTCCAGATTACATAGGTCAGTTTTTCTCTGACAATCAGCGCGCCATTATCAGCCTGGGTCTATTGTTTGGAGGAATTGTTAGCCTTAAGTTGATCCTAGCGGTGCTGGATGCGGTTAATGATATTCCTCTACTAGCGCCGACATTTGAACTGGTGGGGGTTGGTTACACAACTTGGTTTGTTTACCGCTACTTACTCCAAGCCTCCACTCGCCAAGAATTGTCTGAGGAGATTAAAAATTTCAAAGGACAAGTTCTCGGTCAAGATTCCCAAATTTCCTAATTGACGTTTTCCCGATCCCCTCTGGGGGATGGGATTTTTGCGGGAGTCACCTCCTGAAGTACGCCGTCTATGTGGTATCAGCCGCATAGCGGTTTTGTCTGGATAGGTAATGAATATTGGTATTGTAGGATTGGGTCTGATTGGCGGTTGCCTGGGCTTGGATTTGCGATCGCTCGGTCACCAAGTCGTAGGAGTCAGTCGGAGAAAGCAAACTTGCCAGATGGCGATTGAGCGCGGCATTGTGGATGACGCAGATTCTACTGGGCACATTCTGTCAGGCGCTGACGTGGTATTTATTTGTACCCCCATAGCGGCGATCGCACCCACAACTCTGGCGATGATTCCTTATCTCTCCTCCGATGCCATCATAACTGACGCTGGTTCGGTAAAGAAGCCAGTGGTTGAGGCTGTAGCCCCTTTGTGGCATAACTTTGTCGGCGGGCATCCGATGGCTGGTAAGGCAGAAAGTGGTCTAGAAGCCGCGCAGCCGAATTTGTTTGCTGGGAAAGCTTATGTGCTGACGCCAGTGGAGACGACGCCCCCAGACGCCCTGAAGACAGTTGAGGAAATTGTGCGATCGCTCTGCTGCTCAGTTTATCACTGCCGCCCAGAAGACCATGATCGAGCTGTAGCTTGGATTTCACACCTGCCAGTAATGGTTAGTGCTGGATTGATTGCCGCCTGTCTCAGCGAAACTGATCGCAATATATTACAGTTAGCCCAACAGCTAGCTAGTTCTGGCTTTCAAGATACCAGTCGCGTTGGGGGTGGTAATCCAGAACTGGGCATAATGATGGCTAGGTACAATCGGGGGGAGTTATTGCGATCGCTTTATCAATATCAACAAAGTCTTGACCAAATTATTTCCCAGATTGAACAAGAAGATTGGGATGCTTTAGAGCAAAAACTGAAAGATACCCAGTTGGCACGACCTCCATTTTTGTCCAATGAAGATGCTTAGAGGCACAAACGTATACTTGAGAGTTAAAGATAAAAATTTTCATCAGAGTGAAACAACCTTGCCACAAAGACGTCACAGAGAATGTCTAAAATTTAAAAGTGTCAGAAGTAAGAAATAGTAGGGGTTGGTCAGATGCCTATCTCTGGTACAAAGCATAAATAGGCATACAATCGCCCGTACCAAAGGCAGAAGGCGATGTTCTAAATACTCGATTAAAGAAGTGTGAGTTTATAAATTGTGTAGGTGATTAAAATGCCAAATAAACAGCGTGATTTTGATTCTAATGCGGAGCAACCTAACCGTATCGCCAACTCTCAGGAAACACTTGGAGGAAACGACACCTCAACCACCAAACCCCATAGTGCTGACCATCCCTGGAAAAAAGGAGGCACCTATCTTTCGCTGGTGCTGCTGGGCGCAGGTATAAGTTTTTCAGGCAGCTATTTGGCATCACGTAACCAGCTGCCCTTCCAGGTGTCTGGGTATGAGGTAGCCCCTGCCGTAGCTGCGCCAACGTCTCCTTCCCAATTGGGAGGAACGACAGACGAAAACTTTGTCACAAGGGTTGTTGACAATGTGGGACCTGCTGTAGTGCGAATTAACGCCTCCCGCAGGGTAACGAATGAAATTCCAGAAGCCTTCAATGACCCCTTCTTCCGTCGGTTCTTTGGTTCCCAAGTGCCAGTACCATCGGAAAGGCAGGTTGAACGCGGTACTGGCTCTGGCTTCATTATTAGTTCCAACGGTCAAATTCTCACCAATGCCCATGTGCTTGCTGGTGCGGATACAGTTTCAGTGACGCTCAAAGATGGTCGCTCCTTTAAAGGCAAAGTTCTGGGCGTAGATCCGGTGACGGATGTTGCCGTAGTTAAAATTGATGCTGGTAATCTTCCTGCGGTTAGCTTAGGCAATTCTGACCAGCTGAAACCTGGGGAATGGGCGATCGCGATCGGTAACCCCCTGGGTCTGGATAACACCGTCACCACCGGCATTATCAGTGCCACAGGTCGCACTAGCAATCAAGTCGGCGTTCCTGATAAGCGAGTCAGCTTTATTCAAACCGATGCTGCCATTAATCCAGGGAACTCTGGCGGCCCCCTCCTGAATGCCACTGGTCAAGTAATTGGGATGAATACAGCTATTCTCCAGGGGGCGCAGGGGCTGGGCTTTGCTATTCCCATCAATACCGCTCAACGCATCGCCACTCAGCTGGTGAGGACAGGCAAGGTAGAACATGCTTACCTGGGCATCCAAATGGCGACACTGACACCTGAGCTGAAAGAAAATATCAACAGCAATTCTAACGGCGGCCTGAATGTCAATGAGGATAAAGGCATCTTAGTCGTTAAAGTCATTGCAAATTCCCCAGCGGCTCAGGCTGGAATACGCCCTGGTGATGTTATCCAAAAAATCGATGGTCAAGCGGTTACAGACGCTGGCGACCTCCAACAAAAGGTAGAAAGAACCCAGCTAGGCAGCAGTTTACAGTTAGAGTTGCGCCGCAATGGACAGCCCTTAAAGCTGGCGGTGCGTCCCGCTGCCTTACCTGCTCAGCTGCCGTAGGCGGGTCGCCATTTACAGCATATTCCATGTAAATGTGGCACATCTATTAGTAGAGCAGTGGTTGACAAGCTGCTGTTACTGTACTTCATAAACCTGGAATACGCTGTATCGAACTTAATAGCCTTACAAAAATCTCGATGCAGTCACAGCTCATCGGGATTTTTTGAATTTTTCCGTGCGTCCACACATTTTTTTTAATCGCTAGTGCCTAAGTAGGACAACTTAATTAAAGGATGTCATATAGATTCAATTTCAAAACGGCGGTTTGTGATTTTATCAAACAATTTTAGATTTTAGATCTAAGATTGACCTCGCCCTGCATAGTAGAGACGCCCTGCCAGGGCGTCTCTACTTGAAACAAATTTCACGTCGTCAAATCAAAGGAAGGCAAAACCGAAACGTGCTGCCTTGCCCCAGCTGGCTTTCTACCTCAATCTGGCCGCCTTGCAGTTCAACCAAGCGGCGGGAGATAGCCAAACCTATCCCGGTTCCCCTAGAATTACGGATGCTCGATTGAGCAGCCCGCCAGAAGCGCTCAAACACATGGGGCAAATCCTCAGCTGCAATACCTGGTCCCGTATCAACTACTGCCACCCAGAGTTTACCGGGTTCTACCCAAGCGCGGACAGTAATCGAACCAGTCTCAGTATACGTAAGTGCATTTCCCAACAAGTTGACCAACACCTGCTCCAGACGATCTGCGTCTGCTAATACTGGTGGCAGGTGCGGTGGACATTCCAATCGCACAACCGGCCCATCTTCCAAAAGCTGGTCAGAAAACTTTTGCACCAAGGACTCTAAAATGGGGCGTAAATTCAAGGATTGGAGATTAATCGGCAGATATCCCGCCTCAGCTTTCGAGAGTACTTGCAGGTCGTTGACTAATCGCTGTAGCCTGGTTGTTTCTTTAACTAAACGATAGTAAATCTCTGGTGAAGCTTCAATTCTGCCGTCGGCGAGTTCTTCCAAATAACCGCGAACGACAGTCAGCGGTGTCCGCAATTCATGCGTCAGGTCGGTAATTAGTTCTCGCCGTCGCTGTTCCACCCCTTCCAAACTAGAGGCCATACGGTTAAAACTGCCAGCCAGTCGGTTAAGTTCAGGAATTTCGCTGGTTGGTAGTCGCTTATCGAGTTGCCCAGCGGCAAATTTTTGCGTGATTTGCTCCATTTGCGTCAAAGGCTGCACGATCCGCCTAGATACCCAGTAACTCAGCCCACTGGCGGCAGTTGCCCCAGCAATGACTGACCAGAAGGTGCTTTGACTCCAAGCGGTTTCAAATCCTTGCACAAGCTTGGTCCGGGCATAGCGTAACCGGAAGCCGTTTCCTTCAAGTTGTTCCAGATGCACGACAAACAAGCGGGGCGAGGACACTTTACCAATAATCACCAGGCTACCTACTCCCACAAGCATCACTAGGAAGTGGGAAAGAAACAGGCGCGATCGCAGTCCAACTTTAGCCATCGGCATTTCTAGGCAGCTGAGTCTTCAAACTTGTAGCCAACACCCACCACCGTCTTAATAAAGGTGGGGTTAGCTGGATCTGGCTCAATTTTTTTACGCAGCCGCGCCACATGAGTATCCACAACTCGTTCATCACCAAAAAAGTCGTCACCCCAGAGTTTGTCAATCAGCTGGTTCCGATTCCATACCCGACCCGGATAGCTGATAAAAGTAGTTAAAAGGTTAAATTCCAAAGTTGTTAACTCTAAACTTTCCGCTTGACTGGGGCTGATCTGGCGGCAGGCGGTGTGTTGATCTACATTAACGGTAAAATGCTGGGTGCGGTAGATTTGATGTTGTCCAGCTTGACGAAGGCTGCGCCGCAATAGCGCCCGAACCCTGGCAACCAACTCTCTGGGACTGAAGGGTTTGACTAGGTAATCATCTGCGCCAGTAGACAAGCCGATTACGCGGTCAATTTCCTCACCTCTAGCAGTCAGCATTAAAATATAGGGATCTTTTGAACCGGGTTTTTGTCGAATCCGGGCACATACTTCTAGGCCGTCTAAACCAGGGAGCATTAAGTCGAGGATAATTAAATCCGGTTGTTGCTCCTGAAAAGCCTGTAAAGCACTCAGACCATCTCGGCTGACTCGGCAGGAAAATCCTTCTTTTTCTAAAGCCAGCTGGATGATCCGAGCAATTTCTGGCTCATCTTCAACAATCAAAATATCCATGCCGCAAACAATCCATCAGGATCGGGAATTTTTGACACATCTCTTGTTTAGGTTATTAAACAGTAAGCTAATCTTTGACAAGAATCGAGAATTTGTTCCTATCGAATCCCACAGGAAGCCCTTATGACAGCTTTATCTAATGCTGTACCTCCTCACCGCCGTCGCTTTTTGATGCCTTTATCCCGCTACTTGACAAAGTTTACACAAAGCAAGTTGCCCCACGACGATGCTCATAAAACGGCCCAGATGCTGGACTCAGCACCCGATAAAACTCTTAATGGCATTCTTAAATCTTATGGCTTTAACTCGACCAGTTACCTGGCGCTGGAATCAGATAAAAAACATTTCTTTCATCACCAAGTTCCCGCCGTAACTGCCTATGCTCAATTTAACAAGGTGGCGATTGCCGCTGGGGAACCGATCTGCCCTATTGATTTGCTAGGGACTGCCATTGATGAATTTCTCTACTTTAGCCAGCAGCGCTCCCAAGCGCCGCTATTTTTTGAGGTGACAGAGCTAGCGGTTCCAGCTTTGCAGCAACGCGGCTTTAAGTTTCTCAAACTGGGGGAAGAGCCATTTTTTGAGCTAGATAAATTCACCCTCAAGGGGAATAAAATGGCTAACGTTCGTTCATCTGGGAACACGGCTCGTAAGCGAGGGGTGACAGTACGGGAGTATTATCCAACAGAGCCAGAAGCTTCCCAGATAAATCCCCAACTAGAAGCTATTTCCTCCCGGTGGTTGGAGACACGGGGAATTAGTGAGCTATCGTTTACCTTGGGGACGCTATCTCTAGAACAGCCTGGAGACCGACGCTATTATATTGCCGAATACGATCACCAAGTTATAGCCTTTTTAACGTATAGCCCGATCTATGCACGTCAAGGTGTTTATTTAGACTTGATGCGTAGAACAGAGAATACCCCAACAGGCACAATGGATCTACTGTTGAGCGAGTCTTTCCGGCTGCTAGGAGCCTCTGGTGTGAAATTGGTGACGATGGGAATGTCGCCACTGGCTAATCTTCAAGACTGCCCAATCGAGCAGTCAAAACAGCTGGCTTGGCTTTTGCATAAGTTTTCTGTTCATGGGAAAATGTTTTATCATTTCCAACAGCTCCACGACTTTAAGCGCAAGTTTAGACCTCACTTTTGGGAGCCGAAGTATCTGGCTTACCGTGATTTAGGTGTCCGGGAAGTGGATGCAATATTACAGGCTCTGCTGCACCAAAGTCTTGGTAGGTTGGTTTGGTGGGTTTTAAATCAGCCTATTCATTTGGGACCTTTATGAAGAAGAACTCAAGACTTAGGAGTCGTCGTGACGCCTATATCAGGTATCTTTACAGGGTCGAGAACTCAAGAGTCAGAAGCGGGTGGAAGAAGGCTGTATTGATTCTGCTTCCTGTTTTTTGTATTTTGTCTTTTCTCTACTGGTATGTGATGATTGCGGGTGCCCCGCAGTTGAATGGGCCAGAAGCGATCGCCCTGCACGCACCCTACGATGGGGAAATACCTGCGGCAAACGCGATCGCTCAAGACACTCCTTTGAGCTACCAGATTCAAACCTATAACAGTCAGGTAATGAGGGGGGAACGTACCTATGGTATATCTTTACCTCCAAGTTATGCCCAAAATACTCAACAGCGTTACCCCGTGATCTTCCTCCTTCATGGAGGACATGGCTATCCTAGCGACTGGTTTGAAAAAGGCGTAGCACTCCCCGTTCTCGAGCAACTTTATGCTACGGGCAAACTGCCCCCCAGCATTATCATTACTCCTGATGGCAATGACAAACGTGGCTCGAGTCCCTTCTTTGACCCAGAATATATCGATGGTGCCAACGGTAGGGTTAATACAGCTATTGGTAATGAACTCGTAAAAGTAGTAAAAAGCCGCTACCGCACCTTACCAACACCAAATTTTTGGGCTATGGGAGGGCTATCTTCTGGGGGGTGGGGAGCCTTAAATATAGGACTGCATCACCTCAATCACTTCTCGGTTTTGTTTAGCCATAGCGGTTATTTTCGCGATCGCTCTGGAGCGGAAAACAGTCCCATCCTCTATATCAAGAAAATCCCGAAAGCAGCGCGATCGCGACTGCGTATCTACCTGGATGCCGGAGAGCAAGATGGAAAGTTTCTAGAAGAAAGCAAAAAGTTTGCTCAAGTTCTCAACCAGCTCAAAATAGCTCACGTATTTTATGAGTTTCCTGGTGGACACGGGATTATCGGTGCTGATTCAGGCTGGAATTACTGGCACAAGCATTTAGCAGATTCGTTGACTTATGTAGGTCAACAGTTCCCTAAAGCTAGTTCAATCACGCCAAAAAAACTTCCATAACCATAGGCAGATTCATCAGTCTTTCTTTTGACTCGTCACTAATGAAGTGCGATCGCCTTGCAAGTCCTGGTTTTTAAGATATCCCCAACTTTTCTAACAGCGATCGCGTCGAGACAATGTGTCTATCTAAACCCAGTTGCTCAGGACTAATTCCCAGCGCTAAGGCAATTAGTTGCGGTAGGTGCAGCACTGGCAAACCAAGAGGTCGCCCAATTACTTTCTCCACCTCCGGTTGACGAGAATCAAGATTGAGGTGACACAAAGGGCAAGGAGTTACCAGACAATCTGCCCCAGCGTCAATAGCTTCCTGGATATGCATCCCCGCCATCTTAAAAGATTGGGTCGTGGCATAGCTAGCAAGAGGCCAGCCACAGCACTGAGTACGCCCCCTGTAATAAATTGGCGTTGCCCCGATAGCGCGGAACACATTTTCCATCGATTCTGGTCGATATGGGTCGTCATAAGGTATAGACTTCTGGGCGCGGAGCAAATAACAACCATAGAACGCCGCACACTTGAGATTTGTGAGCTTGCGGGTGACTTGTTCTTGCAGCGCGTCTAAACCGTAATCTGTTACTAAAGCCCACAGGAGATGTTTGACTTCCGTACTTCCCTGATAAGGTACACAACCCTCTTTTTGTAATAAGCCATTAATCTGCTCAACGTAGGGTGCGTCTGTCTGCTGCAATTCCTTAAGACGCTCATCCACATGACCAATTACGCCCTGACAGGTGCTGCAATGAGTAAGCAGTGGCAAATGCATTTCCTCTGCTAAGGCAATATTACGGGCGTTTACGGTGTCTTCTAGCAGCTGGGAATCTTCCTTGAAGGTGCCAGAACCACAACAGGCAGCTTTTTTCAGTTCAATGAGTTCGATTCCCAACGCCTGGGTAAGGGCGGCAGTAGATAAGTAAAGCTCTCGGCAAGCTCCTTGGGCTACGCAGCCGGGGAAGTAAGCATATCTCAGCGTCTTGGATGGCATGGAAGTGGAGGCTTTTTGAGCTTTGGGCCTAACTCTTCTATCATCGCTCGCCGCCACCTCCACTGGCGACAAATTCTACTTTTTCCAGCGACTGTACACTGGAAATATACCTGATAAAAATTACGTGCCACTTTAGGATCGCGCTTTCGGATAAAATTAAGCAATGCTTATAAGCATATAAGCGACATTGGGAAGTTCTAGCGACTGGCGTAGAGGAAAGTTTATGAGCCAACCGGAAATTTTTGAGAAAGTCAAGAAAATTGTGGCAGAACAACTGGAGGTTGACCCCGGTGACGTAACGCCACAAGCCAACTTTGCGAACGATCTGGGGGCTGATTCCCTCGATACAGTTGAACTCGTGATGGCTTTAGAAGAAGAGTTTGATATCGAAATTCCAGACGAGGCAGCCGAGCAGATTGCTACGGTTCAGGCGGTTGTGGATTACATCAATGATAAGGTAGCAACCTCTGCCTAAACGAGCATCTTAATGCTTCGGCTGAGTGCTGAGTACAAACTAGCCATAAAAACTCAGTACTCAGTTGGAGTTAGCTCACTCTTGTACAATTTTCCTGCGTTTTGGGTGTGGAAGCCCTTTCTTACTGGCATCATGACAAATTTTGTGGATCGTAAACGCGTTGTTGTAACGGGTCTCGGCGCGATTACACCGATTGGCAACAATCTAACCGAGTACTGGGAAGGTTTGTTGAGCGGGCGCAATGGCATTGGTCCGATTACCTTATTTGACGCCTCGCGGCACGCTTGCCGTATTGCCGGTGAGGTGAAGGGCTATGACCCCCATGAATATCTGGATCGCAAAGAAGCCAAGCGCATGGATCGATTTGCCCAGTTTGGCGTTTCAGCGAGCAAGCAGGCGATCGCGGACGCGCAGTTTGTGATTAACGATCTCAACGCAGAACAGGTGGGGGTCATAATCGGCACCGGCATTGGTGGACTTAAGGTGCTAGAGGATCAGGAAGAAATCTACCTGAATCGCGGCCCCGACAGGTGTAGCCCGTTTATGATTCCGATGATGATTGCCAACATGGCAGCGGGTTTAACGGCTATTCACACCGGTGCAAAGGGACCAAACTCTTGCACTGTAACAGCCTGTGCAGCTGGTTCTAATGGCGTAGGGGATGCTTTTCGCCTGATTCAGCGGGGATATGCCCAAGCCATGATTTGTGGCGGCACAGAAGCCGCCGTGACACCCTTAAGCGTGGCTGGGTTTGCGTCAGCGCGGGCGCTTTCTACCCGTAATGACGATCCAACTCGTGCCTGCCGACCCTTTGATCGCGATCGCGATGGCTTTGTTATGGGCGAAGGAGCCGGAATCTTACTGCTGGAAGAACTGGAACACGCCAAAAGCCGTAATGCCAAGATTTACGCGGAAATTATCGGCTATGGTATGACCTGCGACGCCTATCACATGACATCGCCTGTACCCGGTGGGGAAGGCGCTGCCACAGCAATGCAGCTGGCGATGAAGGATGCAGGCATAACTCCAGAGCAAGTTAGCTACATCAACGCTCACGGCACCAGCACCCCCGCCAATGATGTGACTGAGACAGCAGCGATTAAAAAAGCGCTGGGTGAGAGTGCATACAAAGTAGCGATTAGCTCAACAAAATCAATGACCGGCCATCTCTTGGGCGGTTCTGGTGGCATTGAAGCGGTTGCCAGTGCCATGGTGGTGGCTAACGATCAAATCCCGCCGACGATAAATTTGGAAAATCCTGACCCAGGATGTGACCTAGATTATGTACCTAATCAAAGTCGCGCCCAAAAAGTGGATGTGGCGCTGTCAAACTCTTTTGGGTTTGGCGGTCATAATGTCACGCTAGTGTTTAAGAAGTACAGTGAGGGGTAAGAGGTAGGGCAATTTGAGATTTTTAAATTGGCGATTTTAGATGAGGAAGGAATTAAAAACCCTTATATCCAAAATCGGAAATTTCTATCCGGCAGCGCCCCTGAGAAATACTTGCCTATCAATCCCCAAGAGTGGGATGATGGGTAGTGCTTGCTTAGGGCGATCCAGAGCATCAAAATACCATCTCACCCAATTAGCGTGCTAAACAGTAGTTCAGTAGAAGAGACCATGCCTGTCGCAACCCAATCACTTGAAGAACTTTGCATTAACTCCATTCGCTTTCTGGCAATTGATGCTGTAGAGAAAGCAAAGTCAGGCCATCCAGGGCTACCAATGGGCGCTGCTCCGATGGCGTTTGTGCTCTGGGATCGCTTGATGCGGTTTAACCCTAAAAATCCTTATTGGTTTAACCGCGATCGCTTCGTCCTGTCAGCTGGTCATGGCTCGATGTTGCAATATGCCCTGATGTATCTTACTGGTTACGACAGTGTAACCATGGAAGACATCAAGCAGTTCCGGCAGTGGGAATCAAAAACCCCTGGTCACCCGGAAAACTTCATGACCGAAGGGGTTGAAGTTACCACCGGTCCTCTGGGACAAGGGATTTCCAATGCCGTCGGTTTGGCAATGGCAGAAGCACACCTCGCCGCCAAATTTAATAAACCCGATAGTCAGATTGTAGACCACTACACCTATGTCATCTTGGGTGATGGTTGCAACATGGAAGGCGTTTCTGGGGAAGCTTGCTCCCTGGCGGGACACTTGGGACTCGGCAAGCTGATTGCCCTGTACGATGATAACCACATCTCTATTGATGGCTCTACCGACATTTCCTTCACTGAAGATGTAAATAAGCGCTTTGAAGCCTACGGCTGGCACGTTCAGCACGTTGAGGACGGCAACACCGATATCGAAGCAATTCACAAGGCGATTGAAGCGGCTAAAGCGGTTACTGATAAGCCTTCCTTCATTAAGATCACTACCACCATCGGTTATGGCTCTCCTAATAAAGCCGATTCTGCTGACGCTCACGGTGCAGCCCTTGGCAAGGATGAAGTACAAGCCACTCGTGAGAACTTGGGTTGGGAATACCCAGAGTTTGAGGTGCCAGAAGACTCCCTCAAGCACTTCCGCAAAGCCGTTGAGCGCGGTGCTCAACTAGAAGAAGAGTGGAATCAACGTTTAGCTGAATATAAATCCAAGTATGCCGAAGAAGCAGCGGAATTTGAGCGGCGGCTGAGCGGTAAACTGCCGGAGGGATGGGAAAAGGCTCTGCCTACCTATACTCCAGAAGATAAGGGACTAGCCACTCGCAAGCATTCCGAGATTTGCCTCAATGCGTTGGCGAAAGTTTTACCCGAACTAATTGGGGGTTCTGCTGACCTCACCCACTCTAACTACACCTTGTTGAAGGGGTTTGGCGACTTCGAGAAAGGCCATTACGAAAACCGCAACCTCCGCTTTGGCGTTCGCGAACATGGTATGGGCGCGATTTGTAACGGCATTGCCCTGCACGGTTCCGGGTTAATTCCCTACGGTGCCACCTTCCTGGTGTTTACCGATTATATGCGGGCACCGATTCGCCTGTCTGCCTTGTCTCATGCCGGTGTCATCTGGGTGATGACTCACGACTCTATTGCCCTGGGTGAAGATGGCCCAACTCACCAACCGATTGAAACAATCGCATCTCTGCGGGCAATTCCCCAGCTGTTGGTAATGCGTCCAGCTGATGGGAATGAGACATCGGGTGCTTATAAAGTGGCAATTGAAAACCGCAAGCGCCCCACTCTGCTAGCGCTGTCGCGACAAAATCTGCCTAACTTGGCGGGTAGTACGATTGACAATGTTGCCAAGGGTGCTTACATTCTTTCCGATAGCGAGGGTACTCCTGACATCATCTTGATTGGTACTGGCGGCGAAACTCACCTCTGTGTTGATGCCGCAGAAAAGTTGCGTGCTGAAGGTAAGAAAGTCCGCGTCGTCTCCATGCCTTGCTGGGAATTATTCGACGAGCAAGAGGAAGCTTATCGCGAATCTGTGTTGCCTAAAGCTGTCACCAAACGGTTAGCAGTGGAAGCGGCTTCTAGCTTTGGCTGGTTCCCTTACCTGGGAGATGAGGGTGCTATCATTAGCGTCGATCGCTTCGGTGTTTCCGCTCCTGGTACGGTGGCTTTAGAGAAGTTTGGCTACACGGTTGATAACGTGGTGGGTAAAGCCAATATATTGCTGAGTAAATAACAACAGAATAGTCTCTGAAAGGGTGGGCTAGATGCCCACCCTTTTTTATTTGAGGCTGAGAAAACGTAAAAGCGCAGTAGGGCTGTACCAAAATCATAGGTAAGACGATAGCCAAATCCGCTCGACTGCTAGACTGAGGAAATAGCGATCGCATGCTTTGTGATTTTGAGCAAACAACACGTAATCTCAGGAATATCTTTAAGAGCAGCCACCGTTATGGTTGAAATGGCAGCTATAGAATGATGCATTTTAAGTTTTCACCAAACATCTTGAACAGACTGGGGGAAGAACTTATTCCAAATCCAGATCAAGGAATCATAGAATTGGTTAAGAATTCTTATGATGCTGATGCGACAGAATGCACAGTAGAACTTGTCAATACTAACGCTATAGGTGGTTCGCTCATCATTTCAGATAACGGCGTCGGTATGGATATCAGTGCCATCAGTGAGGGATGGCTGGTGCTAGGTCGATCAAAAAAAGCTGCTCGCGAACCTACGCCCTTGGGTCGCTTGCCTGTGGGTGATAAAGGATTAGGTAGGCTAGCTGCTCTGCGGCAAGGTTCTCAAGTAAACTTGAAAACAAGACCTAAAAATGAGCCAGGAATTGAGTATTCACTAAGTATTAATTGGCATGATTTTGAACAAGCTTATGTCGTAGAGGACATTTCTTTCGATGTGGAAAAAAGCAGTACAGAACGAGGACAAGGAACTGAGATTATCATTCGTGACCTAAGCATCAAGTTTGGTAGACGCGAAGTTAAAAGGCTAGCTAGGGAACTGTTAATCCTAGCAGATCCATTTGACAATCACGTTGCTTTCCGTCCTCGGCTCATTGCTCCAGAGTTTGTTGACCTAGAAAAAAAAGTAAATAAGGCTTACTTTGAGGATGCTGAACTTCACTTAAAGGCACACTTGGACACAAATGGGTTTGCTGAAGCGTCAGTGTTGGACTGGAAGGAAAGCTTGCTTTTTCACGCAGAGCATCACGAGCTTTCCAAAGAAGTGTACAGAACTGCTCCAGCTGAATTCGAGTTATGGGTATTTCTGCTAAACCCTCAAAATTTTTCAGCTAAAAACGCTTCTTTCGGCGAGGTCAGAGATTGGCTTGCTGAAGTAGGAAATGTTCATCTTTACCACCGAGGTCTACGGGTAAAGCCGTATGGCGATCAAGGAGATGATTGGCTAAGAATAAATTTGGCACGTTCTAGGAACCCAGAAGTGCGTCCTTCCACAAGTACTGTTATCGGCAGAGTAATCGCCAACGATCCTGATGATTTCCTAATTCAAAAAACAGACAGGCTTGGTTTTCTGGAAAATGAATCATTTTTGGAACTAAGACGGTTCGCAATTGATGTGCTGGACTGGATGGCTAAAGTTCGGCTTAAAGAAACTGAGAAGAAGCGAGAGCAAGTCAAGCAAGAATCTAGTAGTGATGTTGAAAATGCCAAAATAAGTCTTAATGAGGTGATTGAAGCAAAACTTCCTGAAGAATCTCGCACCATAGTCCGAAAGGTTGTTCGACAATATGAAAGTGCAAGAGAGCGTGAAACCAAAGTATTACGTGAAGACCTTCAGCTTTATCGGAGTTTAGCTACAGCGGGAACAACAGCAGCAGTTTTTGCTCATGAGTCTGGCAAGCCAGTTACCTTAATCGATAAAATAGCCAAGAGAATAGAAAACAAAGGAAAAGAACTACTAGGAGAACAATATAAAAATTCTTTAGAAAAACCTGTTGCAATGCTTTATCAAGTTGGGACTTCATTGCTGCGCTTCTCTAAGTTTCCATTGCACCTGTTGAAACGTGAAAAACGTCGTACAGGTGTTGTAGATGTTCATAGCGTTATTGAAGATATATTTGAACTATTTAAACCGTTTTTTAATGATGGTAAAGTTGAAGTAAAAATGATAAAGGTTGATGGCAAACCTTGCATTCGTGGAAGTACTGCTCTCCTAGAAGCCATTATTACAAATTTACTGACAAATACTATCAATGCTTTTAATGTAGAGGGCGCATTCACTAAAGGGCGACAAGTAATTATTTGCACTGAAATTTTAGGAGACTACGTGCGGCTCAAAGTCTCAGATAATGCTCTTGGTATTAGTGATATAGAACTCGGCGAAATTTGGTTACCTGGTAGAACAACTCGACCAGGTGGCACAGGTTTAGGCTTGACAATTGTAAAAGATTCTGTTAGCGATTTGGGAGGCAAAGTGCAGGCTATTGCAAATGGTGAACTAGGTGGAGCAGAATTCATTGTAGAAATACCACTTGTTAGAGGTTAATTTTTATGACATATTTACAAACTTTACCTGATAAAAAAATCGCTATAGTTGATGACGAAGAAAATTTAGCTGAAGCGACTAGCTGGGAAGTAGAGGAAGCTGGTTTTAAACCCTGGGTAATAGTTGAAAATTCTTTCATACAAGTAGAGGATCTAGCATCATATATTGCAAAAAATGCTCAATATGCTGTATGCGATCATCGCTTATCTCCCTACGGACTTGCCAATTTTTATGGCTCAGAGCTAGTGGCTATTCTATACGACTTTAAGATTCCCTCTATTCTTATAACTCAGTATACTGATATGGATATAGATGTATCAATTAGAAAACACAGACGTAAAATACCCATAATTTTAGATAGAGAAAATGTCAATTCTTTGTCCTTAAAAACAGGGATTGAAGATTGTATATTAGAAATTAATGGTAGGATTTCAAGACAGAGAAAACCTTACCGAACATTAGTCAGAGTAGAGGGCATTAGTGAAGAGGCAGGAGAAAAAGTTATTGATGCTATAATTCCTGGTTGGAATCCTCGTAGGGCTGTTCGTTTCCCTGCCTCAATTATTCCTGAAGCTCTTCATAGTAAATTGGCAACAGATGTTCGTCTAGTTGCTCACGTTAATATAGGAGCTAATAGCTCTGAAGACTTGTACTTTGATAAATTCGAGTTAGCTCCAGAACCGGATGATATTTATGGACTTACCTGAGCTTGTCATTTTAGATGTTGGTCATGGAAATTGTGCCCTTTTAAAAGATACAAATGGTACAGTGATTATTGATTGCCCTTCTGAGGCTACTCTTCTAGAAACTTTAGAGGAGCTATCTATTAAAGAGATTTCACATGTTCTGATTTCTCACGCCGATGAAGATCACATTGCAGGCATTGTTAATCTACTGTTCAATGAAGAGCTTAAGATTCATGCAGTACATCTCAACTCAGATCTGAATCGGGATACTAAGATTTGGAAAGACGTCCTCAGTGCTTTAGGAGATGCAAGAAAACGCTATAGCATGAAAGTTTCAGCCGAATTAACTACTGCAATGACAGGGGAATTTGATGTCGGACAAGTAAAGATAGAAGTTCTTGCGCCAGTTCCTGAATTAGCGTTAAGTGGCGGTGCAGGTGCAAAAGATTTAAATGGGCGTAAGTTGAATTCTAACTCAATGTCGGCTGTTATTGGTCTGGTTCATGACTCTCATAGAGTGGCTATGTTAGCAGGAGATATCGATCAAGTAGGGTTGAATAATATTCAACAGGAAATAGATGATTTGAGTGCTGATATTTTAGTCTTTCCTCATCATGGTGGAAGACCTGGCAGGGCTGATAGCCAAGCGTTTGCTCAACAGTTGTGCAACTTAGTAAAACCTAAGCTAGTAATATTTTCACTCGGTCGAGGTCGCAAAAATCCTCGTGAAGAGATAGTCGAGGGTGTAGTTTCCTCTGTTCGAGATGTTCATATTTTATGTACTCAGTTATCAGAAAATTGTGCCAGTATTCTTCCTGATTTAAGTCCTAATCACTTAATGGATCTACCTGCAAAAGGGCACATAAGCAATAGTTGTTGTGGAGGAACTGTCTCAATTAAGATAGACGGTAGCCGTACAACTTATGCTGCTGAAATTGCTTTACACAAAGAATTTATTGATGCTCAAGTCTCTACCCCAATATGTCGGAAGTTTTTATCTAGAGCAGAGCAAGTGTAGATACCTACTTAAAGCACCTTTTTGGATAAGTTTGCAGGATGCGATCGCCCTCACCGCCATCATTAATCTACTTGGCAGTGATCGCACTACTTAAAATTAAGGTAAGAAATAACAATATGCCGCCGTTACGATCGCATTTTCCCAACATTTCTTGATTCCCTGCGCTACATAAGTTTCAGCGTATCGCTAAAACAACTGAAACCCCGGCTTACTTAATTGAAACCGGGGTAGTTCATCCAGCTAACTAACTAGCAAGTGCAGGCTCTATTTCTTTCTCCATTTCGGGACTGTACTTGCCGCTACGTGCAGCACCGTTGCACTTCGCCCGATGGTAGAGAAGTTTTTGTGCTGTAGGCACATTGGCCTCCTCACCCTTCCAAGCGTCCAAAGCTGGTTGCTGGATAGCACGAGCATAAGAGAAGGTCAAGGGCCAGGGAATTATCCCCCCAAACTTGACATTCATCGCATTTAGGTGAGCAGATGCTTGCTCAAAGGTTTGACCACCTGAGAGGAAGGCAACGCCAGCCACAGACGCAGGAACAGAATTCATTAAGCAGCGCACTGTAGCTTCTGCTACTTCATCAACGCTAGCAAGCTTAGGACAATCTTGACCAGAGATGACCATGCTGGGCTTGAGGATCATTTGGTCGAATGCAACCCGCTGCGTGTAAAGCTGATTAAAAACAGTGTGCAGCGTTTCCTCAGTTACCTCGTAGCAGCGCTCAATCGTGTGGTCGCCATCAATCAGGACTTCAGGCTCCACAATGGGGACAAGACCGCCTTCCTGACAAAGTGCTGCATAGCGAGCCAGTGCATGGGCGTTTGCTTCTATGCAGCCGCGAGTCGGAATACCATCACCAATAGTAATTACAGCTCGCCACTTGGCAAAACGCGCTCCCATTTGGTAGTAATCAGCAATGCGATCGCGCAAATTATCCAATCCCTCAGTCACTTTTTCACCGGGGAAACCCGCCAAATCTTTAGCACCAGCATCTAGCTTGATTCCTGGGATGATACCAGCGTCGCTCATTATCTTGATGAACGGGGTTCCGTCTTTCTTAGATTGGCGAATTGTTTCGTCATACAAGATGGCACCGCTTAGATATTCCCCTAAATTGGGAGTTGTGACGATCAGCTCTCGATAGGCGCGGCGCATTTCTTCAGTTTGTGGGATACCGAGCTTGGCAAATCGCTTATGACAAGTTCCGTTACTTTCGTCCATCGCTAGGATGCCCTTACCCTCGGCAACCATTGCCTTGGCAGTGGTTTTGAGTTCTGCCGCATACGCACTCATTTAACACCTCCTAACTTTACTTTTCCTAACTTTTAACACTTGCGCCAAGAAGTTTTCCCCTTCTTAGGGCTTGTCATTTGAGAGCGGTAAACAGAATCGACTGTGGGCATATTTTTGTTGTGCGACCGTACCTTTTGATAGAGGAAAAGCAGCGGTAATAACGTTAAGTTCAACTAAGGCAAGCGTTGAGTTTCATTAAGCAGACCGAGGGCTGGTAAGTCCAAGCGCTAGAGCAAAGCGATCGCTATCAACCTCAAGGCTAGTGCAGCAATAAAAGCGGTTAGGCTGAGAACCTATCATAAAAGTTGATTAAAGATGTTTTTTACCGCAGATGAAAGCAGATAGACGCAGATAAACGCAGATATTTGGTCTACAGAAATTATTTTTCGGATAGGCATTTAATGCAGCCGAGCATCTAAATTTTCAAGGTCTTTAGCTAAAGGGAGATATTCAATGATCCAAGACACGATTACCGAGACCTTACGTATTAATGCCAGAAAGACGGATGCCTTCGATATTTTCAATATCAGACATTATTTTGGCCCAAACCCCTATCTGGATTCGGCGGCGATAGTATTCGATTTTGCCATAACTGGACATCTGCAACCTCTACCCATTGACGATTATGTTTCTCGCCTGAGCGAACACTACCCACACCTGCGCGACGAGACATACGAATCATATGCCCATCTCTTCGCCCGCACCTTGTCAGAAGTGGGGAAGCTGGACATGGATTTGCACCTCAACCACTGGAATATAAAGCAATATCCAGCGTTTGTGAGGATTAGCGTTCAAACTATCCATGCACGCACGACGCGGGCAGTACTTTACTGCGTTTGGGACTGGTTTGAAGCCATAACTAGCAGCGAAAATTTCGTGTTTGAAGCACAAATTAAAGTGCTTCAGGACATATTCCGCCAATCGGTCTATGGTGGTCCCACAGTTTACGCTTTATTACGCACAGCCGATGAAAAAGGTATTCCCGCCTTTTATCTGTGGGATGAAGGTCTCATGCAATACGGTTTTGGGAAAAAACAAATTCGCGGCGTAGCGACAACATTTGACTGTGATAGTCATCTAGATTCAGACTTCACCACCCGCAAGGATGACTGCAAAGCTTTTTTAAGTACACTTGGCTTTCCTGTACCTAATGGTGATATTGCCGTCTCAACTCATGAAGCTTTGGCAATCGCCAGAGAAATTGGCTACCCAGTAGCAGTTAAGCCTGTGGTAGGTCATAAAGGAATTGGGGTGACGGCTGATGTGCAAAATGCAGAGGAACTGAAATTTGCCTTTGATAGAGCGATAGATGCTGTTCCTGAAGATCAAGCAATAGAAGTAATTGTTGAGAAGAGCATAGCGGGGGTAGATTTTCGTCTGTTATGTGTAAACGGCAGATTTGTTGCTGCTACTGAACGCCGCCCAGCATCAATTGTGGGTAACGGACGCTCAAACATTGAAGAGTTAATCGAGCGTGAAAACCAAACACGGGCACGTAGAGACACACCAACCTCGCCACTCGGCAAGATCAAGTCCGATGAGGCGATGGAAATGTACCTGGAAGAACAAGGCTTGTCATTAGACAGCGTAATTGAAACAGGGCGCACCGTTTATCTTCGCAAAGTAGCCAATTTGTCAGCTGGAGGCTTGAGCATAGATGCAACGCGCACAGTTCACCCTGACAATATTATCCTGGCCCAAGACATCGCCCAGCATTTCCGGCTCACTTGCCTCGGCATCGACGTAATTGCCCCAAACCTCTCTACATCCTGGAAAGATGGCAACTTTGGCATCCTGGAAATCAACTCAGCTCCAGGGATCTTTATGCATCTTAACCCTGCTGTTGGTGAAAGCGTCGATGTGCCTTCGCATATCTTAGAAACCTTCTTTGAGAAGAGTACAGATGCGAGGATACCCATCATCACATTCAACAAAATTTCCGTTCAAGAACTCCAAGAAACTATTGACCATATTCTTTTGCAACACCCGGACTGGACAATTGGCGCTGTTTGTCGCCACGCAGTCTTCGTCAACCGTTCAGAGAAAATCCTCAACAAGGATTACAACACCAATATCCAAAACCTGCTGCGTAATCCCAAACTCAATCTGCTAATTGCCGAGTACGGAGAAGACGTACTGGAGGGAGATGGGATGTTTTACTACGGTAGCAATATGGTAGTCCTAGATAATCCTACGGAAACGGAAATGATGCTGACGCGGGATATCATAGACGACTCCACCGTAGTTGTTAAAGAGGGAGACAATATCTCAATTCGACGCAAGGGCTTGATAGAACAGTACAAGCTGGGAGAAGCTGAACCATTTATCCGTGTCTATCTCAAGGAAATTCCTACTGTTGTGTAAGCCAACCCAAATTTTGCATATATACTCACAATCACCCACCGTGGTTCATCTAAACCCACATTCCGCAGGTCATTAAGTAATCTGCGGAATGTGGGGTAAACGATTTGAAGTAAAAAATATCAGCCATGTTTAGACTCCCTAACTCAAGTTTAACCTTAGAAAATTTAATATCGTTTCCGGTTGCATCGGACTTGTTTGGGTTGGATTGGGGATTCGGAAGAGTTCTGCCTAGTCCCCAGTCCCAAAAGCGAAGATATAATTCCGAAGCAAGCGGATTTGATATAACGCTCTTCTGTCACTCTCAGGACAGCAAAATAAAAACAAAAGTGCAAAAGCCTTTCCTGATCAACCATTGAGCGATTACAAACTGATAGAAACAGTTAAACGTAGTGTTTTCAAGAAAATTCTCTCTATGCAAGGGTTTCAGAGTTTACTCTGCTGAAAGTGACAGAAGAGCGATAAGATCTGAGCTAAAAATATTGCTCGATGCGGAAAGAGGAAATTATGAAGAATTATGTGGTCTAAAAACTATTCTTGAAGATATGTTAGAAGAATGTTCAGAAGCTCTTGATGATTTTCCTCCTGGCTACAGTCCTTTAATTGGCACTGAAAATCTATGGGATGACGAGTGGTAGTGTACAAAGCTTATCTCACAACGAGAATGAGCTTAAATCTATTAGCCAGCCCAAAATCCTACTGCTTACAGTCTCGTTTTCATTCAATTAATTTCCCCTAAATCTCTACTTGTCCTAATGTATGGAGTTCTTCCGTACTTAGTGCGACCACTTAATTTGAAATTACCCCATAACCATTGATATACAAAAATTATGATAATTATATATTCTGCATAAAGAGCCTCTTATTATAGTCATAGAGAATCCAGTATATATTTTAATAGCATTAATTAAGTTTATAATATTTGCTTAAACTCTTCTTTAATTTAATAAATATTTATAAAGTTTCCATAGGAAAGGTATACGACTACGTACATATAAGCCTATAACCTAATAAATTAACAGTGTGACGCTATGCCTGTTGAAGGCTGAAACCGTGTCAACCCATGACCATTCACTCTGGTTTCTCCTTGCTGCGTACCCTCAAGCCACTCTCACAAATTGCCAGTGCGATCGCCATCCTTATCGGTAGCCTAGTAATTATTGGCTGGATCTATAACATCGCCATTCTCAAGAGCTTTCTGCCTGGTCTAGTGGCGATGAAAGCCAATACGGCGCTTAACTTTATCTTGGCTGGTGTGTCGCTGTGGCTATCGCAGACAAAACAGACAGGTAAATCAGGCAGGGTAAAACGTTACATCATGCAGGCGTGTGCATCCATAGTTCTCCTGGTTAGTGGGCTGACGCTCACCGAGTATTTGTTTGATTGGGATCTCGGTATTGACCAACTGTTGTTTAAGGAACCCGTTGGCACTGTGGGCACATTCGCACCAGGAAGAATGGCACTGAATACCACCTCCTGCTTCCTCTCAGATGGCCTTGCCTTGCTGGTTCTAGATTGGAAAACCCGCCGCGGACACAGACTCTCTCATTGGTTTGCTCTCCTGCCCGCCTTGGTTGCCTTAGTGACGCTCATTGGCTACATCTACGATGTCAAAGACTTTGTAGGTGTCGTTACTTACACGCCAATGGCATTGCACACAGCCATTGCCTTTATATTTCTCTCCGTCGGCATCCTCTTGGCACGTCCAGACCGCCATCTAGTTGAGACAATCCTAACTGATAGAGCAGGTGGCGTTATGGCACGTCGTCTGTTGCCTGCCGCTATCTGTATTCCATTGGTGGTGGGATGGTTGTGTTTGCAGGGCCAAAAAGCCAGGTTCTATGATGTTGAGTTTGCCCTGTCGCTGTTTGTGGTGTCAAACATCGTCATTTTTGCTGTCTTGATTTGGTGGAATGCCAAGTTATTGAATCAGATGGAAGTTGAGCGCCAACAAGCAGAGGAAGTATTGGCAGAGGCTCAAGCTAAATTGTTAAAGCAAGAAACGCTGCAACGAGAGAAATTAACTGAGCAGAACTTGGCTTTAGAGAAAGCAATATTGGCAGCACAAGCAGCCAACCAAGCTAAGAGCGAATTTCTTGCAACCATGAGCCATGAGATTCGCACTCCCATGAATGCGGTTATTGGGTTGACCGGATTACTGCTTGACACAGAGCTAACATCCCAACAGCGAGACTTTGTGGAAACTGTCCGCAGCAGTGGTGATGCCTTACTAACAATTATTAACGACATCCTCGACTTCTCCAAAATCGAGTCAGGGAAGCTGGACTTGGAGGAACAACCCTTTGAACTGCTTAACTGTATTGAGGAATCCCTTGACCTTGTGGCTGCCAAGGCGGCATCAAAGCAGTTGGAGTTAGCTTACATGATAGATCCACAAACTCCAGGAGCGATCGCGGGCGATGTCACTAGACTACGCCAAATCCTTGTAAATCTGCTCAGTAATGCTGTTAAGTTCACAGAAAAAGGGGAAGTTGTGGTATCGGTGAGTGCCCAAAAGATTCCAGCTAGGACTATTAGTGATTATGAGTTAGTAGTTAGTGGAAATGAATTATCTACTAACCACTATCCACTAACTACTAACCAACAACAATACGAAATTCAGTTTGCCATCAGAGACACTGGCATCGGTATACCCTCTGACCGCATAGACCGCTTGTTTAAGTCCTTTAGTCAAGTTGATGCTTCTACCACTCGCAATTACGGCGGTACAGGATTGGGGTTAGCGATTAGTAAACGGCTGAGTGAAATAATGGGGGGTCGGATGTGGGTTGAAAGTCAACCCGGCACTGGTTCTACCTTCTACTTCACGGTGGTAGCTTTCGCAGTACCGGAAACCTCAGCCGTTGCCAGAAAATACGAGCATCCGAATTTAGCTGGGAAACGGCTACTGATAGTAGATGATAATGCCACTAACCGCCAAATTTTGACGCTGCAAGCCCAATCTTGGGGAATGCTCACCCAGGCGGCGGCTTCTGGCGAATCAGCTCTTGAATGGCTGCGTACTGGCGAACTTTGTGACCTTGCTATTCTGGATATGCAGATGCCTGGGATGGATGGTTTAACTCTGGCAGCAGAAATTCGCCTGCTTCTAGAGCGTCAGCAATTGCCTTTAGTGATGTTGACTTCCATTGATGTTTCTAAGACGGAGCTTGTTGATAGTGGCGTTAATTTTGCGGCGTTCCTCACCAAGCCGATTAAACAATGCCAGCTTTACAACGCTTTAGTGGGAGTGTTTGGGGGGCAGACGATGAAAGCCCAACCATCTCGCTTCACTTCATTACCACTTGACACCAAATTAGCGGAACGCTTACCCCTACGGATTCTGTTAGCTGAAGATAATGTGGTGAACCAGAAAGTCGCCCTACATCTGTTGCAACGCATGGGGTATCGCGCTGATGTAGCTGGCAATGGACTGGAGGTGCTAGAAGCTTTACACCGCTTGCCCTATGACGTAGTGCTGATGGATGTGCAGATGCCGGAAATGGATGGTTTAGAGGCGACAAGGCTCATTGTCCAGAACTGGAAATCGGCAGAGCGCCCGCGAATTATTGCCATGACAGCTAATGCGATGCAAGGCGATCGCGAGATTTGCATTGATGCCGGTATGGATGACTATATCAGCAAGCCAATTCGGGTGGAGCAGCTAGTTACTGCTCTGGAAAAGTGTCAGCCGCGTACTCACATACCAACGCCAACTCAATTACCTGTAGCAGCTATCGATGCCAAAGTGCTTCAGGAATTAAGGGATCTGGGAGGAGAAGATGACTCCAACTTCTTAGCGGAAGTTATTGGTAGCTATCTCGAAGATGCTCCCAAACTCTTAGAAGATATTAGTGAAGCTATCCTCCAGGGAGACCCAATTTCACTGGAACGAGCGGCTCATACTTTAAAGTCAACCAGTGCCTCTGTCGGTGCTACAGCCCTCTCTCAGTTGTGCTTTGAACTGGAGGCAATGTCTCGGATTGGTGTTATTAAAGGAATCACCACCAGTATGTCAAATATTGAAGCTGAGTATGAAAAAGCCAAGGCCGCTTTGCTTAGAGAAAGCCTTTAATATTGTTTATATAGCAATTAGCAATTAGCTTTTAGCAATTAGCAATTAGCTTTTAGCAAACATACAGTTATAGCAGAAGTTCTGGGTGCATGGGGGAAAGTAAAGTTGTTAGTGGTTAAAGACAACCACAGCTTACTACTAAAAAATCAGATAAGTATTCAACCGGGCTTGATATAATATAGCTTTACAAACCGAGCAATTACGCTGCTGCCATACCTATACCAGAGAGTGCCTTCGTATTTGCTAGAAATTACTAGAAACGGCGCAGCTTGATGTCTACACTATACTCAACCACCGGAATGCTGACTCTCAATGAACTCAAAGTTTTTAAGAATTTCTATTTATTTAAACATAATTCTACTGTGTACTGTATTAGTGCTGATATATAAATTGGGGCTACTAGATGGGGCTATATCAGCAATCTATCGCCCTTTAGAACTATCACAAAACCTGGATGAGGCATCATCTATTCAACTTCCCACTGATACCTTAGTTTCCGATCCTGGATGGCAAAATCAAGTTAAAAACCAAGTCAATGCTATTCAGGGGAAAGAATACAAAAGCTGCCTATTCGGTGATTCTATTTCCGCTGGGCTTCAGAATAGCATTGCTCCTCGGACTTTTAACTTTGCTCTCAATGGGATGAGTACGGTTTCACTTGTCGAACAGCTAAAAATTTTAACCGCTGCTCATCTTAAGTGTAACCAGATTATTATTGCTATTGGAACCAATGATGCTTTGTACCATATCTCTGACGACTCGTTTATAAAAAATATGCAATATATAATTGCAATAGCCAGAAAAACAGGTACTCAGCAAATTGTACTGATTCCTGCTTTTTACGCCACTATTACTGCTAGTCATGACTCTAAAATGGCAGGAACCAATGAAATAATAGACGAAATCAATGTATTAATAGATAAAATTGGGGTGAAAGAGCAGGTATTTGTAGCAGCAAAAAGTATACAAGCACTATTTAAAAACCATGCTCTGAACGAGAAATTAACTATTGATGGCGTTCATCTAAATGAGGATGGGTTAACACTGTACAGGCTAGCATTATTAGAAATAATTTATAAGTTGCCATTTGTTATAGGCTAGAAGCCAGCAACGAGCGCGATCGCGCAGATAATTTTTGAAAAGTTCTGTAATAAAATATACAACACTATGGGCAGCGATAATCAATTTCCTTGGCAGCAACAAGATATAATTTTGCAGAGTCAACGTATATTGTCCAGCTTTCAGCACTGGACAGGTAAACCTCTACTTAATATACAAGGAACTCCTGAAGAATTAGCTGAGGCGCTGTTTATCGCGCCCTTTTTTATAGCCTCTCACAGTATGCAGGAAGATCCTATTTACAATTATGGTAATCGTATAGCACTAGGACTATGGCAGTTAGATTGGGATAACTTCACAAAACTACCTTCGCGTTATAGTGCTGAGACGATGGAGCAAGAAGAGCGTCAGCGTTTATTAATTACCACACAAGCTCAAGGAATATGCGACTGGAGAGGTATACGTATTTCCAGTACCGGACAACGTTTTATCATTGAAGATGGTCTGATATGGAATTTATTAGATGAGCAGCATAATATGTGTGGTCAAGCTGCTAGTTTTTCCCAGTGGAAACTAATTAATTAAGTTTGAGGAAATTAGGCATGACTGCTGCTGGTAGCCGTTGGCAATTCTGGATCGATCGGGGTGGGACGTTTACCGATATTGTGGCGCGGCGTCCAGATGGACATCTGGTAATTCATAAGCTGCTATCAGAGAATCCTGAACGCTATAGTGATGCCCCAGTTCAGGGAATTCGGGACATATTGGGAATTGCAGGGGATGCACCAATTCCAGCAGAGCAAATTGAAGTCGTCAAGATGGGGACGACAGTAGCGACGAATGCCTTGTTGGAACGAAAGGGCGATCGCACCGTTTTACTAATCACCAAAGGCTTCCGGGATGCCCTTCGCATCGGCTATCAAAATCGCCCCGATATCTTTGCCCGTCATATTGTACTGCCAGAAATGCTCTATGAGCGAGTAATTGAGGTAGAAGAACGCTACAGCGCCCAAGGAGAAGAGTTAATTCCTGTACAGACAGGATATATCGCCTCTTTACAACAAGCTTATGATGATGGGATTCGTAGTTGTGCGATCGCATTTATGCACGGCTATCGCTATCTGGAACACGAAAAGCAAGTGGCAGCAGTGGCGCGGCAAATAGGCTTTACTCAAGTCTCCCTATCCCACGAAGCCAGTCCTTTAATGAAGCTTGTCAGTCGCGGCGATACCACCGTAGTTGATGCTTATTTATCCCCCATCCTACGGCGTTATGTAGACCAAGTAGCCAGTCAACTGCAAGGAAAGCAAGATTCCCCAAACCAACATAGATTAATGTTTATGCAGTCCAATGGGGGACTTGCAGATGCCCAGCTATTTCAAGGCAAAGATAGTATTTTATCCGGCCCAGCTGGGGGGATTGTCGGTGCTGTGCAAACAAGCTTAATTGCAGGCTTAAATAAAATTATCAGCTTTGATATGGGTGGCACATCTACCGATGTCGCCCATTATGCAGGGGAATACGAACGCCAATTCGAGACAGAAGTTGCTGGCGTGCGACTGCGAACCCCGATGATGGCAATTCACACAGTCGCAGCAGGTGGTGGTTCGATTCTCTATTTTGATGGTTCCCGTTATCGCGTGGGGCCAGATTCAGCTGGGGCAAATCCAGGGCCAGCTGCGTATTCCAAAGGCGGCCCGCTGACGGTAACAGATTGTAACGTCATGGTGGGTAAGTTACAGCCTGAGTTTTTCCCCAAGGTATTTGGAAGCAATGGGAATTTACCCCTGGATGCAGAGGTAGTGCGGCAGCAGTTTCTGGCGCTGGCGGCGGATATTGGAGATGGGCGAAAACCGGAACAGGTAGCAGCTGGGTTTTTAGCGATCGCAGTTGAAAAAATGGCAAGTGCGATCAAAAAAATCTCTCTCCAGCGTGGTTATGACGTTTCCGAATATACGCTGTGCTGTTTTGGTGGTGCTGGTGGACAACACGCTTGTTTAATTGCCGATGCCTTGGGGATGAAGCAGGTGTTTATCCATCCCTACGCTGGGGTGTTATCCGCTTATGGGATGGGTTTGGCAGATGTGCGGGTACTGCGGCAAAAAGCGGTGGAAGCTAAGTTAACTGAGGCATTGGTATCTGATTTACAGCAGCTTTTGCAGGAATTGGAGGTAGAAGGGAAGGAGGATTTAAACCGCAAAGACGCTAAGGACGCGAAGGAAGAGGAGGTTGAGGTTTTTCGCAAGGTGCATTTGAGATATGAGGGAACGGATTCGTCGCTGGTAGTTGATTTTGGTGATGCGGCAGCGATGAGGCAGCAATTTGAGGAGGTGCATCGACAGCGTTACGGCTTTATTGTGGAGGATAAGGCACTGATTGTTGAGGCGGTTTCAGTTGAGGTGGTTGGTAAGAATGATGTGCCAGAAGAATTAATTATCCAGCGTCGCAGCGATAAACCTCCCTCGCCAGTGGCAACAGTACAGATGTACACCGCTGAAGCTTGGCATGATACCCCAGTTTATCAACGGCAGGATTTGCAACCGGGCGATCGCATCACGGCCCCTGCACTGATTATCGAAGCAACTGGCACCAATGTCATAGAACCCGGTTGGCAAGCAGAACTAACGCCGCGCAATCATCTAATTTTGAATAAAACTCAAAACTTCTTAACTCAAAACTCAAAACTCAAAACTCAAAACTCAAAACTCTCCAATCCCGATCCGGTAATGTTGGAGATTTTCAACAATTTGTTCCGCGCGATCGCAGAACAAATGGGCATCACGCTGCAAAACACCAGTTCCTCAGTCAATATCAAGGAACGCCTAGATTTCTCCTGTGCCATTTTTGACCAACAGGGACAATTGGTAGCCAATGCACCCCATATTCCCGTGCATCTAGGTTCTATGAGTGAAAGCGTCCAAGCTTTAATTACTGGTTGTGGAGATAAGATTAAGCCTGGAGATGTTTATATTTTAAATAATCCCTATAACGGCGGCACTCACTTACCAGACATTACCGTTATTACTCCTGTTTTTACTGACTCTCCCCATCTCCCCCTGTTCTACGTCGCCTCGCGCGGACACCATGCCGATATTGGCGGCATCACTCCTGGTTCTATGCCTCCCAACAGTACAACGATAGAGCAAGAAGGAGTGTTAATTGATAATTTCCAAATAGTTAATCAGGGAATTTTTAGGGAAGAAGAACTGCTGAAACTACTGGCAAGTAGTAAATATCCCGCCCGGAATCCATCTAAAAATATTGCTGATTTACAAGCGCAAATTGCCGCTAATGAACGGGGTGTGCAAGAACTGCACAAGATGGTAAGCCATTATGGACTAGAAACTGTCCAAGCCTATATGGGCTTTGTGCAGGATAACGCTGAAGAATCAGTAAGGCGCGTTATTGATGTCTTGAAAGATGGCAGTTTCACCTGTCCGCTGGATGATGGCAGTGTAATTAAAGTTGCAATTACTATTGATAAATTTACTCGTAGCGCCCGGATTGATTTTACTGGCACTTCTCCCCAACAACCTAGCAACTTTAATGCCCCAGCTGCTGTATGTAAGGCAGCGGTACTTTATGTATTCCGCACGCTGGTAGATGACGATATTCCTCTAAATGCCGGTTGTCTTAAACCTTTGGAAATAATTGTTCCCTCTGGTTGTATGCTTAATCCGCGTTATCCAGCTGCTGTGGTGGCAGGAAATGTAGAGACATCTCAGAACATTACAGATGCACTGTATGGTGCGCTGGGGGTAATGGCAGCTTCCCAGGGAACTATGAATAATTTTACCTTTGGGAATGAACGCTATCAATACTATGAAACCATCTGCGGTGGTTCTGGTGCTGGCGCAGATTTCGATGGTACGGATGCGGTGCAAACTCACATGACAAATTCCCGCCTCACCGATCCAGAAGTATTAGAATGGCGGTTTCCTGTAATTCTAGAAAGCTTTGCGGTTCGCCCTAATAGTGGCGGTAAAGGACATCATTGTGGGGGAAATGGCGTCATCCGTCGCATCCGTTTCCGAGAACCAATGACCGCGGGTATTTTATCAGGGCGTCGTGTTGTTCCCCCCTTTGGTTTGCACGGTGGTGAAGCGGGTACTGAAGGGCGCAATTATGTTGAACGTAGTGATGGAACTGTAGATACTTTGGGAAGTACGGCTGTTGTAGAGATGCAGGCTGGAGATGTGTTTGTGATTGCAACACCCGGAGGCGGAGGTTATTGTTTACTCAAAATCTAGATTTTACCTAAACTTAAATTTACTATTACTAATAGTTTCTTGAAATTTAGGTAGAGTAATTAATTTACAAGGATAATAAGTCCCACCCCCCTGAATGTATGTCATACCATTTTTTTAAAACTGTATAATATTATTTTTTTTCAAGAAAAGGCATGAAGCTATTAAAATTATTAATTTGGGCTTTTGTAAGTCGAATTTCTATGGTTTCTTTAGACTTGAGAGAGCTTATTATTTGAGAACTGAAACTATTCAGCTTTTCAAACGCAGCATTACACTCATCCCAAAATAAATAATTAGATTCAAAATCTATGACTTTATTGATAAAGTTACTAAAATCAACATTGGAGATTATTGATCCAATAGCGTTAGCAAGCACTGGTAGTATGCATTCAAGGCTAGAAACTTCTGTTGCTTTTGCTGCTTGTAGCAAATTCAGAGGAACAGGTAGCTGGGATAGCTCCATTCCAGAATGGCAAAGCGGAATTGCTGGGATGTTTCTGATCCATCCGGCTCCTGCCTCAAAATTTATCCAAGGTCTCCGAACAGATTTAGGACTACAAATGACAATTTCAACAGCACACTTACTAAGCGCATCGGTAATACTGTCTAACCATCTTTACCCCAATCTTATACTAGCGTCATCAGAAGATACAAAAAGGTCAATCATTCCCAAAAAGCTAGACTCAATAAGCTCTTTAAATGCGATTGCAACTTTCTTTTCTTCTATTATATGGGAAATAAAAACTAAGGGTTTACTCATTTTTGAATCTTATATAGTGTATATGCCTAACTATCAATTATAGGGAAGTTTTCCCTTAGCTTTGACGGGAAGACAAAAGTCTAGGGCGATCGCATTGCATTCATCTCTACTCATTCGGCAATACTCACAGCAGCCTTTGGCACGTTCCGCGACAGCCTTTTTCTGTTGAGCGGTGACTCGAAACTCAGGCATAAACTGGGATCTGAATGCCTAAATCTTTCATCAGCGCAGTAATTGAAGTTTTACGGAAACGCGCCAATTCCGCCAAATCTTCTATAAGCTGGGCTTGCAGTTTTTCTATCTGTTCAGTTAAGTGCAGTAATTCGCTATGCTCCTCTGAAGTAAGAGTTTCAGCCTGTCTTTTAGCAATCAATTCGCCGTAATGCTTCTCAATATCTGAAGAGATACCCCGATTAATTTTTAGTAACAATTCAGCTTCGGGTTGCGGCAAATTATTGACTCGGCGTTGCGTCTGTAGCGCGATAACTTGAGATACGAATTGCTCTAAATCTTGTTGGCTCAACTGCTCAACAGCCTTAAGCAACTCTTCTGAAGACAGTTGCACTTCAACTTTAACTGTTGACATTTTCCGCCTCTCACCAGTTAGCCTATATATATATTCTATCAACCGCTCCATGACCTTTTATTTTGGTCATCTTAGATAGTAAATGCTTCCATCTCCATATGGTTCCACTGGTGTCTAAATCGTTCAACGACAAACGGTCGGACTGTAAACTTAGGTGGATCACCGTCACTGACATCAATCCGCAAAAACGAATAAGGTCGTCGTTTTTGAGATCCTTGACCGTGGCGACCGACATAAAGCAGCGATTTTGCTACCGCGCGATCGCTCCCTCCAAAAGATTCTGTCAATTCTGGTCCTTCAAAGCGCTGACGGCGGAGGCTATAACCGCTACCACCGCAAACAATCCAGTTTAAATTAGAGTCGGCGTGTCCCGTGTCTAATGTGCGAATATATTCCAAGCAGTGAGCGTGACCGTTCAAAATCAAATCGACAAGGGGACGACCTTCTGCTTGCTTTCCGACTGAATTTGCCACCGCATCTAATACCCAGCGAAGTCGGGTGCGAATTGCTAAGGTTTGTGCTTGATGCCACTTTGTTGCCTCGGTGACGTAAGGAGGATGGTGGAAATAAATTACACGTCCTCGCACATCCTTTGTATTCCAAGACTCAATCAGCCTTTGCTTGAGCCAATCGAGTTGTTCGAGGTCAGTGACGCTCGTTCCGTCTGCGGCTAGTTGTTTCTCAATGTCGATTTGAACTTCTTCGAGTTGCTCTAACTTGGCTCGATTGTCATCAAGCTGTTCCGCTTCGTCGGGCACGTCATGCCTAAGTTTGGCAGAATCTTCCATAATTTGAAGTTTTTGCCGCTCCAACTCGTCCCGACGATTTTCCAGTTCGCGACGGTAGGCTTGTCCTTGTGTTGTCGTTGGCAGCGGTATCGGTGCATTAAAAGTATTTGAGTCGAGAGCGAAGAAGTCAATTCCACCGCTACGGAACGTGTAATAGCGATTAGGTAAGCGGGTAAAGTGTCCGGGTTGATAACTTAAGCAGCGACCTGTATCTGTTTTCGCTGTGTAATGACGGTCTAGATGCTCTCTCAACCCAATGGTTTCAAACCCCTTCAGGTAGTCAAGAAACGCTTTAGTATAGGCTAATCCACTACCAGAACCATGCCAACCAATATCGAACTCCAACTTTGACCGCAACAGGCGGCGCAGCGGCTGGCTAGCCTGTGCTATCAAACCGTAAACAAAAGGCAGGTCATAGTAATCGTGGTTTCCTGGCACGGGCAGGAAGGGCATATTGAAGAGCATTTTGTCATAAGCAATACGCTTGGGATGCTCGCCACCCACTAAAAACTCTCGGTAGGGAGATATAAAGTTCTTCAGGTAGTATTCGCTGGAGCCAACCAGATAAATCACGTCGCCCGTGTGCAGCACGAAACGGCTATTATCGCGTTGTTCCAGCATGAATTTTGCAACTTGTCGTTGAGGGTTGTGTCCCCGATGAGGTCCAGCACCACTATCACCCACGACCAAAAATGAAAACTCTGGGCTGTCGTTTAAGCCATCATCTAAAACCATGCGGGTTTGATCGATTCCCCGCTCAACAAGAGGAGGAGATTGCCATCGCACCCGCTCTTTCATCTTGCGGATTTTGGCCTCTATTGGTGGGTCGGATACGAAGAACATAGGTTTAAAAGGAGAAGACCTTTTTCTTTATTTTGTTTCGGTTTCCGGCTGGGAGGCAGAGGCAACTGGCAAGGCGACTGGGGGGTTAGGATCGTCTTCGCGCTCGTAGCTTGGCGTGTCAACTGCCGGAACGATGACTTTGAGCGCGTGTTTGATTGCCTTGAGGGTAACAGGCAACATTCCTATGGGATGACCGTCGATGTGGACTGGCAGTGGAGCTTTTGATGTGAGCCGTACTTCTGCAACCTGGTAGGTTTCGATCTTGGGGCTGTGACTATACTGGCCTTTACTGATTGACCAAAAGTGACGAATCAATTCCCATTTACTGAAGTCACGAAATATGCTGACTGTCAGCAGACCATCATCCATAATCGCATCTGGGGCGACAGTAAAACCAGTACCGTAATACGGGCCGTTAGCGATCGCTACCAGTAAAGCTTGCCGGCGCAACTCCCGCTTAGATTTTCCTAACCTCGCCCGCACAAATCCACGTCGTTTCGTGGATTCTATGCGAGCCTCAGACACTGGACGATCGAGAAAAATTCGTAGCCGTTGCGGCTCGTAGCCCATTGCCAGTTGAGCAACTTGGAGCATACGACCCCAGCGCCCACCTTTGATTTCTTCACCCAAGGGGAAAAGTGCTGCATCTAGTCCGACACCTGCGGCTTCAAAGAAGTAATGCTCATCGTTAGCAACGCCTACATCAATGTCTTTGATTTGACCGCGTGCCAGTACCGAACAGGCTTGAGCTAGATCGGTTGGCAGGTTGAGGCTGCGAGCAATATTGTTATAGGTGCCGATAGGTATGATACCGAGCGGAATTGATGCGTGGAGCAACCCTTTAGCCACTTCGCTTACGGTTCCATCTCCACCCCCAACGACGACCAGATCGTAGCCTTCAGACACTGCTCTTTCGGCAATCAGACTTGGTGATTCTGACGGGCTAGTAAAGGTGAGGTCAGCTCGAATATCTTCGGCTTCCATTGCCGCTACGATGTCAGGCAGCTGGATTAGGCTGGGTTCAGCGTCGCCGGAGACTGGGTTGACGATCAGGCGTGCGCGCTTCATTTGAAGGTTATTGCTCCCTAAGAGCCATACAGGTTGAACTGTGGCATGATAGGTTCACCTTATCACAACCGTATTTGAGTATCACCTGTAGTAGGGCTGATAGACCGATGACCCCATCAGGATGCAGCCTTGATCTGGGCTGCCGCACTTAGAATTATCTGAAAATTGGGGATTTGATCGGGTCTTAAATGCATCAAATTAACTACTTAATCGGATAAGTAACAAAGATATCCCTCCTCAACTGTACTTGCGCTGGAGCCTCCGGATCGTAGGGTGATGCTGTGCTGGCAAATGGCAGAAAAGAAGGAAGATCTGCTTCTTCGCTGCACAAGGGAACAAAAAGATCGTAAATAGGTAACTCGGACACAGATGGGACATTAGCAAGTCGAACACCCATGCCGGAAGCGATCGCTTCCGCCCGGTTGCGGGCGTCGTTCACTGCTGCTTGGTAAGCAGTTCTCGCTAAAGACTGGCAGTCCTTCACTGCGTACCGCACATTGACACTATTAACAAAAAGCTGGGTTTTATTAGTAGCTGCGTCTGTACCTACGTTTACGACTTGCTGCACACGCTCGCGTGTTGGTTTTTCCAGCTTCACTAGCACCTTGGCACTGTCCTCACCCAACAAAGATGAGGCAGCGTTAGCTTGCACCTGAATTTCCTGAGCAGGCACCCCAATAGCAACTAGGGCATCAACTACAGGTTTTAAGCTTTCTTTTGTTAGCGGTATTTCCTCTGGTTGAGGCTTTGGCGGAGTAACTGCGACTGGCGGTTGAGAAGGTTTGTTGCCACTGAATAGCGCTGTAGTTTCCGCTGGTATATCAGAGGGGCTATTGCGACTCAATTGTAATTCAATACGTGCTATGTCCGCTGGCACGCTCACCTGTCCTTGACCTAAAACCCTAAATGCCTGCGGGCCACTTGCGGGCGGATAAAACAGTTGTGCCATAACGCTATTGCTAGTTGGCTCAACTGCAACTTTCCCGGTTACTGGGGCTGCTAACTCCTCACGTCTATGAGCGTTATTCCCCTGAGTGTTAGCTAGACTTTCAGTTCTGCCTATACTCGGTGTTGCTATCCATACCCCTGTTACCATCGCCGCCGAAACTAGCGATGATATAAGTGTCCGTTCCATTAGTGCCAATCTCCTTATGGTGCCATTTTCAGCTGCCCAGAAAATTATCCACTGTTATAGCAATTAGCAGTTAGCTTTTAGCAATTAGCTTTTAGCGAGCCTTCAGTTATAGCACCAGTTATGGGTGCATGAGGCCTCGTGTCGATTGTCAAACCTAAGGGTTACTCTGGCAAAGCATAGCCCGACTATGCCAACCAGCGAACCTATTCGTGGATTGTTCCATCTGGCATAATTGCGCCGGTCAAAGTTGCTTCCTGCCAGTCTGTCCCGTTGAGGTAGGCTCCACGCATGCTGGCTCCACTGAGATCTGCGCCCCGCAGTCCTGCCACACTGAGGTTAGCCCCCCACAAAAAGGCTCCCCGCAAGCTTGCTTCGCTCAAGTCGGCGTCACGCAGACTTGCCATATTTAAGTTTGCCCCCGTCAAGTCAGCTTCACTCAGGTTGGATTCACTTAGGTCGGCTTTACTCAGATTTGCCTCACACAAATCTGCCTTAGAAAGTGACGCCCCATTCAGGTTGGCTGCATGTAAGTTTGATCGAGACATAAGTGTGACGCGCAGTTGAGCCGAAGACAGATTTGTTGCCGTCAAGTTAGCTCCACTCAAGTTAGCTCCACTTAGTTTGCTTTCACTGAGGTTGACCCCATCTAGATCTGCCCGATTCAGGTCTACTCCATTCAAGTAGGCTCTATTCAGTTGAACCCCATTGAGTAAAGCTCCTCGCAATAACGCGCCACTCAATCTGGCACCGCTGAGGTTTGCCCAACTCAGGTTGGCTTTTACTAGGTTGGCTGAACGCAAGTTGATCCCACGCAGGTCTGCTCCACAAAGGTTGACTCCGCACAAGTTGGCTAAACTCAGGTTGACTCCAGTTAAAATTGCCCCACTTAGTTTGGCTCCGATTAGCAACGACTTAACTAGGTAGGCTCCTTTCAGGTTGGCTTTTGTCAAGTCTGCCTCTGTTAGTCTTGCCTCGCTCACTTTGGCAAAACTCATATCGGCTCTGTATAAGGATGCTCCGCTCAGGTTAGCTCCCTTTAAGTTTGCCCGACTTAAGTTGGCAGTTGCCAGATATGCCCTTGATAAGTTAATTCCTCCTAGGTTGGCTTTTTCCAGGTTAGCTCCGCTGAGATTTACCTCACTAAAATCTCTTTCTCCTGCCGCATAACGTCTGAGCAGCTCATCAGCATCCATATAACTCCCCCGCTTGGCTTAGGTAAGTCTATCTATGTTCTAGTTCTAGCTTGCCCAAATTGAACCTAAAAAGTAAGTTAAGTTTTGGTAATTTTATTGAGAGATTTAAGAGTTCTACCTACAATGCCCGTGTAGGCTTATCATACTACTTATAGAAGTACGAAAAATATTTTCTTCCCGCCTATTTGATTACTCCAAGTCGCGCCACTGGATTACCTCCCACAGGCTGTTAACTTATCCGTGTCGGAAATAAGGATGACATTTTAATTTTTTGAGCTTCTTTTCCAGAGCATTCGGTGAAGCTCTAACTGTACTTCTGTCTAGAAGTTGATAGACATAAGTACAGTTGGCACCAAATGCGATCGCTCTTTCTTAAGGCTCTCAGGTTGAGTTTAGGTCTACCTTATAGGAGACTTATTTTTCTGTAGGTTTCATTGAGGCACGAAATTAAACAGACGAGGCTTAAACAAAATTTCACGTAGTTAACATTGGCCAAGGAATTTCATGAATTTACGCCTAGAGATATAACCCCTAATTAAACTGTTGAGCATAGAAGCGGGCATAACGATCGCCCTGGGCTAAGAGTTCCTCATGAGTTCCTGATTCGACAATCTGCCCTTGTTCTACTACGAGAATGCGATCGGCACGGCGCACGGTGGCAAGTCGGTGGGCAATGATGAAGACAGTACGGTCTTGCATAAGCCGCTCAAGTGCTTCCTGCACCAGGGCTTCCGATTCGGAATCTAAGGCGGATGTGGCTTCGTCGAGGATGAGGATTCTGGGATTTAGTAAGACAGCACGGGCGATCGCAATTCGCTGTCGTTGTCCTCCCGATAAATTTACTCCTCGCTCTCCCACCCAGGTGTAATAGCCTTGTGTTAACTGAGTAATAAACTGATGGGCGTTAGCAATTTTAGCTGCTGCCTGCACTGCTTCTATGTCAAACTCGGCTTTGCCAAAGGCGATATTCTGAGCAATCGTGCCGGAAAACATAATAGTTTCCTGCGGCACAATACCGATTTGACGCCGTAAACTCGACAAAGTTACATCCTGAATATTGATGCCTTCAATGAGAATCTCACCTGATTCCGGGTCATAAAAGCGGGGTAGCAAATTCACCAGCGTAGTTTTACCAGCACCAGAGGCACCAACGAGGGCAATCATCTCACCAGGGTGTACCAGTAAATTTAGGTTTTGCAAGACTGGGCGATCAGGTTGGTAGGCGAAGTTGACGTTGCGGTATTCCACCTTGCCAGTAACTGGGGGAAGAATGCGCGCATTTGGCTTTTCTACTACTGTTGGCTGAATCGCCAATAGTTCAAAAATTCGGTCTACAGAGGCCTCACCCTGTTTAAAATCGTTATAATTGCTGGTCGTCAGGGAAATCGGGTCAATTAACAGCGCTACAGCTGCAATGTAGCTGACAAAGTCCTTGCCCGTGAGGTTGTTGAGGGAAATTTGCCACCCGCCTAGCAGAAACAGCAACAGCCCGCTCATCGCTTCCAGAAAGCCGATGACTGGAATCTGAATTGCCTTGAGTCGCTCCGCATTATACTTAGCTTGGCGATTGCGTTCCGCTTCTTGAGTAAACCGCTCTACAGCATAATCTTCTGCGGCAAAGGCTTGTACCAGGCGGATGCCACTAAAGAACTCAGTTACTAAGGAAGCTAAATCGGACACCTGATTTTGGCTGCGGCGAGAGATAGTCCGTAGCTTTTCCCCAAACCAGCCAATCAATACAGCCATCACAGGTGCAATTATCAATGCTCCTAGCGTCAGCTGCCAGTTGAGATAGATCATATAGCCCAGCACTACAATTAGCTGCAAGATGCTGGGGACGAACTGGTGAAAAACTTTGTTGACTACTTCCCCAATCCGATCGATGTCTTCGGTGAGGCGATAGGACAAATCTCCGGTTTGGGTAGTTTCAAAATAGCTGGGACTCAGCTGTTGCAAATGGGCATAGACGTGCTTGCGTAGGGCGAGTGCGATCGCTAAAGCAGCTTTGGCCATTAAAGCATCTTGACCGTATTGCACGGTGCCCCGGATGATAAAAATTACCGCACCTACTCCTGCGAGTTGCGCGATCGCAGCTACATTCCCCTGTCCTATATATCCTGCTATCCGACCTGCTAGCCAAGCCATAATCGGCCAGAACACTGTAAAACCCAGCGTGCAGGTTAAGGCTTGAGCAATTGTTTTCCACTGAGGGCGAATGTAAGGCAGCAGCAGCCAGTAGCTAGAGCGCGGTTTCAACGTCGTGACATCCCAAATGATCTGTTCCTGTGTCTGACGCTACCAGCTTTGGGTTGTTTCTGAGTTGCTAGATTCCCAATCTCAGCAATATTCTGCTTCTGGGTCATGACGCTGACCGTAATAATATAGCAATTAGCAGTTAGCTTTTAGGAAAAATACAGTTATAGCAGTAGTTCTGGGTGCATGGGGGTTCGTGTCGTCTGCAAGCTACATCTTGTCGCCTTAATTTCTGCTAACTTTGTTATTTTGATGTACTTCCCAGCGCAGAAGCCGTGGCAGCTGTGATAGGTGTACGCCGTAGTTGAAAATCCAAAGAACTATCAAGACAACCAACAATCTTTGTATCCATAGCGATCCTCCTTCAACACTAAGAAGCCTCAATCCTATATGCAACTGCCAAATGCGATAAGGTATGTACAAACAAGGAATCGTTACCCATACGCAGGAGCGATAACGTTTCAGAGTTACGCTCTCGGATAAAATTTGCAACGCCAGAATTACTAAGTATGGAAGCAGCGCTTGTATCACCCTTGAGTCGCTCCACCACAGACCCCACATGAACATTGCCAGCAGGGGAAGCAACACCCCCACCACGAGTACAATATATAGCCAGGTTTTAAACCACGACGGTAGCGGTTGAGGAAGGCTGAAGGGCTTTGATTGCCTCCATACCCGTCCCACAAATACCAGAAAAGAGGTGGCAACTACCAGGAATAACAGGTTTTCCAGGAATATGTTTAGATTGGTGTTGAAGGAAGTCATTTACAGCATTATGCTAATCAAGCTCTAGTATGCTAGCAAAGCCATAAAACTCTGAAGCAAATATTAGCGTACAATAATTTTGCGGCATCTCTTTGAGAGTTTTGTCATAAGCTAAATTATAGTTAGAGCTTCTGGTTTGTCCCACAGCTTCTTCAACATTGTTTGGTTGTCGTCAAAAGAACGTCTCAAAGTTATTTGAGTGTGAGCAGATGCTGAGGCGCGATGCATTCACATTAAAACTAAACTGTGAATATAACAAGAGTCGCAAAAATTTAGTCAAAAAAGTTAAGATAGTTATAAATCACAGAGGTAAGAATTATAAGTGCTATTAGCATCTTTTAACTGTATCAGTAAAATTACTTAAGTGGTCATCTGTGAATTGGGTAAACAAAATTTATAACTCCTAGGCTTAATATAACCTATTGCTTACGTACTAAATTGTCTATCTAAAATCATGTCTTTGTTTCAGGATTTAACTAACGTTCCAAATCAACAATTAGCACATCCAGTTTTAGTTATTGAAGATACTAAAGGTAGACGTGTAATTAATCTTAACGAAACTATTTATTCACTTGGTCGCGATCGGGACAATTCTATAATTATCTATTCTCCTCTTGTTTCTCGCCACCATGCTATTTTATTAAAAATATATTGTCATAAAAATAATAATTATTACTTCCAAATAATTGATGGTGATTTACAAGGTAATCTTAGCACTAATGGCTTGCTGATTAATGGAAGACATTATTTATCGCACTCGCTCAAACATAAAGATTTTATTGTATTTGGGGGAAAAGCTCAAGCCAGCTATCTTATGATTAATTCAGGTTTATCAGAGGCAGAGATTTTTGCATACTGCGAAACTGACGATTTCTCTGATGGCACAACTATCGAAGCCGATCCATTTGAAACTTTAGTTACAGACAAAGATCGTGTTGAACCCTTGAGTGAGGCGGCTTTACTTAGGCTTGCTTCTTTTCCTGAACTTCTACCTAACCCTATTATTGAAATAGATACATCTGGAAAAATAACTTATCTCAATCCATCGGCAATTATACAATTTCCTGAAATTCAAGAAGCTAAATTAAAGCATCCAGCATTAGCTGGATTGCTTGATGCTGTTCACAGTGAAAATAAACAATTTTTTGTTCGGGATGTGGTTGTTGGTAGTGCCATATTTGAGCAATCTGTGTACTATATTGCGGAAAGCCGTTTGATTAGAAGTTACCTGGTTGATATTACCCAACGCAAGCAGGAAGAGGAGGAGTTACGCCAGCATCGGGAAAACTTGCAGCAACTTGTGGACGAGCGGACAGCCTCTTTAATAACTTTCAATGAACAACTACAACAGGAAATTACCTACCGTGTATGGGTAGAGGAGCAACTTCGGCGGGAGAAAGAATTTTCTGAAAGCCTAATAAATAGTAGTACTGATGGAATCTTTGCTTTCGATTGCGATTGTCGCTACACCGTCTGGAATCCCGGCATGGAAAAATTTTCTGGTCTTAGTAGGGTGGAAACAATAGGCAAATGTGCCTTCGATGTATTCCCGTTTTTTCTAGTAAGTGGCGAAGAAAATTTTTTATTGGAAGTCCTAGCGGGTAAGACTGTGATTGCCAAGGATCTGGTATATGTTACACCAGTAGGCCAGCAAGGATATTTTGAAGGTCGGTATTCGCCCCTGCTTAACGAATCAGGTGAAATTGTCGGGGGGCTTGCCATCATTCGTGACATCACTGATCGTCAACAGGCAGAGTCAGCGCTGCGGGAAAGTGAGGAACGTTACCGCCGCTTGGTAGAGCTTTCTCCCGAAACAATTGCCGTTTACAGTGAGGGAAAATTTGTCTACATCAATCCGGCAGGCATCAGACTCCTGGATGCAACTAGCCTAGAAGCAATTATTGACAAGCCGGTACTAGAGATTGTGCATCCAAAGTATCGGCAAACTTTTGAGCGGCAAATCAAGCTAGTGCATGAGGTCAGGCAATCGGTGGAACTCTCAGCTCTCCAGTTGGTGCAGCCGTCTGGAAAGGTGATTGATGTAGAGATGAACGCTAGCAGCATCATCTACCAAGGTAAGCCTGCTGTTCAGGTTGTGCTTCGAGACATTACTAAACGTCTGGAAGTAGAGCGGCTGAAGGATGAATTTATCTCGGTAATTAGCCATGAACTCCGCACCCCCCTGACCTCAATTCGCGGTTCGCTAGGGTTGCTGGCTTCGGGGCTACTGGTTACTCAACCGGAAAAAAGCCAACGCATGGTAGAAATTGCCGTCAGCAATGCAGATCGTTTGATACGCCTGATCAACGACATTCTCGATCTCGATCGCATCTCGTCGGGCACGGAAAACATGGAAAAACAGGCCTGCAATGCTGCTGACTTGATACAGCAAGCTGCCGATGAGATGCGAGGCATGGCAGAGAGTAATGCGATCAATCTCTCGGTATCTCCGGTTAACAGCCCCCTGTGGGTGGAGCGCGATCGCATTATTCAGGTGTTGACTAATCTGCTCAGCAATGCAATCAAATTTTCCTCTCCAGGAGCTAAGGTGTGGTTAACTGCCCATAAAAAAGGAGATTGGCTACTATTTGAGGTCAAAGATGAGGGTAGGGGTATCCCTGCGGATAAACTAGAGATAATTTTTGAGCGCTTCCAACAGGTTGATGCCTCTGACTCTCGCCAGAAGGGGGGAACAGGATTAGGACTAGCAATCTGCCGCCAGATTGTGCAGCAGCACGGTGGTCGCATCGGAGTCACCAGTACTCTGAATCAGGGCAGCACTTTCTACTTTACGCTGCCTTTGCTACAGAATTTATTGAGGAAAGCTAATAGAAGTCACCTTACCTAATGGGTACTTGATACCAAGTTGCATTGCAGTTGAAAATGTAATTTTCAGCAGAGGGGCAGAAGAAAACAAATTTACGCTTCTGATTGCAACTTGGTATCACTCATGAATACTAAGCTACACATCCTAGCGTAGAGACGCGAAATGAGAGCGTCAAGACAAGATCCATGTGTAGCATTTTTAAATGAAATTGGTATGAGAAATAAATTTGCCTGCCTCTCTAGGTGTCTCCCCTTCCCCGTGTCGCCACGTCAGTCTCAGAGAGCAAACTAGAGGTGGAACAGCTTACCATCTGGCATCGTTGCCCCCATCAAATTTACATCACTCAACTCAGCTGACGTTAGATTGGCATTCCTCAAATTAGCACCTCTCAAATCGGCAGCACTTAAATTAGCACCCACCAAATTAGCCTTAACTAACTGGGCATTTCTTAAATCCGCATCACTCAAGTCAGCACGACTCAAATCAGCCCCACTTAGATCAGCATCTCTGAAAATCGCCCCCATTAGTTTGGCTTTCCGCAAACTGGCACCATTCAGCAACGTATTACTCAAATCTGCGATCGCCAATTTAGCCCCATCCAACTGAGCATTCCTTAAGTCAGCATGACCTAACTGCGTATTAATTAAATTGGCATCTCGCAAATCTGCCCCCGCTAACTGAATACCCCGCAAATCGCCAGATTGAAAATTTCTCCCACCAGCGGCATATCGCTTCAGCAGTTCCCCCGCATCTGTGACGCTAATTTCTCGCTTGGGGCGACGATTAAAGGTAAATTTGAACGTATCGCCACTCTCAATTACTCGGCGAATTTCTTGATACAAAGGATACTTGCCAATACCACTCAGCTTCACCCAACCCCTTGCCCTGGTTAAGGCCACAAATAGCTGATTGCGAAGCGTGACATTACTCTCATCCTGGGCAACATTGTCACAGCCAATTACATACACCATATCCGCCTCGTTCCCTTTGGCACGGTGGATGCGAGACACAGTGATGCCGCCCTCGCACCAAAAGTTGTTGGGATCGCGGCTTTCTGGATCGGGATTCAAGACGTTGCAGGCGATCGCACTGGGAATAAAAATATCAATGCCTTGCTGCATTAAGAAACTAGCCACATGAGTTTCTAGGGCGATCGCCTCGAAGAACGAGCCTAAAACAATTACTAGAATTTCCCGACAAGGCTTTAAATTATCCTGCTTCAGGTTATGCAGAATATTTGCTGCCAAAGCTTTTAATTCTTCTTGGCGAAAAGGATAAGTTTCAAACTCTAATACTGGTTTTTCCCACAACTGGGGGATAAGATTGGGGGAGTTTTCACCCAAATGCCGCAGAGTAATTTGTTGACCGCGAGTAAAGCGGCCTGTGACTTCATAGCCGATCGCTTTCCAATCTTCAGTCCGGGTAATGCCTGAGAGCATCCCCGCAGGTCGTAGCAGCCCCATACCAATACCATGAGCCGCTGTGAGAATGGGGCTAGGAGTGCGGTAGCAGCGGTGCATAATTTCACTCTTTTTAATGCCGCCGGGATACTGTCCTGTCACCAGATGACCCAATTCATCGCCAAACAATTCACTCGCGGTTGGGATACTTAAGCTTTCTAGGCTTTGCGCTTCGTCATATGCCCAGATTAAACGCCGTTGTTCTGGATGTTGGGCGTCAACAGGTCGCAATGCTTGATAAGCTAACCAGTAGAAAGGTTGCTTATCTTGAAATTTCAGAGCCTCATCAACTATCAGGTCTTGCCCTTCATCAATCAGAATCGCATCAAATAGCTGGGGAATTACCGCTGCTTGAAGTAGATGGCTACAAACTTCTGCTAGGGATGCGTGAGGTTGCTTGCTTTCCGTGTCATAGACACTCAACCGCTGAATGCCAGCGGCTTCACAAATGGTGCTGTAGAGTCCGGGTTGATTTTTGGCACCCCAAGCGTGGAGCGATCGCACTTTTCCATTTTTCGGGTCATACTGCACCTCGCCACTACTGAACCGACGCATCCACTTATCCAGTTGAGCGATAATTTGATGGTAAAGGCTGCGGCTAAAAAACACTAAAGCAATGTCCCAATCTGGGTGCTTTAGGTGCATATGAGCGGCTTTTTGGCACAGCAGCACTGTTTTACCCGATCCCGCAATTCCCCGAATCCGCTGCGGCCCCGGAGGAATCTGTTTGCCAATGTGTTCTTGCTGTAAATCCAGCGCTGATAACTGTTCCCGCACTTGAGCGAGAACCCAGGCGCGGCTTCCCTGGCTAGGGGTTGGGGGTTGAGGTACAACTTGACTAACTCCTACATCCGGGCGAATACTGCTTCGAGGCTTACGGAAAACAGGTGCGCCACCCAGTACCGCTAGCAATAATTTCCACTGCTCGTTATTCAGATTTCCGCCTTTAATAATGGGGTTAGTTTGCTGCATCCGCTGAAAAAGTTCTCCCCAAGGCAGGCTAGACGCTGGCGCTACGAGCCTACTCTCTGTTCTTTGCAGGTGGTCTTTGAAGATGATCGGTGGACAGGTGGGCAGCTTGTCAAAGCCTTTGTGCTGCCATTGTTGCTGCGTAATCAGGGGCAGGGCGACAATGGCTCTACCAGTGACTTGACGACGCAGACAAGGTTCGCGATCGCAATATCCCAGCAAGGCAAACAGCTGATTCTCTGCTTGCTCATAAGGGCGTCCTTGATTAGTGTAGAAGTTTTGGAACTGCCACCGATGACCCGCGATCGCCACAACCTGCTCAATCGTGACAGACTTAACTTCAATGACAATTAGACCGAGTTCTAAGTCCGCAATTAGAATATCCGGCTCTTTCCGGATATTTCCGACTTGAGAAAAAATAGGATAGCGCCAATAAGCTATACACTCCCTCTCTGCAAAAGCACACTTGACAGCATCCCAAACTTTTCCTTCACCCCTCTGTCCGCTCTTACCCAGTGGTTCAGTAGTAATAAACTTACGGCTTTGATATTCTCTACCACTAGCCATTTTTAGTAATTAGTAATTAGCAATTAGCAATCCGGAGAGTGGTAGAGAGGTTCCGGCGAAACGCCAAGACTATCAGTGCATGGGGACTCGTGTCGATTGTCACTCTTCCCGACAAGGCCACTGCTATAACTCTTTTTAAACCACTCAATTGGACAGGTTTATATTTGTGTATTGCATCTTTCACAACTAGCTACGTTGCTACTCATACCTTTATGGGTAATGAGTCAATCCGGCTGGGTTAGTTGTTAGTGGATAATTGTTAGTTGTTATTCCTCACTGACCAAAAACACGCATAGGCCTCAAGCCCCCGACTTTCAGTCGTGGAAAAGAAAATAATTTGTTCAGTATTGCAAGCCTCCGGCTGACCGTCTGGGGGACAATCCAAAATCCTTGCATCCAAAATCGAATGACCACCATCAACTAACTACTAACTACTAACACCTATCTCCACTTGTGAGTGGTGTGGAGTATTCAACGCGCTTTAGTTTTTCTCTTCCTCACGACCCAGACAATAAAAGCGACAATAAGAGCAACAAACACAATTTTGGAAACCGGACCAATGTAATTTTCTATAACATCATATTTATTTCCCAGCAAATATCCGGCGTAGGTCAATAAACTTACCCACAAAAAGGTGCCCAAAGTTGAGTACAGTAAAAAAGGCACCAAATGCATACCGCTGATGCCTGCCGGAAGCGATATCAAGGTACGAATTCCCGGTACAAGACGACCAAAAAACACAGCTTTATCGCCATGCTTGTCGAACCAGTTATTTACCTTTTCAATATCTCTGCTTGATACCGAAATCCACTTGCCGTACTTGTTGGCTAACCGCTTCAAGTTCTCCTCGCCTACAAGTTTGCCCACGTAGTACCAGGGCAGTGCGCCCAGCATCGTGCCCACAACTCCCGCTAAAATTACAGGCGTGAACTCCATCTTGCCCTGCGATATGGTGAACCCTGCTAGGGGCATGATCAATTCTGAAGGGATAGGGGGAAATAAGTTTTCCAAAAACATCAGCAGCCCGATTCCCAAATAGCCCAGGGAATTCATGGTACTGGTTATCCATTCAGTCATTGCTAAGTTCCTTTAATTGGATGTTTCGCTAAACTCTATCAGGTTTCAAGCTGCTTTCTACAAAAGTAGGAGCGACTGATCAAATAATTAAACATTAAAAATTGTGGTTTTTTAATGTTTAACTCTGAACAAGTCGCCCTGAAAGCGCGATTTCCTAAAACTATCATCGGACCAGACAATGCCGTGCCTTTACCCAATGGACATTAGACCTCTTGCACGCAGTTGATAATTTTGTAAATCATCTACGTTTATCTGCGGTAGCCTACGGCAATGCGAGAGCTTACATCTGCGCCTTTTTTAAACCTTTTCGGAAGATTTTTGCAAGAAGTCTATTCAAGAAATTAGGTGCCAGCAGTCCAAGAGTTGATGTACTCAACTTGATCTGGTGTCAAGGTATCAATGCTAATCCCCATTGCCTGCAACTTCAGCCGCGCAATTTCTTTGTCAACCTCAACTGGAATAGAGTGCAAACCTGGTTCTAATTTGCCCTTATTCTTGACTAGATATTCACAAGCTAAAGCCTGGTTAGCAAAGCTCATATCCATAACTGCACTAGGATGGCCTTCAGCTGCTGCTAGGTTAATTAGACGCCCTTCGCCCAATACCACTACTGATTTACCGTTCTGGAGGCGGTATTCTTGTGTAAAGTTACGTGCCTGCCGCACTTCCGTAGCTTTGGCACCCAGTCCCTTGAGGTCAATTTCAATGTCGAAGTGACCGGAGTTGCAAACCATCGCCCCGTCTTTCATCACATCGAAGTGTTCAACACGAATTACGTGCTTGTTGCCAGTTACTGTGATGAACAAGTCACCCAAAGGCGCAGCTTCCGCCATTGGCATCACGCGGAAACCGTCCATCACTGCTTCAATTGCTTTGGTGGGGTCAATTTCGGTGACAATCACGTTGGCACCCATTCCTTTTGCCCGCATCGCGGTGCCTTTGCCGCACCAGCCGTAACCGACGACGACAACGGTTTTACCTGCTAGCAGCACGTTGGTGGCGCGGATAATGCCATCAAGTGTAGATTGCCCGGTGCCGTAACGGTTGTCAAAGAAGTGCTTGGTGTCGGCGTCGTTGACATTGACTGCGGGGAATGTCAGCACTCCGTCTTTGAACATGGCGCGGAGGCGGACTATGCCCGTTGTTGTTTCTTCCGTGGTGCCGATTAAGTCGGAAATCTGATGTTGCCGTTCCTGAATCAGAGTGGCAACAACATCACTACCATCATCAATGATAATGTTCGGGCGGTGGTCGAGGGCGATTTGGACGTGTCGGTTATAAGTTTCGTTGTCTTCGCCTTTCATCGCAAAGACTGGAATGCCATATTCGGCGACGAGGCAGGCGGCTACGTCATCTTGGGTAGAAAGTGGGTTACTGGCAATTAGCAGGGCGTCTGCACCAGCTGCTTTAAGGGCGATCGCTAGATGTGCTGTTTCGGTCGTCACATGGCAGCAAGCAACCAAGCGGATACCAGCTAGAGGCTTTTCTTCGCCAAAGCGATCGCGAATTTGCCGCAGTACGGGCATTTCCCGTCCAGCCCATTCAATCCGTTGTTTACCTTGAGGGGCTAGGGATAAATCTTTGACTTCGTGCTTCAGCTTAGGAGTAGTCGCGGTCATGAATTTTTTTTTCTATGCGCTATCTAGAACTTTGTAGCACAAGAACTGTTTATTGTCCGGACTGGGTGATTTTACCATACCACGGCTTAGGCATTTGAGGGGTCAAGGGAGACAAGATTTTATCTAGCTTTGAATGAATGCACCTGCGTATAAATCCTAAATACAGCGAATAGATTTAGCACTCATGGCGAGAGAGTGCTAAATTTTTTAATGGAAGCGCTAGGAAATCGAAGATGGCAAAAATTATTGCATTTAATGAAGAATCCCGGCGGGCACTAGAGCGGGGCGTCAATGCCCTGGCAGACGCTGTTCGCATTACCTTGGGACCCAGAGGGCGCAATGTCCTGCTAGAAAAGAAATTTGGCGCACCCCAAATAGTTAACGATGGCATCACCGTTGCTAAGGAAATTGAACTCGAAGATCCCTTAGAAAACACGGGCGCTAGATTAATTCAGGAAGTAGCGTCAAAAACGAAAGATATTGCCGGTGATGGCACTACTACAGCAACTGTCCTCGCTCAAGAAATGATTCGCGAAGGATTGAAGAACGTCGCCGCGGGTGCTAACCCAATTGCAGTACGGCGGGGGATTGATAGAACTATTGCCCACCTGGTTAAGGAAATTGAGGCAATGGCAAAGCCAGTCGAAGGCAGTGCGATCGCTCAAGTCGCTACTGTTTCCGCTGGTAACGACGAAGAAGTCGGTAAGATGATTGCCGAAGCGATGGATAAAGTTACCAAAGACGGCGTCATCACCGTTGAAGAATCCAAATCTTTGACAACGGAACTGGATGTTGTTGAGGGGATGCAGATCGACCGGGGCTATATTTCTCCCTACTTCGTCACCGATAACGAACGCATGGTAGTCGAGTATGAAGACGTTGGCATCCTCATCACCGACAAGAAAATCAACTCGATCCAAGATTTAGTTCCGGTATTGGAGAAAATCGCTCGTGCGGGTAAACCTTTACTGATTATTGCTGAAGACTTGGAAGGGGAAGCCTTAGCGACTTTGGTAGTCAATAAAGCGCGGGGCGTACTTAGTGCAGCAGCTATTAAGGCACCTGGATTTGGCGATCGCCGCAAAGCTATGCTGCAAGATATCGCTGTTCTCACTGGCGGGCAGATGATTTCCGAAGAAGTGGGCTTGAGCCTCGATGCCGTCTCCCTGGAGATGCTCGGAAGCGCCCGCAAAGTCACCATTGATAAAGAAACCACCACTATTGTTGGTGGTGAAAAGACACCAGACGTTGAAAAGCGGATTGCCCAAATTCGCAGGGAACTGGCAGAAACCGATTCCGACTACGACAAAGAAAAACTACAAGAGCGGATTGCCAAACTTGCCGGTGGTGTAGCGGTGATTAAAGTCGGTGCTGCGACGGAAACCGAACTTAAAGATCGCAAGCTGCGGATTGAAGACGCTCTCAACGCCACCAAAGCCGCAGTAGAAGAAGGAATTGTCCCTGGCGGCGGCACCACACTGATTCACCTCAAGAAAAAAATCGCAGACATTAAAAACACTCTGAACGAGGAAGAGAAAGTCGGTGCTAACATCGTTGGCAAGGCTCTAGAAGCTCCCTTGCGCCAAATAGCTGATAACGCTGGTGTCGAAGGTGCTGTCATAGTGGAGAAGGTGCGGGATAGTGATTTCAACATCGGCTACAACGCGGCTACTGGTGAATTTGAAGACTTGATTGCCGCTGGCATTATCGACCCCGCGAAGGTTGTGCGTTCAGCTTTGCAAAATGCTGGTTCAATTGCTGGTATGGTCTTAACCACCGAAGCTCTAGTCGTGGAAAAACCTGAGCAGAAACCTGCCGGTGGTGCCCCCGACATGGGTGGCATGGGTGGCATGGGTGGCATGGGCGGCATGGGCGGCATGGGTGGCATGGGCGGCATGGGCATGATGTAGTCCATCGGTTAGGTTGCTCCCGTTCTAGGTAACAGCCCTGAAAGCAGTTTGTCTCTCCAGACAGGCTGCTTTTTTGTTGCGATCGCGAAGCGTGTTGCTCTGCAACGTATCGCCCTTGGCGTGTGCGTAGCACGTATCGCGTTGGCGTAGCCTGTCCGTAGGACGCAAGCGTGTTCCGAAGGAATGTAAGCAACGTATCGCCTGAACTCAGGCAATCTTGATACTGTACGGCGGCTAGAACGCCTCCCCTGTCGCGATTGATTGTGTGGGGAGGACGGGTACAATAGACCTCCTGCATGAATCAAAAAATTATCCTCACCTTAATCGTGAGATCCTCCAATTATCTGCGTTACTCTATGTCCATCTGCATACCCTACAGAAAGCTGCTAAGGCGGCTACATCTGCGGTAAAAAAGCTCAAAAGTCCTATTCATGCAGAAGTCTAATCAGTATGCTTGTTCTACAGGCTGCCTTTGAAAGTTCAAAATCCGGGAGATGAAATTCGTGCCCTACCCGTCGATATCTGTAAAAATCCACAAGATGAATTTATGGCACAACTAAACAATTGCTTCAAGATCACGGAGACTCGCGATCGCGCTGTTTCCGCAAACTGCCAGTAGCCTAAGCAATTATTATTGCTCTTACTTAGCTAGTTTCCTTCCATAGATGATGAACATAAGGTAGAAGTGCATGACACAAAGACTTTCCCCCCCTACTAAACTCGTAATTGCACCCGATGAAGAAGATTCTTACTTTGAATACTTCTATGACGAACCTGGAAGTGAGCCAGGAACCCTCAGCCTGAAGGCAAATGCCCTACCACCGCCAATTGTATTAATCGACTACAACGAGGCTGAAGCCCACCGTGTCAAACTGGCGGCACCAGAAGCATCAGCTCCGTATTTAGATACAGAGTCAGTTTCTTGGGTTGATGTATTGGGCTTAGGCAATGAAGAAACTTGGCGACAGCTAGCAAAGGTGTTTAATTTGCATCCGCTTGTCCTTGAAGATATCGTCAACGTTCCGCAGCGTCCTAAAGTGGAGGACTACGAAGACCATTTAGTGATTATTACCCATATGGTGATGCTAAGACCAAGGGGAGGTGGCTTCTACAGCGAACAAGTCAGTTTCATTCTCGGGAAACATTACTTGCTGACAGTTCAGGAAGAACCAGAGCGGGATTGCTTTGCACCCGTGCGCGATCGCATCCGGGCTGGCAAAGGCACGATCCGCACAAAAGGAGCGGATTATTTAGCCTACACGCTGTTGGATGCGATTATCGATGGATTTTTCCCTGTGTTGGAAGCATACGGAGAAAAAATTGAGGAATTAGAAGATGAAGTTGTCAGCAAGCCAACGCGCCAAACCCTAAAAAAAATCTATCAAGTTAAACGGGAATTGCTGGCACTGCGCCGCGCTATATGGCCCCAGCGTGACGCGATCAATATCCTCATCCGAGATGGCAGTAATTTGATCGGTGAAGATGTGCGAGTTTACCTGCGCGATTGTTACGACCACGCAGTTCAAGTGATGGATATGGTGGAAACTTATCGAGAATTAACCAGCGGTTTGATGGATGTCTATCTATCTGCGGTCGGTAACAAGATGAATGAAATTATGAAGCTCTTGACCGTGATTTCTTCGATTTTCATTCCCCTGACTTTTATTGCTGGTGTCTATGGGATGAACTTCAATACAGACAAACCGGGAAATATGCCAGAACTGAACTTACCTTTTGCGTATCCAGTGTGTTGGGCGGTGATGATTGCGATCGCAGCGGGTATGGTTTACCTTTTCTGGCGACGGGGTTGGTTTGAGAACTTTTCTACAATCACAAAAGATTGAAACTTCGACATCACCAGCGGCGGCAGTAAATTAGCACTAGCTATGAATGACCGGAATTTACTGATTTTGACGGTTTATATCATCTGTGTTGTTTACGTCTTTTACCGGATTATTAAGTCTATAGACAACCAACTAGAGATTGGGCTGGATCGAGAATCTCTAAATATACAACTCGATGCCCAAGGCCTCAAAGACCTAATGACCATTGAATTTAAACTGCAAGAGCAGTACGAACCCGAGCAGCTGCGCGAACTGCCAATTGCCATTGAGAATAAATCCCCGGCGTCTTCCATTTCTGTGGATTGGGATCAAAGCTCTTTGACAGACTTCGACGGGCGATCGCGGCGAGTAATTCGGTTGATACCCGCTATGAGGCTCGATCTCTTCCAATCGCAAGTGCTTAGCGTCATTCCCCCTACTCAAACACTTCAAGAGCGACTCACAGCTGAAGACGTTCTCAAGCCCAATTCAGATGGAGCTTTAGAAATCACATCTCCCTTATTTAATCAGGGTAAGCTCAAAAAAGCTTCTGAAAGGCGCGATCACTTCTCCCTGAGACTGATCCTACAAGTTTATAACCCCGGTGCTGCTGCTGTAGGTAGACGTCCCTACGCCCTTTCTTGTGAGTTCATGGTTAACAAATTGCCTTGGACAGATGCCCTCGATTGGAAGCCAAAACAGTTTACGAAGCCAAAATGAAGCTGGTTCATAAACAATGCTGCCCTTTGCTAGATAAACTGGATCAGGGAGAGAGTAGGCGCAGGTGGTTGCGGACTCGCTTTTAAAGTGGGTCTGAGGAAAGTCCGGTCTCCCGAAAGACCAAACCTGCTGGGTAACGCCCAGTGCGAGCGATCGTGAGGATAGTGCCACAGAAACATACCGCCGCTTAATAGTTATAAGTGCTAAGTTTTGAGTTAATTCAAAACTCAAAACTCAAAACTCAAAACTATTGCGGTAAGGGTGCAAAGGTGCGGTAAGAGCGCACCAGCAGCATCGAGAGGTGCTGGCTCGGTAAACCCCGGTTGGGAGTAAGGAAGGAACTACGGTTGGTCTTTTACCAGTTCCGTAAAAAACCCGCTAGAGGCGTCTGGTAACAGGCGTCCCAGATAGATAACCGCCGCTTTGGTTGTAACTCAACTAAGGTAACAGAACCCGGCTTATGACCGACTCTCTCCCTCAACTTTGACAATATTTTCATGAGCTTTCAAGATCCGCGCCGTCAGAAGCAACTAGAGAAATTAATTCAAAAGCTGGGGCTTCCTGAGCAAGCATCAGTAAAGTGGCCTCTGTTGGACTTGGCGCTGACTCACGCGACGATATCACCCACCGCCAACTATGAGCAGCTGGAGTTCATTGGCGACTCTGTTGTGCGGTTGGCGGCTTCTGAGTTTTTATGGGAAACTTATCCCGATTGGTCTGTTGGTGATTTTTCTGCAATTAGGAAGGTATTGGTAAGCGATCGCACTCTTGCCCAGTTAGCTAATATTTATGGGTTGGAACGCTACCTGCTCGTTTCTGGTAGTGCCGCAGGTGACACCGCTGGACAAACATCGCGGCTGGCAGATGCTTTTGAAGCCGTCTTGGGAGCACTCTACCTTAGCACCCACACTCTAGAATTAGTGCGTCCCTGGCTAGATCCGCACTTCCAGCAGCTATCAACCGAAATTCGCCAAGATCCAGCCCGTCTTAACTATAAAGATGCTCTCCAAGAATGGACTCAAGCTCATTACAAAGTTTTACCGGAGTATCGCGTTCAAGAAACCAGCCAAATTCACGGCGACGCCCACCGCTTTACGGCTGAAGTCTGGCTACAGGGGCAGCGATGGAGTCAGGGAACAGGACATTCAAAAAAGGCAGCTGAACAAGCAGCTGCTAAGGATGCTTTTCTGTTAGCAATCAAGACCCAGCAGTCAAGTCTTTAGCATAGCTAATTAACCTGACACGATCAGGACTTACGCACCAAAAGCCTGAAACCTCGATCCCCCCTAGGGCGTGTTTTCAAACTTCCCCACCAGATTCAGATCCCCCCCAGCCAGGGTTAAAAAGGGGGGAGAATTAAGTCAAAGTCCCCCTTTTTAACTCTGATTTAGGGGGATCGCTGCATAAGTTCTGATGATATTAAACAATATTTAAAGGTCAGTTAATAGGAAAACGAGAAAGCTTTTTAACTTCCTTATGAACGCTCATCCCAATCTGGAGAGCTTCGTTGAGCAGTTGTCCATACTCCTGAGCCTGATTGTTTACCTCCATGGTTCTCAAAGTTACCAGGTTATTTTCAATATTGGCAAGTAAATCGTAGCGACGAGCTAATAAATTCCGGCTTTCTCGCAAAATCTTTTCACTCATTAATCCACAAACTAGGCTATCTCTTGTTACTCTTAACGCCTCTAAAACATCATTTCGATTAATTAAATCTACCTGCGAGTTGCCAACGGCTTTTAGCCTGTCAAGAATATCAATTGCCTGAATAACTTCATTGTATCTATCAATTTCATCTAGGAGATGCATCAATATTCTCAGGCGCTTGTTTCTGAGCCACATATATAAGTTCCAGATAACAATCACTATCAGTGTTATTCCTAAGTTGATTTGCAAGAACTGCAAAATTCTAGGTATATCATTAATTCCAGTCGCGGAATTGCGGGTTGCAGATAAACCAATTGGCAAGGTAAAAACAAAGACTAAAACAGAGACTATTATTTCCGTCAGGCAGAAAGAAAGCAATTTTTTAGGATTCTTAAAAATTGCAGTTCTATAAACACCTCCTAATACACCGCCAATGAATACTTCATTAACTTCAAACCCGGTGATAGTTTCTAGTTCTTTTTCTGTAATTATTAATTCTTTTAGCTCTGATTTCATACCAAATCCGCTCCTCTAACCCCCTTTTGATCTCTAATCGTAGAGACGTTCCGCCGGAACGTCTCTACAAAATTGCTTTTGAATTATTAAGTTTTAATTCAGAACTCAGAACTAAAAACTTTTAAAAAGCTTTCAAAACAGTAAACTTACAAGTGCATTCCAAACTGCTGAAAAAAAGCTGCCTTCTCTGGGACGGAATAACTCAAATTCTCCAGGGGTGCCGAAAAATGGTCTGAGCGTCCAACCAAGCTGGCTGCCAACAAAGCCATATAGCACTAACCAAAACCGTAGAATATTGGTGCGTACTTTAACCCCTTGTACTGTATCATTGTCGGCAATAGGCTTCATAACTTGGTAGAGGAAAGAAACACCGAGAATGCCTGTGAGAGCAAATATAGCTACATTTAGTAGGAGAAAAAAATGATAGTCATTAACAGTAATTAAAAAGAACAAACTCACGGGAGCAAAGCCACAGAGAAGCAAAGAAATAACAGAAACCGCCGTGAGCAAAAATGTCAAGTGCTGACCAATACTTTCTTTTGCTCCAAAAAGGACATTAAAAATATACAGAGTAGGTAGACAAACCAGTAAAGTAATTAGGTATAAAGCTGGAAGTTTTATTGCTGAGGATAGCATTTGTATTGGGCTATGAAATGCGCCAATAATTGCCCCATAGATAGCAAAGAAACAAAAGCTAGAAATTAGTAGAGCCGAAATTTTGCTTTTAAGTTTCACGCCTTGATGAATTTCTTCTAAAAATTCTTGCCGATCGCGTAATAGAGAAATTACCGTGGAAAAATAGTTCATTATAATTTTCCTTGAGCAAAAACAAAAAAGTCTCAAGCCTCTGGCTTGGATGCCGTGGGGACAATCCCAAATCGAATCACGGATAAAGTGCCTTCGCCGCCTGACTGGGATAGAAGTAGAGGGGGTTTTATAGGATACACTTCCCCTTTAAGCAATTACGGAAGTTTTTATAAAGAAAAAATTAATACGCATGAATGCAAAAACTAATATACGTTTTTATAACTCTATAGGAAGTAAAATAATGTTCTTGAGAAAATGGGGATTAAACGCCAGCCAATTTCCGTTTAATGTGAAAAATAAACATTAGGTATATTTGAGTAAAGCGATAGGCGGCAATGACTACAAACCAGACCTGGACTCGACCACAGACGACAGTAGTTTTAGCAATGAGCGCAGATGGCAAGATTTCGGATGTGGCGCGATCGCCAGCCAATTTCGGTTCCGCTAACGATAAAGCACACCTAGAAAACCAGGTTGCTCAAGCTGATGGCATTCTCTTTGGTGCTGGTACGTTACGATCTGGCGGTACAGCGATGAGAGTTGTCAATCCTGAACTATTAAAACAACGAGAATCTCTAGGAAAGCCAGCACAGCCAGTGCAGATCGTTTGCTCTCGCACCAGCAAAATTGACCCGCAGTTAGGCTTTTTTCGTCAACCGATACCCCGCTGGCTGCTAACTACCAGCGCTGGGGCCCAAGACTGGGAAGGACGCCCAGAATTTGAGCGAATTCTAGTAACTGAGACATCGGCGGGAGAAATAAACTGGAATGAAGCCTTCCAACAAATGGCACAGCTGGGTTTGAAACAGCTGAGTATTTTAGGCGGCGGCGAACTTGTGGCATCGCTGCTGGAGGCAGATTTGATTGATGAATTCTGGCTGACGGTTTGCCCTTTAATTTTAGGCGGCGCGACTGCACCCACTCCAGTTGAGGGCGCAGGCTTTTTATCTGACCAGGGAAAACGTTTAGAACTGTTAAGCGCCCAGACTATGGAGCAAGAAGTCTTTCTTCACTATCGCCTGCAACGATAAGAAAAAATTAGGGTTATACCAAATCCACTGCTATAAATCGTTTTTGATTTCTAGTCGTAGAGACGTTCCGCCGGAACGTCTCTAAAAAATTACGTGGCTTGTTCAAAAACGGAGGTGTAGCAGTTGCCTTGTCGGATGTTTGACAATCGACACGAGGTCCCATGCACCCAGAACGGCTGCTATAACTGAATAATTGCTAAAAGCTAATTGCTAAAAGCTAACTGCTAAAAGCTAACTGCTAATTGCTATATTAAACCCGGATTTGGTATTACATCTCATAAAAAAAGTAGCTCTGCTTTGTGCAGAACCACTCTTTGTTGAGGGAAACGATACGGAAAATTAGCGCACTGTACCTTCCAAAGAAGTCATATCAATGGGCTTAATCAGGTACAAGCGTAGCAACTGCCAAGCACTGGAAACGTAGAAGGGCAGCTTCTGGAAAAATTGCAGGAATTTGGGAGTTTTGGAGTTGGCGATCGCACTTAATTTTTCATTATTCTGAATGCAAACCTCCAGCCGTCGGTAGAACTCTGGATTGTCTACATCTAGAATCACAGGGAACACTCGCCCTGCTGTTTCATTCGTCTGCTTAATCACGTGAATATCATACTCACGTGCATCCAGACCTAGCACTGCATAGAAGGCAGCCCGTTGAATGTCGTTGAGATACATCGTTGCAAACACCGATAGCAAGAAGAAGCGGCACCACAACTTCGCCTTCCAATCATTCAAAATCTGGGGCTGAGACTTCATCATGGCATCGAAGAAATCGCCGTGGCGGTTTTCATCCTGACACCAGTTTTCAAAGAACCGGAAGATGGGATAAACCCGGTTTTCTGGATGGGCTTCTAGGTGGCGATAGATGGTGATGTACCGCCAGTAGCCAATTTTCTCAGATAGGTAGGTAGCGTAGAAGATGAACTTCGGTTTGAAGAAGGTGTACTTGTTATTTTTGGTGAGAAATCCCAAATCCAGTGACAGATCAAAGTCTGACATCGCCTTGTTGAGGAAACCAGCGTGACGAGCCTCATCCCGCGACATCAGGTTAAAGCACTCTGCCAAGACCGGGTTTTTGTCCTTCAAACGACGACCTAGTTCTTTGTACAGCAGGAAGCCAGAAAATTCCGCTGTGCAGGAGCGCTCCAGGAACTCAATAAACAACTGGCGAGTTTCCCCGTCAATGTGATCCCAGGATTGTTCAAACTCGGCGTCCCGCACAAAGTGGTGGCGATTGTAATCAGTGCGGAATTCTTCTAAAATCGCTCTCAGCTCATCCTCGTTAGGCGCGAGGTCCATCTTCGCCACTTCCTCGAAGTCTGTGGTGTAGAACCGAGGCGTCAGGATATTTTGCTTTGCCGGGACTTTAACTCCGGGTCTTAATTCTTCAAAGCTGGGTTTCTTCAGGGAATCTACCATAGGTGCTTTTGCCCTCTTGCTATGATTTTTTGCCTCCCGTGTTGCGCTTTACGGGCTGCGTTCCAGTCTAACAAGGACTAGACGGGTGAAAGTTACTCATTGTGTTAAGAGTTGCTACAGGGTGTCAACTTTTTTAAGCTCATTCCCTGGCTCAAGCCATATCCTAACCCAATTGATTTCCAGTTTTTAGCTTTTAGCTCATGGAGAACAGTTTCATGTTCACTCTGATTAAGATCAGAGTGTCGCGCTTCTTCCGTGGGAAGCGACCACACAGTTTCCACGCTCCCGGAGTTCTTAAATGAATGATGTCGGCACTGGCTATCTACTTTGGCTCGGCTGTTTGTTCCAATTGCATGGGCTGCACCGTTTCTACAACAAAAAGTACGGTACAGGGCTTTTGTGGCTGTGTACTTTTGGTTTATTTGGTGTTGGGCAGTTCCTAGATTTGTTTTTGATGCGAAGCTTGGTGGATGAGCACAACATCAAGACGAGGGCCAGTTTGGGTTTATCGCCTCATGGCGTGCCCCTAGCTCAACCGGCGATCGCACTCACCGCCACTCTACCTAAAGCGCCAACTCGCGGTCAGTTAATGGTCAAACTCCTCAAAGCCGCAGCTGCCAGAGGTGGTAAAATTTCTGTCACTCAAGCCGTCTTAGATACAGGAGCCAGCTTTACTGAGGTGGAAACTACTTTTAAAGAAATGCTCAAAAGTGGCTACGTTTGTGTAGACAACCACCCACTTACAGGCGTTGTCATTTACGATTTTATCGAACTTTCATCTACCCCAGTTGATCCAAGAGATACAGGCGGGGCTTGAAGAGATCTTATAGCTACAATTGGGGTCTCAAATAGAGGTTTTTGATGAAAGTAGTTTTTTTTGGCACCCCTGAGTTTGCCGTGCCCACCCTAGAACAATTAATAATTCATCCGGACTTTGAAGTTCTAGGCGTCGTCACCCAGCCGGATAGACGTCGAGGTCGCGGCAATTCAGTAACGCCCTCACCAGTGAAAGCGGTAGCCTTAACTCACCAACTACCAGTCTGGCAACCGCAGCGCATCAAAAAAGATGCGGAAACGCTAACTGGACTGCGGCAGATACAGGCAGATGTATTTGTGGTTGTGGCTTATGGGCAAATTCTTTCTCAAGAAATTCTGGATATGCCCCAGTTGGGCTGCATCAACGTTCATGGCTCGATTCTGCCTAAGTATCGGGGTGCGGCTCCCATCCAATGGTGTATATATAATGGCGGCACAGAAACAGGTATCACCACAATGCTGATGGACGCGGGTATGGATACTGGTGCCATGCTTCTGAAAGCTTATACACCGATTAACCTACTAGATAACGCTCATCAGGTAGCAGAAACTCTGGCTGGTTTGGGAGCGGACTTGTTAGTAGAAACCCTCCTGAAACTGGGGCGAAGAGAAATTGAACCCATCCCCCAAGATTCCTCCCAAGCAACTTATGCGCCCCTAATTCAAAAGCAGGATTATTCTCTCAATTGGTCGCGACCCGCCATAGAATTGCACAACCAAGTCAGAGGATTTTTCCCCGGTTGTGTGGCGACATTTCGAGATCAGCCGCTGAAAATCTGTGCTACTGTCCCTCTCGGAGAGGCTTACTTCCCTGATCTACCATCCACATTGAGCATCTTGGAGCAAGATTGGCCTTCTTTGTCTTCGCTTTCAGGACGCCCCGGAGAAGTGGTGAGCATTACAAAGGGAATCGGCCCGATCGTTCAAACTGGCGAGGGACTATTACTATTGCAGGAAGTGCAGATGTCTGGCAAACGCCCCCAAGCTGGGTGGGATTTTGCTAATGGGATGCGCCTATCTGTGGGAGAGATTTTAGAGAATGGTCACTAAAGGTCAGATTGAGGTTCGTAGAATCGACAGCGATCGCACGGGCCCCCTGGATTAACCGCACAGCGAATCAGCTCGGAACGAGCATTGAAGCGGCAGCTGGTGTCTCCTAGTACCCAGCGTCCCTCTATAAGACTTTGCTCTGTAGGGCGTGGGGCAGACTGCACGTATAAGGCAATTTTCTGCAAGCGATAGCGACCTGACCTAAGTTGATAACGGTGGCGACGCTCTAAAACAGCGTAGCTTTTGCCTTTGAGATCGAGATAGTTACCGGGCTGCGGTGTCCAATCGAGCTGAACATTACCGAGGGATTGACGTGGGTGCGTCAGAATCACCTCAGTGGGTAAAGAGTCTGGTTCCATAACTCACAAGAGATGTAATGTGAACTACCTCTGGATGGTATCGCACAGGTTACTGAAAACTTGCCTAGCTTAGATGAGATTTCAGGATTTGGCTCAGTCTAGCAGATACTCGCTTGGCACCTGTTCATACAAACAAACTTTGGCTCTTAAGTGGCTGAAGTCTTTTCCTAGAGTCCGTAGGGACAAGCGATAATAGGGCTTAAAGCCAGTCAGTGAGGGCAGGAGGAGTATGGAATTATCCGCTATCGGCATCAGTGTAGGGAAGGCGGTGATTCCAGGAGTTGCAAAAGCCCTGGTTGCTAAAATTAACAGCGAGTTAAATCCTACAGATTTAGAGAAAGCCCTGAAAGCTGGCATTACCGCTGCTGATAACTGGGACACCACCCAAGCTTTAAATAAACAACTGTTTTATCATTGTGCGGACAAGGAGGCTAGAGATATTCTGGAGCGGGTTTTCAAATATTCTGGTGTTCAGGAAGAATTACAAAAACCCCTAAAACATCAAGGAAGTCCAGATCTCCCTTTTTTAATTACAGCGTTTAGGCAGGTCGCCTCAGAAGCTCAAGAATTTAAATTCCCTGAAGATAGTATTGAGTCTTGGTTGAAAAAATTTGTAGATACTTATTTTGAGAAAACTAGCGCTTATTTAAAATTTCAGCTTGCTAAAAAGGATTATCTAGAGCGACTTGCTGACTGGTTTGATGATGTCAAGTTTGCGGGAATTGCGGTTGAAGGGCAAGAGGTTGATAAGTCCGCGAAGCTGGCACAAATTTTTGTCATGCCTGATGTGGTGGAGGAGGTACAGGCTAGGGATGCGCTTGTATCCTTGGCTCAAGATTTAAATATAGAAGGCACAGTTAGCAAACGTCAGGCAGAATTGCTGCGAGAGCAAAGCCAGAGACTGCGACTGGAAGAACGAGCAGGCAGGAAATTTTTCGCACAGCATCTGCTGAGTGAAAACAAGTTTCATAAATTTGTACTGTTAGGCAGTCCAGGTTCTGGCAAGACAACTTTGATGAGTTATTTTGCTGTCATGCTGGCTCAGAATCAGCCACAAAATCTGGGTTTAGCATCTGACATAGAATGTCTGCCGATTTTGATTCGGATTCGAGATTTATCCAGACATGAGAACATTAGCATTCTGGAATATGTGCAACAGTTCGCTCACAACAATCTTTCTGTCAGGCCGCTGCCAACTGGATTTTTTGAGTATTGGCTAGAAGATGGAAGGGCGTTAATTTTGCTGGATGGTTTAGATGAGGTTGCTAACTCAGCAAAGCGGTATGATATTGTTAAGCGAATTGAAAATTTTCTAGGTCAATATTCTACAAATCGGGCGATTATTACCTCTCGTCCAGCTGGGTACAAACGCGACTTTTTCCGCACAGAAGAGTTTCCGCACTATACGCTTCAGCTATTTGATGATACAAAGATTGAGCTATTTGTCAAGCATTGGTATGAAAGCCGCTTTAAAGATGCAGAGGAAGCGCAACGACGCGGAGAAAGCTTGAAGAAAGCTTTGGCGGAACAAGACCGGATCAAAATGTTGGCGAAAAACCCGCTGCTGCTGACGATTATTGCTCTGATTCATCGCTACGAAGCGCATCTGCCCAGACAGCGGCACAAACTCTATGACCGGGCTGTTAAGACGCTATTAACTGCTTGGGATGCTGGTAAGGATCTCAACGAGCATTTGCCGCTGGAATATCTGAAGCGGGATGATATTGAACGGTTAATGCAACAGTTGGCTTATTGGATTCATACGCAGGGAGAGACGGGCGATAAAGAGGGCGGCACTTTAATTGATAAAAATGAGCTAATTACGCAGTTAAGCAAGTATATTGCTGAACAAAAACGGATTGAGCAATATCAAGCGAAAGCAGAAGCAAAGCGATTTGTTGGGCATATTAGCGATCGCGCTGGTTTATTAAATGAACAAGGGCAGGACTGCTACGCCTTTGTACATAAGACGTTTCAGGAATACCTGGCAGCTGAAGACATTCGCTATCGGCAGGAAGATGAAGACTTTCAGGTAGTGCTGGAGCATATCCAAAATTATCTCCATAACGACCACTGGCGTGAGGTTTTGCTGCTGCTAATTGCCCAGCAGAAACCCAAAAAAGCTACGAAAGTCCTTGAGGAAATCCTGCGGCAACCTGCCCCTTACGAAGCTTGGCTGCACGGTAACCTTTTGTTTGCGGGCAAGTGTTTAGCAGAAGATCTGGAAATTTCAGATGGCAGCCTTGTTACAGATATTTTGTGTAAATTGGTGGCGCTGGAAGTTAGTAATTCTCGTCAGGTAGGTAAAAAAATAGGCTCTCAGGTATTTAAAACATTTTGCTGTTTGTATGAAACAAAGTTTGAAAATCAAGCACTGCAATTATTGAAAGACTCAGTGGAACCCATGAATCGGGTACGCTGGCAACGGTATCGAGCAGCGCTGGGGCAAAAAGACGAGGCGAACACCAACCTGTTGGCGCTGCTCAAAGATGAGAACTCTGAGGTGCGTTCCAGTGCTGCCTCGGCGTTGGTCGAGTTAGGCAACAACTCAGAGACGCTACTGCAAGCACTCCTGGAACTGCTCAAAGATAAGGACTCTCAGGTGCGTTCCAGTGCTGCCTCGGCGTTGGTCGAGTTAG
>JAHHGU010000049.1 GCA_019359765.1 Aphanothece sp. CMT-3BRIN-NPC111
TGTTGCCGCTGCTTGCTTCGCTAGCTGCTTAGAGCAACTTAAGCGACTAGGTTATCCTGAAGTTAGTGAAGCGTGTATGCAATTCACGTTTTTTTTTGACAACCTGATGCAGGAGAGTTGCTAATGGTCTGGCGCGGGTCTACAACATTTCAAGACCGATTCCTTGCTTGCTTACCCTACCTGGTTCCTCTACTTGAAGTGGTTGGGTTTGGCGTTTTTCTTTTCGGACTGATTCCTCCCTTAAAAATATTGTTTCTCCCACTGTTTCTTCTCCTCCCCATCTACTTCTTCTCGATTGGGGGTTTTGCATTGGTGGAATTTGCGATTTTCTTTGCCCTATTTCTTGGGGTAGTGCGGAATGAAACCCTGAGTCGCTTCCTTCGCTTCAACACGATGCAAGCGCTGCTACTGGCGATTTTCGTCTATCTTTGCAGTGCCTTTATGCAACTTTTTAATTACTCGCGCCCGTTGCTATTTCCCGAATTTGCTGCTGGTACAGATGGGCTAGCTGGTCTGATTACAGCTGGGGCACCTCTTCTGATTGTGGGTATTATCTTCAGTGCCATTTTTCTTGTCATAGTGGGGGCATCTGTTTATGCGGTTGTCCAGTCCTTACGGGGTCAATATGCAGAAATTCCGCTGATTTCTGAGGCGGCGCGTTCCCAAGTTTAGGACTAAGCCTCAACTATCTGCCTGGCTAGCAAGGAGCGGGTGGCGTTTAAACAGTGGCGTACTGGCAGTTATTGTTGTTTCCGCATGGCAACAGTGTTTTCCAGCTGACCTATGCCTTCAATGGCAATGCGGATGCGATCGCCCACTTGCATAGGTCCAACGCCCTCTGGGGTGCCAGTGAGAATTACATCTCCCGGCAGTAGCGTCATCACTTGAGAGATGTACGAAACCAAAAATTCCGGCGCAAACACCATCCTATCGATCGACGCTGATTGCACTGGTTGGGAGCTATCATTCAAAAAGGTTTGCAACTGGGCACCAGGGCTTAACTCTCGAACAATCCACGGTCCGAGTGGACAAAAAGTATCAAATCCCTTCGCCCTTGTCCATTGACCGTCGAGTTTTTGCAGATCTCGTGCTGTGACATCATTGGCAATGGTATAGCCCCAGATTTTCCCTTGGACTTCTCTTGGCGTACAGTCCACACAACGTTCGCCAATCACCAGAGCTAATTCCCCCTCATAATCAACCTGCTGCGACTGGATAGGATATTTAATTTCTGTACCGTCAGCAGTCACAGATGTTGGTGGTTTGAGGAATAGCAGCGGTTCTTGTGGCACTGGCGTTCCCATTTCTGCGGCATGGTTAGCATAATTTTTACCCACGGCAATAATTTTAGAGGGAGCGCAGGGTGCCAATAGCTGATAAGTGTCTGCTTGAAGCTGCAAATCCGTGGGTTGCCCTTGCAACCAAGGGGGTGCATCGAGTATCTGGACACTTCGGCTCACTTGCAGTAACCCGTAGTAAGTTTGTCCTTTTTCAGTTTTAACTCGGACGTAGCGCTGCGCCATAGAAAAAGTTAAGTAATGTTCAATTATAGATTTGCTCTGGACGTATACAGATGCTGATTAACTTAGATAAGCTCATTTCTACAGATGAAGTCGGAAGATTTCACCGAGCGTGGTTAGCAGTTACTAGAAAATACAACTAACAACTAACAATTAACAACTAACGGGTGGCGACGATTCATGCCCATCCGCAGATCGCAGGAGCATTATCGCCGCCAACAACGGTTAAGCATATAGAATGCAGACTGGTAGTAAGATTGTAAGTCCTTGCTTCTTTAGCTGTTAGAGATTTGAGCCGACAGGGGAGCTAACCCCGCTCCGACTATCTTGTCTAACTCTGTCTAGCTAAGCAGAAAAAGCCATCTTGTCCATAAGGAGATTAACCGCGTGAATGAAATTTACGAAACTATGTACATCCTGCGTCCAGATCTGGGCGAGGAGCAGGTAGATCAGGCGATCGCCAAGTATCGAGACCTACTACAAGAAGCCGGAGCCTCTGAAATCCAAATTCAGCATCGCGGTAAGCGGCGTCTAGCATACGAAATCAACAGACACCGCGATGGCATCTATATTCAGATGAACTACAAAGGCAAAGGTCACGAGGTGGCACCCATGGAACGGGCGATGCGCCTTAGTGAGGAAGTGATTCGCTACCTGACACTCAAGCAGGAAGTACCCGAGTCAAAGCCTGAGCCAGCTGAAGTATAGAGCTAACAGGTTGAAACTTGAGGAAAGTTTCAACCTGTTAACCAAGGTGCGGGGCATGAATCCAAAATTTCTTTTAATCCAAAATCTAAAATCTAAAATTGAAGCGTCAAGCTGCCTCCCGCTACCAACTTGCGATAGTATTAGCTGATATTTGCCAAGCTTACAATGCCGCTCTTTTATCGGTGCAGGCGTCTTTGTGTCGCACTAATTTCTAGTTCTGTTTCTATCTCACTGGCTTATTGCCAGGAAGCCCCGGCGGCTTTTGTGCGCCCTGCTCGAAGCCAACAGGGCATGGTCGTCTCCGCTCATCCTTTAGCTAGTGAGGCGGGTCGTTCAATGCTGCGACGCGGTGGCAATGCTGTTGATGCAGCAGTGGCAACCACATTTGCAATTTCGGTGGTAGAACCGTTTAAAGCTGGAATTGGTGGCGGTGGTTTTTTGCTGCTGAACTGGACACCCACCAAGGAAATGAAAGCTTTAGATTTCCGCGAAAGGGCACCTCAAAAAGCTTCGCGGAATATGTATTTAGATGAGACGGGCAAGGTGCGACCCAATGCCAGTGTTAATGGTCATCTCGCCGTAGGCGTTCCCGGAACAGTGGCTGGGCTGTATGAGGTGCATCGCCAATATGGCAAGCTATCTTGGCAGGAGGTAGTGGCACCTTCGATTCAACTGGCTCGTAATGGCTTTGCTGTCAGCGATCTGTTTGTAAACGCCGCCCAAGATCGCCAGGAAGCGATACTCAGCAACCCAGCGGCACGTCAAGTCTTTACTAAAAACGGCACCCTGTACACACAGGGAGACAGGCTGGTACAGCAGGATTTAGCGGGGACTTTAGAGGCGATTGCTCAAGATCCACAAAGCTTTTATACAGGCAAAATTGCCAATGCGATCGCCCGCGACATGGCTCAAAACCGTGGCTTGATTACTCAGCAAGATTTAAAAGCCTATAAACCTACTTGGCGCGATCCTTTGTGCGGCACGTTCCGCAAGTACCGTATCTGTTCCATGCCGCCGCCTTCATCTGGAGGCGTCCACTTGTTGCAGATTTTGAACATCATTGGTGACACTGACCTCAAATCGCTGGGATGGCACCACCCGAACGCCCTACACCTGATGGCGGAAGCAATGCGTATCGCTTACGCCGACCGTTCCCAGTATTTGGGCGATCCTGATTTTGTGAAGGTGCCAGTACAGGAACTCACCAGTCGTGCCTATGCTGCAAAAAGACGCCAGGAAATTTCCATGCAGCAAGCAAAACCATCTAGCCAGGTGAACCCAGTAGATCCGGAAACGCTGCGGCGTTTGGCCTCGGAAGAGGGCACCCAGAGGAGGCAAGAGCGAGGAAAAATTGCTCCGGCTTTGGTGAATCGGTATTCTCAAGAATCGACAGATACCAGTCATCTAACGGTGGTAGATGCCCAGCGCAATGTAGTCAGCCTTACTTTTACGGTTAATTATGGCTTCGGTTCTGGCGTTGTCGTTCCTGGAACTGGCATTCTGCTCAATGACGAGATGGACGACTTTGCCGCCGCGCCTAATGTGCCCAACGTTTTCGGATTGGTAGGTGGAGAGGCGAATGCGATCGCGCCTAACAAAATTCCTTTATCCAGCATGACGCCGACTATTGTTACTGACAACAATCGCCTGCGCTTAGCAACGGGTTCCCCCGGTGGTAGCACAATTATTACCACGGTGCTACAGATTCTCCTCAACGTCTTGGAATACGATATGGATGCTGGTACAGCTGTCTCCGCAGGGCGGCTGCATCATCAGTGGTTGCCCGATGTGCTGAGGGTAGAGCGCTGGGGCTTTGACCCCGCTACCCTGGAAGATTTGCGGCGTCGGGGTCACAAGCTTGAGGAGCAATCGGGTTGGGGTAATGCCAATATTGTCGTGCAAACTCCTGATGGCTCCTTAGAGGGGGCGGCCGATCCACGCGGCGAAGGAGCTGCTTTGGGTTTTTAACCTGATCAACATCTCTCCTCCCCTGCCACTTGCACGCCGCCGTCTGATAAAATAACTTCAGAAAGCTGAAACTGCTGCCAAAACGAACTAAACATCAGCAGCTTGAAAAGTGAATAAAGGGGTTCCATCCACACATCCTTGGGTGGGTAAAATTTTCTGCTTAGAAAGGTAGAAACATGGATATCCTCATGTTCAAACACCGTGGGAAGGGTATGCTTGCTGAGGGTAAAGAGGTGGCTCTCCCTAGAAAGCAATAATCCCATACACTCAAGCCCCTGGGAGTGTCAAAATTAGAAAAAGCTGATTCCGCGTATGTTTGAGCGAGATTTGGAAGTATCCAGTCCGCAACCTTGGAAAAATTTTTCGTGAACGTTTCCTCTACTTTTCCAGATCTTGACCTGAATCGCCTGTTTCCCTTTGAGTTGGATGAATTCCAGCGTCAAGCGATCGCCGCCCTTAACGTTGGTCGCTCTGTGGTCGTGTGTGCCCCCACAGGTTCAGGAAAAACTCTAATTGGAGAATACGCCATTTACCGCGCCTTGTTCCGGGGCGGGCGGGTGTTTTACACAACCCCTCTGAAGGCGCTCTCCAACCAAAAGTTACGCGACTTTCGCGAACAGTTTGGTGCTAATAAGGTAGGTTTACTCACTGGCGATATCTCTGTTAACCGGGATGCTCCAATCCTGGTAATGACTACAGAAATCTTTCGGAATATGCTCTACGGCACCCGCATTGGGGAAGTGGGAACCTCCTTAGTAGGCGTGGAGGCAGTAGTGCTGGATGAGTGTCACTACATGAACGATCGGCAGCGGGGTACGGTTTGGGAAGAGTCGATTATTTATTGCCCCCCAGAAATTAAGTTACTGGCACTCTCGGCAACGGTGGCTAATAGCGAGCAGCTAACGGACTGGATTAATAACGTTCATGGGCCAACCCAGCTCATCTACTCTGACTTTCGACCAGTTCCCCTACAATTTCACTTTTGCAATCCCAAAGGGCTATTTCCCCTTTTGGAGAGCGACCAAAGCCAAATAAATCGCCGCCTTAAGCTTAAGAATCCCAAAAGCAGCGGTAATAAGCGGGCAGGACGACCAGAAAGCCCGAGTTTAGCCTACGTGCTCAGTCAGCTAGAGCAACGGGATATGCTACCGGCGATTTACTTTATCTTCAGTCGCCGGGGCTGTGATAAGGCAGTCGAAGAATTGGGCGGGTTGATGCTTGTGAATAAGGCAGAGGCAGCTCAACTCAAAAAGCGCATTGAGGAATTTTTGCGGCACAACCCTGATGCCGGTCGCGCTGGGCAGGTTGAACCGCTGCACCGGGGTATTGCCGCCCACCATGCGGGGATATTACCAGCTTGGAAGGGATTGGTGGAAGAGCTGTTCGGGCTAGGGCTGGTGAAAGTCGTGTTTGCCACAGAAACGCTCGCCGCTGGCATCAATATGCCTGCCCGGACAACAGTGATATCCAGCCTTTCCAAACGCACCGACGATGGACACCGTCTCCTGAAAGCTTCTGAGTTCTTGCAGATGGCAGGCCGCGCGGGGCGTCGAGGCATGGATACTACGGGTCATGTGGTGACGTTGCAGACGCCTTTTGAAGGAGCGAAGGAAGCAGCTTATCTAGCAACATCTGGGGCTGACCCCTTGGTGAGCCAGTTTACCCCAACTTATGGCATGGTGCTGAATTTACTGCAAACCCACATTCTGGAAGAAGCTAGAGAATTGGTGGAGCGCAGTTTTGGTCAATACATGGCAACACTGTACCTGAGACCACAGCAACAAGCGATCGCGGATCTAACTCGCGAACTCGAGCAAGTTGAGGCTTTGTTGGCACCTGTAGATACTAAACAGCTGGAAAAATATAAAAAACTTCAAGAACGCCTCAAAGAAGAACAAAGAATTCTCAAGACCTTGCAACATCAAGCCGAAGCCGTGCAAGCATCCCAAATCGCTATAGCACTACCTAAAGCGGCAGAAGGAACTCTCCTCAGCTTGAAGGGAAAATATGTACCCGTGGCCTCCCCTCTACCGGCAGTATTAGTCAGCAAAATAGCCGGCCGGGGTCAATCTTCCTACTTGCTATGCTTGGGGCAAGATAACCGTTGGTATGTGGTGACAAATAGTGATGTTGTGGGGTTACACGGGCAGTGGTCGGAACTCGCTGGCGATTTAAAAACACTAGATATTAGCTCTCTACAACCTCCAGAAGATATGCCCCTAAAGCCAGGTCAAGTGCGCCGGGGTAAAGAAACCACTGCCGAAATTGCCAACCAGATTCCCTATTTTTCAGAACAAGCAGCTCCAGAAGTAGTAGAGCAATTACAACATGTAGCTGCTCTGAAATCACTACTGGAAACTCATCCTGTTTGGCAGTGGGGAAATCCTTCAACGTTGCTCAAACGCTACGGACGCCGATCTACATTGCAAGAAGACATCGCTCAGCGACAAGCCAAACTCCAGGAACACCAGGGACGCCATTGGCAAGAATTTGTAGATCTCATTGAGATTTTGCAGCGCATGGGTGCCCTACAGGAATTGATGCCAACACCACTGGGAGAAGCTGCGGCAGCAATTCGGGGTGATAACGAGTTGTGGGTAGGTTTAGCAATGATGTCTGGGGAACTAGACAATCTCGATCCTCACCACCTAGCAGCAGCCGTGTGCGCTTTAGTTACCGAGACGCCCCGCCCTGACAGCTGGACAAACTACTTACCGGCAAATGAAGTCGTAGAAGCTTTGGCTCTTTTGCGCGGATGGAGACGTCAGTTGTTCCAGTTACAGCGGCGGTATCGTGTAGCACTACCAGTGTGGCTGGAGTATGACTTGATTGGGATTGTGGAGCAGTGGGCTTTAGGAGTTGAATGGTTAGAGCTATGCGCCAACACAAGCTTAGATGAAGGCGATGTGGTAAGGATTTTACGGCGGACGGTTGATTTATTATCTCAAATCCCCCATGTGCCCCATATCTCCGATTCCTTACAGCGAAATGCCTATCGAGCTATCCAACTAATCGATAGGTTTCCAGTTAACGAGATGGTGGCGAAGAATTAGCTATCAGCTAATTATTTTGTTACTATCCTATGCAAAAAAGTTAAGTAAAGGGATAAATTAAAAAAAATTGTAGTTAAGGTTCACCAAAAGGCATCAATTTTCTGCCCAGAATTTCTGCATAAATTAAGCAGAAAAATGGTAAATAAAAACCAATTTTTTGTTAAGTAAAACCTCCACATCTATGATATTTAATCCATGTCGGAGTAATAGAAAAGTTAAATGTGAGATGTTAGGTTTTACACTTTCTTTCGTCTGCGCCTATGAGTACATAGACGAAGTATCTGGGGAGGAAGAGAGATGACAGATCAACTAATTGCCTGGATGGCTGTTGCTTTGCGTCTTTTGGAAAGCAATATTGGCTGGATGGCTTGGAATTTATTTTTGGCATTGTTGCCGTTGGGGATAAGTTTTTGGCTGTTCCATCGACCTCGGTCACGCTTTCTGCGCTGGGGGGTGGGGTTCCTCTTAGGGATCACTTTCTTCTGCGGCGTGCAACGGTACAATTTTGCCAATTTGATTAACCTGATCCGAAGTCTAGGCACGACTTTCTTAGATCTGGACACGATCTACTTAATCGGGGCGATCGCACTTACACTATTACTCATGGGGTTGGACATCTGGCTGTTACGCGGGCGCGGGTCTCGTTCCCTGGGCTGGTGGGCGGGATTTTTGGTTTTTATTACCTTCTTGCCTAATGCGCCCTATGTTTTAACGGATATCATTCACCTCATCGACGATATTCGTCGGAACTACTCGGCGTGGATTATTACCCTCGCCATAATTCCCCAATATCTCCTGTTCATGGTGCTTGGGTTTGAAGCCTATGTTCTGTCTTTGATTTACTTGGGTGATTACTTGAGAGAGCAGGGCTGGCGCAAGTTTATCCTCTGGGCAGAGCTAACTATACATGGTCTTAGTGCTATTGGCATTTATCTGGGAAGATTTCAACGGTTCAACAGCTGGCACATCATCACCCAACCCGATGTCCTATTTAGCAGTTTGGTTAATGATTTAGTTGCCAAATTTCCGCTGGTAGTGATGGTTGTCACATTTGTTGTGATTACAGTCTTGTACTGGATTATGAAGCAGCTGAGTTTGGGGATTATGCTAAGAACTCGAAGGCGCATTGCTTCTGAGGAGGAAACTTCTAATCCCGATACCTCTACCGCTGGCTTTTAATATCATTTCACCATAATTTGGCTACATTATCAGCAGGTAGCGAAGTCGGAGGAAAAAATGCACCGAGGGTAGTATTTGTAGCCCTTCAAAATGGAAATGGAATAACTGCACTTATAAATAGCACTTCCCTATCAAAAGAAAGATGAAAGCTGACTCGTCTCCGCCCTTCCTGAGATCTCAAATGGGTTCTATAATCGTTAAAATAATATAGAACAAAACGCGACCAAAAAAGTGCTGATGAAGCGGATCTTTCAAGAGGACTTACGGGCGTTGACTCCGTTGATATGGGAGCGTGCCAATCCCTATGGCACGCTTCAGTTAGACATGCATCAGCGGCTAAAATTGGATGCTGTTTAAAGACAGAATTTTTCTAGGTTGAGCTGGTAGCAGAACTTCTAGACATCGCGTGTCTACTTCGTTGCAGCTTCGCTACCTTTACCCCTAAATAGATTCTTCCACATCCTCGCTTTCCTTACCAATTAGTAGCGAAATACTGCCGCAACAGGGGTATTGTCCGGTACTTTTTCCGGTTCAACAGCATATACCGTTCCTCCGTGAAAGATCGTTTGAATCGCTGCTGCATTGAGCAAATCTTCATCACCAGGACTAGCTTCATTATGTATCTCAAGTTCCATTGAGTCCGGGTCAAAATGTCCCCATCTTTGTACACCAATCGGAACAAAAAGCTGTTCTACGCGACCATAAAATGCCCCTTGAATGACTTCATTCAAATCATTTGATCCTTTGCCAGCCGCAATTGACTCATGATAATAATCGATCGCTTTTTCCTGGTTTGCTTTAAACTGTGGCTCTACGATTGCCCATGCTTCTGCATGAAGTTCTTCTACCGTTTGCTCCTTTGTGTTGTGTTGGATTCCTTCTTCCACAATGAAATTGTAGGTATTCGCCTCTTGGTAAATCGGCAGTAAATAGTTAACCCCAGCTAGCACAAGTGGCGATCGACGATTGCGAAAGAAGTCATGCAAGCTTTTATCCACTAGATAAAAATATCGCAGCAACTCTTCTTTGACGTTTTCACGCCCGCCGCCGTGTCCGTGATAGGAACCACCCGCTTGCAAAGCTGAACGACCTGCGCCCGCGCCCTGGCGACGCTGTTCATCTTTCGACGTTTCTTCGTCATACTGCAAGGCTTCATCCATACTCTTCGGCAAGCCTTCGATTTCGACTTCACGGGTGATGCCGTAGCGGTTGCCTTCCAAAAGGCGCACATCACGTTGACCGAGCGTGAGAATATAGAAGCGGTCATCTCCACTCAACAGCGGAATTAGTGGCTTGAGATGAAAGCGATCGCTTACGACTACCAGTTCAATCAGGTCGATCGGCACCCGATAGAAACGGAAGAACCCTTCTGAGATGAACAAGGCTAAACCTGCGTTCTGTTGCTGCCAGAATTCATCTTCATCCAGTTCACTCGCAGGCTGAAGAAATTGGCTTAGATCAGTCGGGTGCAATTCATATTTTTCTAATTCCGCTTCCGCCTGCCGAAGTAGATTTTTAAAGCGGACAGAGTTTTGCTGAGTTTCTGAACTAAGCTGCACGGTCGGCATGTAAATTGATACACACAGTCCTTGCGGCTGTTCGACGAGTTCTTTCAGTTCTTCGATCGAAAGGAAGCTCATATTATTAAGACAGGATTAAAGAGATGTGCAAGGGAACCCTCATACTATAAAAACCTTTCCAGCCGAAGCCCCTGCCGAATGGTAGAAAAGAAGCTCAGAGGTCGCTGCAATACTCCATGAGAACTAGATTCAAAGGGGGTAAGGACGTTAATCCAGAACTGTCCAGAATTGTAAGGATGTCAAATGGGTTCTATATGCCCACCCAAAAGGCAGGGCCAGATATTCGCCAGAACCCAATCCGCTTTAACTTCTCGCCGGGAAGTCCCCCACTATAACTGTACTCAGTTTAGCGGTGGGATGAAAGGCAGGGAAATTGGAGGAACGGAAATTTCCAAATCATCTTAATACCTCCTTACTGCAAAGTGTATAATGCAGTAAGGAGGTATTAAGATGCTGCACAAAGCGGTCAAGGTTCGACTTTATCCAACATCTTTGCAACAAACACTACTGTCTCAGCACTTTGGTTGCGCTAGATGGTGGTGGAACTACGCTCTAAATAAGTCAATTGAGACTTATAAAGAAACGGGTAAAAGCCTTGGTCAATCAGCACTTAATGCCTTTTTACCAAAACTCAAAAAAGCAGAAGAAACCGTATGGCTATCTGAATGCTACAGTCAAGTTTTGCAAGCAACGACGCTCAGTCTAACAACAGCCTATAAAAACTTTTTTGCAGGCCGTGCTAGGTTCCCTCGCTACAAGTCGAAGCATGGTAAGCAGTCGATTCAGTACCCTCAAAATGTCAAGGTGCTTGATGGATTTGTTCAGTTTCCTGGCAAAGTTGGCAAGGTCAAAGCTGAATTGCACAGGAATATAGAAGGAATAATCAAAACCGTAACGGTCAGCTTAGATCCATCGGGAAAATACTTTGCCTCAATACTGACCGAAACTGAAGGTGACAATCCAACAGTTTCAACTGAAGGTAGAGTAATTGGGATTGATTTAGGATTGACTCATTTTGCTATTACCAGCGATGGCAGTAAAGTGTCTAAGTACAATAATCCTAGACACTTAGCCAAACATGAAAAAAACCTCAAACGCAAACAACAAAAACTAGCTAAAAAACAGAAGGGAAGTAATTCAAGAAACAAAGCTAGAAAGACTGTAGCTAAAGTGTACGAGCGGGTGACTAAATCCCGCCAGGATTTTCTGCATAAGTTTTCAAAAAAACTCGTCAACGAAAATCAAGTTGTCGTAGTAGAGAATCTTCATGTCAAAGGCATGGTACGCAACCACAATTTAGCTAAAGCAATATCTGATGCTGGATGGGGAACCTTTACTAATTTCTTAGCTTACAAGCTAGAGAAAAAAGGCGGAAAGCTGGTAGAGATTGACCGGTGGTTCCCCAGTTCTAAGCTCTGCTCTAATTGCTATTACCAGATCGATAAGTTACTACTTGATGTTAGAGAGTGGACTTGTCCTAATTGCGGTACTCGACACGACCGCGATGGTAATGCAGCGACGAATATTAGAGCAGAAGGTATCAGAATGCTACAGACGGATGGAACAGCCGTCTCTGCTAACGGAGGGGAAGTAAGACCAAAGTTGGGACGCAAGTCCGTTCTGAGGCATTCCCCCGCGATGTTAGAAGCCCACACTATAATCGCTTCGATTTAGTGTGGGTAGTTCACACCGGAAGAATTGCACGACCTAGCTTGGCAAATTGTGGAACCTGTGTTTCAGCAGTCACAAAAAGAGGCAATGGAGCGTTACCAAGAACTCGCTGGAGCTGATACGGGCAAAGTTTCTAATGATATTAAAGAAATAATTTCAGCGGCTTATTTCCAACGAGTTGATTCTTTGTTTGTGCCAGTAGGACAGCAGCTCTGGGGGGACTTCGATCCGGATACGATGGCTGTGGATTTACACTCAGAACAAGAGCCTGACGATGAGGATATGTTAGATTTCGCCGCGATTCATACGAGCTTGAACGGTGGGGCAGTTTATGCGGTTGAGCCAGAATTAGTCCCAGATCAAGCATCGGCGGCAGCAATTTTCCGTTATTAATCAATTTTGTGGTGTTGTATAGGGATGAAAGGTGGAGCAGGCTTTTAGCCTGAACTACTTTTTATCTCTTATTTATGCAACACCTAACGATTGATCCCATGCGTTTATTCAGCCAATCTCTGATCTGGTTGGGAATTCTCAGCCTCAGTGTCCTTGCTACCAAGCCTGCCACAGCAGAAACGAAAACCGCTGTATCTGGCAATGTACGGGTAGAAATTTCTTACGAACAACCAGAGGAATACCAGTTCAAAAATGTCCGCTTGAAAATCATTCGGGGAGGTCAAGTTCTTCTAGATCGGCAGATGCCCCAAGAAAGTGAATATGACCGACCTGTGGCGTCTATAGCGAATGAAAATGCTTTGCCAGTAGTAGACTTAGACGGTGATAAGGAGCCTGAAATAATTGCTGATTTTTTTACGGGTGGAGCGCACTGCTGTACTTATTCGTTGATTTACCGCTATAACTCAGCCCAAAATCGCTATACCTCTATACGGCATGACTGGGGCAATGTCGGCTATCGACTCAAGGATTTAAACCAAGACGGTCTGCCAGAGTTTGATAGTTTAGATGACCGATTTGCCTATGCTTTTAGCAGTTATGCGGGTTCTGGCTTCCCCCTGCAAATCTGGGAGTATCGGCAAGGAGAAATGGTTAATGTTACCCGCCGTTATCCCCAGCTAATTAAAAACCACGCTTATCAGATGTGGCAGGAATATACCCAGGCGCGGAAAGAGGACTATGAAGTGAAGGGGTTTTTAACAGCTTACTTGGCAGATAAATATCTAATGGGTCAGGGGCAAGATGGGTGGCAACGGGTAGAGGTGGCTTATCGAGAGAGCGATCGCGCTCAATACTTTTCTGAGCTACGTCGCTTCCTCCGAGAAACTGGGTACCAGTAAGTTTTCCCCGGCTGGCGTTGTTCAGGAGCGATCTCACTATCTAATTAATCTTTCGATTAACAAGGCTGGCGATCGCCTGTGTTAAATTATTTGGCTCCACTGGCTTAGAAACGTGCATCTGGAAGCCAGCCGCTAGAGCCTGCTCCCGGTCTTCCTCTCTAGCGTAAGCGGTGAGGGCGATCGCTGGTAAATGTTTCCCCGATTTTGGCTCCTGCTGCCGCAACTGGCGAATCAGCGAGTAGCCGTCCTCTACTGGCATACCAATATCGCTGATTAGCACATCTGGAAGCTGCTGGTTAATGGCTGCAAGAGCCTGCCTCACCGAGTCCACCCCTATCACCTCAGCACCACACTGTTCCAGCATCGTAGTAATAACCTCGCGGGTGTCCGCCTCATCATCTACTACTAGAAGCCGCAAACCCTGGAGGGGGTGAGAAGGTGAGGGGATGATGGGGGAATCCTCCCCAGTTTTCCACCTCATCTGGCGATCGCTATTTACCCTGCTGTTTTCAGGGAGAGGCAACCTGACAATGAAGGTTGCGCCTAAGTCAATACCTGCACTCTCAGCACGAACCGTACCACCGTGCAGTTCTACCAGATGGCGCACAATTGCTAGTCCCAGTCCTAAGCCACCGTGCGATCGCGTAATGCTGCTGTTCTCTTGGCGGAAGCGCTCGAAGACATAGGGCAGAAACTCAGGGCTGATGCCTTTGCCAGTGTCCCTGACCTGGATCTGGGCGTAGTCGTCCACACGGGTAAGTCGAACTTCAACACGCCCTGTAGATGGTGTGAACTTGATAGCATTAGAAACCAGATTCCACACAACTTGCTGCAAGCGATCGCTATCGCCTGAGACAGAACCTACTGAGATATCCAGCACAGACTCGATCGCCATACCCTTAGCCTCAGCTGCTGGTCGCAAAGTGTCAATGGCGGCTTCAATGACGGGTATAAGGTCAACCTGCCGGATATTTAACTGCAATTTGCCCCGAATAATGCGTGAGACATCCAGCAGTTCTTCAATCATCTGGAATTGGGATCTGGCGTTACGCTCAATAGTTTCCAGGGCTTTAGCTGTCTTAGCTTCATCAAACTTGCGCGTGCGTAGCAAAGTTACCCAGCCGAGCATGGAGTTGAGAGGGGTACGTAATTCGTGGGAGAGAACCGCCAGAAATTCATCTTTCATGCGGTTCGCCTCTTGAGCATCACGGTATAGGCGTGCATTCTCAACAGCTAAGGCGATACTGTGGGCTAGGTCTTCAGCCAACGCCAGATCTGTTTGGTCATAGTGGCGTCCTGACTCTGCTGAGAGTAAGGAAATCACTCCCAGCGTGCGCCCCCCCGTACTCAGCGGCACGATCATCGCGGACACAGGATTTAGTTGGCGCATCGCTTCCAGTTGCTCTTCATCCGGGGCACAGGCTTCTAGCTGCCAGTCGGTAACTTCCTCGATCAGTTCTGACTCACCACTATGTAGCACCTTAGTGATGCCCAGTAAGCCGTGAGGATCGGGCGGATAGTTGCGTGCTAGAAAGCTCATTAGAGCCTCCTTCGCCGGGTCTATGTGCACCGATTCCACCCGCCGGATGGAATCGCCCTTATCGATTAAGTCAATTAGGCAGTAGTCAGCAAGGCTAGGCACCGCCAGACTTGCTACACCGGGGAGGGTGGTTTCATAGTCAAGGGAGGAAGACAACACCATACGGGTTTCAGCAAGAAAAGCAAATCGCCACTTAGATGCCTCTGCTTCAGCGCGAGCCATTTGTTCGCGAATAAGTTGGGCGCGTTCTTCCTCCGCCTGCTTGCGCTGAGTTATATCGTGCATGACGGCAACTGCACCTAGCTTTCTTCCTTGTGGGTTGACAATTGCTTGGCCACTGGCTAGTAATGTGCGATTTGAACCTTGTTTAGGAGCAATTGTCATTTCTACGTTATGGAAACGTTCCCCTTGCAAGGCTCGCCATAGAGGAATATCTTTTTGTTTCATGGGTGTCTTGCCGTCGGGCATATACAAGTCATAGTATTTTGCCCACTCGTTAGCAGAGAGCGGCTGTTCAGGTAAGCCATGAAACTCTCGCGTAACTCGGTTAAAAATAGTCAAAACTCCGTTGGCATCACAAGCGACAATCCCTGCTTCCACATTATCCAGAACTGCTTTTAAAAATTCTTGTTCTTTTTGCAGGTCTTCCTCTGCTTGCTGGCGCTCGGCTATTTCCTGTTTCAAAAGTTCATTGGCTGCTTTTAGCTCCGCAGTTCGTTCCTGAACACGGATTTCTAACTTTGAGGCTAAGATGTTCAGTTCACGATTGCGATCGGCAAGTTCTGACGCCAAAGCTGCCAAGTCTTGACTCTTGCTATCTAATTCCTGCTGAAGTACCTCTCGTGCCTTCTTCATCGCGATCAAGTTGCCCACGCGCGATCGCAGTTCTTCAGTTGGAAACGGCTTACTCAGGTAATCCTGAACACCTTCACGCAACAGCCGCACGCGCAGGGCATCGTCGGCCTTGGCTGTCAGCAGCACGATCGGTATGGCATCTAGTTCTGGGTGTTTCCGTACCTCTCGCACCAGCTGGTCGCCGCTGAGTTGGGGCATCATGAGATCGCTAAGGATTAAATCTGGCCGTAGGGATAGAGCTTTCTCCAAACCCTCTTGACCATTGAAGGCGTTAGCAGTGCGATACTCATCTGCTAAGGCCTGTGTGATGAACCGATTCATCTCTGGATTGTCCTCTACCACTAGCACCAGAGGATAGTTTTGAGTTGTAGGGGGAGTAATGTTGAAGGATTGTTCTGTTTCGACCCCAGATTCATCGGCTTCACCCGCCCGTACAGAGTTTTGAGTTGTAGCTGTTGGGGGCGTTGATATATCGGTGGTAGCTCTAAGATTGTCTACAAAGTCCGCGCTTACAGAGTTGTCAGTGGCTGTAAACTCAGAAATCAACTGAGGGGGGATTTCCTCCATATCCTTGGACTCGGTTGCCCTTTTACGCACAGCTACCCCTGTCGGTGCAGTAAGTGGTAGCTCAATAGCGAACAGTGCCCCACCTTCGGGGGCGTCAGAGACGGTGATGGTGCCCCCGTGCAAATCGACAAATTCTTTGACAATCGCTAACCCCAAACCAGTGCCACCAAAGCGACGGGTGGCAGTTTCTTCTCCTTGACGAAATGGTTCAAAAATGACTTCGCGTAAAGTCGGCGGCACACCGAAACCGCTGTCCTGAACGGTAATGATGGCGCGTTCGAGGGGTAGAGTGGCAGAGGGTAAATTTGTATTACTTGTCTCCTCTGCACCTCTGCTCCCCTGCACCTCTGCTTCCCCTGCTCCCCTGCACCTCTGCTCCTTTGCCAAAATGCAGCGGACACTGCCACCCGCGGGTGTGAATTTGAAGGCATTAGAGAGGAGGTTCAAGCAAATGCGCTGTAGCTTATCGGGGTCAAGCTGTGCAGGAACAGACTCAGGTGTATCAACTAAAAAGGATATCTGGCGATCGTGTGCCAGTGTCTCAAAGTGGGAGGCAGTGAGTCGCACTAATTGCGCCAAGTCAACTTCAGCGTAATTCGCTTGCATTTTGCCTGCTTCCAGTTTGGAGATGTCGAGCAGGTCATTGACGTGCTTGAGCAGGGTCTTAGCATTGCGATTCACCACTTTCAAATCTTGGCGCTGCGCTTCAGTTAGTGCATCTGCCCTTAGTAGCTTCTCTGCCGGTCCCAGGATCAACGCCAGCGGTGTTCGCAACTCGTGGCTGACATTAGCGAAGAACTGAGTTTTGATCTCGTCGAGTTCCTTAAGCTTCTGGTAAACCGTCTCTAGCTCTTGGTTAGCAGTCTCAAGATGCAATTTTCGCTCTTCAGAAGCTTTGGCAGCTTCAACAAGCGAGAGCGCCTGAGGAACCAGTTGGGGCAGCATTACAGCGGTTGTCACAGAGGCAACGGCGGTAAGTAATTTAATTTGTCCCGCTAGCCAATAGGTCGGTGTCCATACTGTCCACACTTCCATAAAGTGAGTAGCACCACAGGCAACGATGAATGTTCCAAAGCCCAGGAACATCCAGTGAAAGGGGATATCTTGTCTAGATTTATAAACCAAATAAGCCAACGTGCTGGAAATCGACACGTAAGCCAGCCCGATGAGAGTATCTGATGTCAGATGCAACCACACTAGCTCTGGCTTCCATAGGTAGCAATGCCCATGTGGTATAAAACCGTTGGCAACTAATAAATTTTGTAATAACCCCGGCCATAGCAGCATCAGCGCTAGGGCAACAGCTAATACCCCAAGACCATAACCAATATCTAACTTATGTTGTTGCATATATTGCTGTTCCTACCGCTTATGCAATTATCGATGAAATCTTCCCGCCTACTGGTTAGTTTTCCCATCTGGCTTATCCATTGAGCTTGGTGGCGTCTAAGTCATCCTGCTGCCAGAAATCTCTCTCTCTATTGTGCCCAATGTATGTTTAAGCCTTGCCACTGCAACCAGTGAGACTTACCGCTTCAGATTTTATAGGATGGGTAGAGCATGAGCGTTCGCGTAGCGTTTCCGTAGGAAACAACCCACCAATCCTTCCTAGTGTTGGGTTCCGTTTTCTCAAGTAAAGCTACATGGATCTTGAGTTTAATTAAGTTGACTTACTTACTTGCAAAAGAGACAAATAGGATAGAGGCGCACTGAAGTGGGTTCTCAGCTAATGTGCCTTTAAGTTGCATAATCGGGATCGTCACGGAGACGCCCAGACACGGAGATGCAATTTTAATAATGATTAGCTTACACTATCCTTTGCTTTCTCCAAACAGGGGCAATTTCACTGTAAATGTAGCTCCTTTGCCTTCACCTGCACTCTCAGCAGCAACTGTGCCGCCGTGCAATTCTACAAGTTTGCGTACAAGGGCTAGTCCCAAACCTAAACCACCGTGCGATCGCGTGGTGGTACTATCAGCTTGACGGAATAACTCAAAGATATAGGGAAGAACCTCAGCAGAAATCCCACTACCCGTATCGCTAACCTGGATTTGTACCCACATATCTGTATATTCTAGTTGGACTTCAACGCGCCCCCCTGTCGGTGTAAACTTAATCGCGTTGGAGAGCAAATTCCATATAACTTGTTGCAAGCGATTGGGGTCGCAGCTGAAGGCACGATCGGTAGTATCTAATATGTACTTTAGGTCAATTCCTTTGGTGTCTGCCGCTGGTTGCACAGTATCAATAGTTGCTGCAACGATCGCTCCCAGGTCAACCGGACGGACATCGAGCGCTAATTGACCACGAATAATGCGTGAGATATCTAGCAGATCCTCAATCAGCTTACTCTGCGCTACAGCATTACGCTCAATCACCTCAAGAGCGCGGGTGGTGGTCTTTTCATCAAGCTTGCGACTGCGGAGCATTCGCGCCCACCCCAGCATAGAGTTGAGGGGCGTCCGTAGCTCGTGGGAGACAGTGGCAAGAAATTCATCTTTCATGCGGTTGGCCGCCTCAGCTTGAGCGCGAGCTGCTTGTTCGCGAATTAATAGCTGGGCGCGTTCTTCTTCAATGCGCTTGCGCTCTGTGATCTCCTCAATCGCACCTTCATAGTACAGCAGCTGCTCGTTCCTATCCCGAATAGCTCTGGCACTATTAAGTGCCCAAATAATAGTGCCGTCGTTACGACGCAACTGCACCTCAAAATTTCGCACCACGCCCTCTCGATCAATTTGGTCTTGCCATAAACAGCGCTCTTGAGGATTTACGTATAATAAATCCACTAGCTTGATAGCCAGCAGAGACTGCTGATCTGGATAGCCCAGCATCTGCACTAGTGCTGGGTTAACATCAAGGATATGCCCTGACGGTGTGGTACGGTAAAGACCTACTGGCACACCCTCAAATAAATGACGGTATCGAGTTTCTGCTTCTTTTAGCGCTTGGCGCTGCCAAACCCGCTCTAAAACTGAACGCGCTGCTCTCGCCAGACGGATGTAATGTTTGGGCGACTTGATGATGTAGTCGTCTAGACCAGCCTTCATTGCCTCAACAGCAATTTCCTCAGTGCCGGTATTGGTGAACATAATCACTGGGTAGTCAGGGTAACGAGCCTTGAATGCTCGTAGTACTACTATTCCATTGCTCCAGCCCAGTTGGTAATCTGTAACTACCAGGTCAAAGTTACCAGCCTCTAATGCCTGGTTCAAGCCTTTTATATCAATGATTTGCTCGATATTTAGGTTAGAAAACTCCCGTTCCAATTGGCGGATGGCCAGAAGGCGATCGTCTGGGTTGTCATCAATCACAAGAATACGTAAATTTTGGCTCAAAAGTTGCCTCCATAGCCATTAGGTTAATTAGTTTATTACTAATCAGTATTCAGTTATCTTCTACTCTCGACTTTTCGTTGAAAAGAAGCCAGTAAAGGTTGAGAGTCTTGACCATTTCTAGCAAAACATCGAAAGCCACTGGTTTAACTAGGTAGGAGTTGGCACCTAGGTTGTAGGCTTGCTTGATATCGCCGTTCTCTGTAGAGGAAGCCAGCACTACTACTGGCAGGCGCTTTAGTCCAGGTTGCTGCCGCAGCCATGTCAGAACCTCAAAACCAGATTTGCGAGGCAGCCTTATGTCTAGCAACATCAGCCTGGGCAGAGGGTAGCGATCGCGATCTTGATAACGGTCTTTACCACTAAGGTACAGCACCGCTGCCTCCCCGTCTTCTAATACTAGAAGGTGATGTTTCACGTTTGCCTTGCGAAAAGCACGCTGAATTAGTAGAACGTCGTTGGGGTCGTCTTCTACTAGTAAAATGGTGTTTTCGGCAATGCTCATTTTTGCTTCTCAGCTTTTGGTAACTCTATCCAAAACCGGCTCCCTTGAGCCACTTCTGAGTGCACTCCGACCCGACCCCCCATACGTTCTATTCCTTTACGCACAATTGCCAGCCCAATGCCGTTGCCGGGATAAGTTTCAATCCCGTGCAAACGCTCGAAAACTCGGAAAATGCGGTCTTGGTGTTCTAGATTAATACCGATACCATTGTCTTCTATCCAAAGGCGTACCATGTTGAAATTGAGGAAAGCGCTAGAGGATTTAGGATGATTAGGTGGTAATTCTTCTCTACCTGTCTGAACTTCCTCAGCCGATGAATTTAATAAATTGTCATACCGTTCTTCTGCCCAGAGGCGCACTTGAGGCTGCACATCAGAAGCTACAAACTTGACAGCATTTGTTAAAAGATTGGTTATGACCTGAACAAGAGTGGTGCGATGAGCCAGAACACTCATTTGAAGCCCCTCTTCTTCTAGGGTGACAAGAACTTGTCGCTCTCGAAATTCGTCTTCTATCTGTGTTATTACATATCTGACCACAGACGCGAGGTTGACTGGCTGGAGTTTCATCTCCGTGCGGCCTAAACTGCTGTAAGCTAGCAGCTCTTGTATTAAGGTTTCCATCCGCTGGGCAGCACCGCTAATTCGTTGGGCGTACTCTTGACCAAGCGAGTCCATCTGGTCGGCGTAGTCTTCCAACAAGGCTTGACTAAATCCCTGCATGGCGCGTAATGGTGCCCGCAGATCGTGGGAGACGGAATAGGCAAACGCTTCTAGTTCCGCGTTTGCTTCCTGCAACTCGGCGGTACGTTCGGCGACACGCTGCTCTAGTTCAGCTGCCTTGCGCTGGAGTTGTTCTCGTAGCTGCGCTTGATGGATGGCGATCGCGATTTGATTAGCTACCTCGCTGACAATTTGCAAATGTTGAGAATTAAATGCTGCTCTTTGAGAAGTAGCAAGAATCAGTTCACCGATGAACTCTTCCCCAGCAAATAAAGGGAGACTGATGTAGCTCCCCATCCCTTCTCCCCCCTGACGCTGTAGGATCGGGGGGTAATCAAGGAAAAAAGCAAAAGGTAAAACGTCTGACTCTTCATTTTCTAATTTTTCCTGTTCAGTTTTTACTTTTAAAACTTCGGCAGGAATAAAGTCGGTTATTGGCAAAGTCGCATTTTGTAGAAGCTGCCAATTTCCTGTTAACTTTTCTGCTACAACGTGAGCTTCACTATTTTCAAAGTCAAACAACACGACAAAGGACTGTTCGGAAAACACAAAGCGGCTCATGCGGGAAAGCGCAGCGTGGACAATTTCTTTAAGCGACTGCGCGGCTAGGATGGTGCGGTCAATTTGTTGTAGGGTTTCTAAACGTTGGGTAGAACTATGCAGCGCTAATTCTGCCTGCTTGCGGTTGTTGATGTCTTCAATAACGGAGATAAAATACTTCGGCTCACCCAAAGGTTCACGCACAAGCGACACGGTCAAATTTATCCAAATTAGGGAAGCATCTTTGCGGATGTAGCGCTTCTCCATTGAGTATGCCTGAATTTCATCAGCCAATACTTTGCGGACATATGCTAAGTCGCTATCGAGGTCATCAGGATAAGTAATATCCTGAAATGTTAGCTTTAGTAATTCCTCTCGGGTGTATCCCACAATGTCACAAAGCTTTTGATTAACCATTAGCCACTGTCCATCTGTTGATACATGGGCAATGCCGACAGCAGCTTGCTCGAATGTAGCGCGGAAGCGCTGCTCGCTCTCTCGTAGTGCCTCTTCTGCTCCCTTGCGCTCTGTAATGTCGCGGGTGACTTTAGCAAAGCCACTCAAGGAACCTGCTTTGTCCCGTAAAGCTGTAATCAAGACATTAGCCCAAAACTGCGACCCATCCTTACGGACACGCCAGCCTTCTTCTTCAAACCGACCTGCGGCTGCCGCTACTTGCAATTCTCGCTCAGGTTTACCTTGCTCAATATCTTCTGCTGTGAAAAAGCGGGAGAAATGCTGACCAATAATTTCTTCTGGTCGATAGCCTTTAATCCGCTCTGCTCCAGCATTCCAACTGACAATATATCCGTTAGGATCGAGCATGAAAATGGCGTAGTCTTTCACCCCCTCGACTAATAAGCTTTTTAGCTCTTCGCTTTCCCTTAGTGCTTTTGTTTGCTCTTGGTAGCTCGCTAAGGCGTGTCTGTAGTTCTCAGATACTGCCATTAATTGACGCCTAGTGAAGAACAAAATTAAAGTCGCTACCCCAATAGTTAAACTAATACTGCTTCCGATTACTAGCCAAGTTATATTTTTGCCTATCTGAGTTTGAGCCAGCCTTTGCCTGTGTTCAGTTTGAATAAGCGGGGCTACCTGACCTCGGATTGTATCAATGCGTTGTTTACTCTGAGCATTAGTGGTATAGGCTTGATCAGCCCCCCCCTGCTTGCTCAGGTAAATTATTTGCTGGACGTAGCACTGCCACCTTGTAAAATGTGGGTTCTTAGTGGGGTTGTGCGAAATCAAACGACTAGCATCATTAAACGCCCAGTCTATTGATGTACTCGCTTGTCGGTAAGGCTCCAGAAAATTTTTATTGCTAGTAACGATATACTCACACCGCCCGGTTTTCATATCTCCGAGCTGCCAAAGTAAGACGCCTGCCAGTATGAGCATTAGGCGCAACGGCAGTGCAAACGCGCGGGGGAGCTTGTGTTTAAACTTTTCTTGAGCAACCCGGAGTAAGGTCATTTTGGGAATGCTACTAACAAAAAATTCATAGTCATGGCGACAATCAACAGGTTAATAGGGTTATATTGCCGCTCAATTATTCATCTTTCGCTTCTTTTAAAACTAGAGGTGATTGGTCTATAAGCATAGATAGGACTTACGCATTGACTTTATATATGGCGTTTTGCAGGGACAATTACAGGAACATCGTCTTTAAATATGTTACTGGTACGTAAGTCCTGATAGAAAAACAAATATTAATAATGGAGATTCAAAGGAAAGTGATTTTAATCTCTATTTTCTAGCTTTAATGCAATAGTTTCACTTCTTTTAATCTATCTAAAGGCAGATAAAAAATACTAAATTAAAAATAATGGTACTGTTATGGAAAACTTGGCTCGAACACTAAAGAGTTTTCTAGATTTATTTCTCCAGTCGAGTTGTCCTCTTTGTCAACGTCCAGCTGATGGAGCGCTCTGCCAATACTGCCAACGAGAGGTTCTAAGCTGTGAATTGTCCAACCCTAGCCAATTCTGGCAAGGACAACTGCCTGTGTTTGCCTGGGGGGTATATGGGGGTGCTCTCAAACGTGCGATCGCGGCTCTAAAATATGAAAACCAACCCCAATTAGCTCAGCCTCTAGGCCACTGGCTGGGTAGCTCATGGCTGACCTCAAAAGTGTCTGCTGGGAAAAAAAAATTAATAGTCGTCCCGATTCCCCTTCACGCTAAAAAGCTACAGCAGCGTGGTTATAACCAAGCAGAACTACTGGCACAGAGTTTTTGCGACTTCACCGGCTTATCTTTGCAGGCGCAGGGTTTAGAACGGATGCGTGCTACTGAGGCCCAGTTTGGCTTGTCACCCTCAGAGCGAGAACAAAATTTGGTTGGCGCTTTTCGTTTGGGCAAAAAAATTCAAGCGCGTCTTCCAATAACACCTGTGCTGTTAGTAGATGACATTTTCACTACTGGTGCGACTGGTAGAGCGGCAGCCCAAACGCTCCAGCAATCGGGCATTCCAGTATATGGATTGATTGCGATCGCTACTACGCAAAAAGCGAAGATAGCCAGCACGGATTTGTAGTTAAGCTCATCCCCCGCAGCCTTTGAGTCGGGGGATTTCACGTTAGTTGATAGTTGTTAGTTGAATTATCAACTAACGGGCGGCGGCGATAACGATCCCGGCTGAAACACGGGGGCTGAGGAGCCGCCCATGCATAATGATTCACTTTTTCCAAATGACCAAGATGACGCCACTGATAATCAGAGACAAACCCACATAACGACTAACAGGAATGGCTTCTTTAAATACAAAGTAGCCCCCTAAAACTGAAAAAACGTATACCAGAGACGCACCCGGACCAGCAATGCTGAGATTAACGCGAGTAAGCAGTAAAATGTAAGTAATCGCTCCTAAACCATAGCAAGTAAGACCAGCCAGCAGTTCTGGTGTCGTGATGATAGCCAAAACATGGCTGAATAAATTGCTAGAGTTAACTTGCCCCAGCTTCAACGCCCCAGCCTTGAGAAAAAATTGCCCCGCAACGCTCATGAGGATGGAAACGAGGAACAATCCCAACTCGGGTACGGTCACACAAAAATCCTGAGGTGAGGGTATCAGTATCTTAGTGTAGTGGATTTTACAGCTAACTGAGGCAGCTATAAAGCTAGGATTGACTCAGAAAATCACATCCGTTTCCTGAAAATTTTTATGACGAGCATCATTCAATCTCCTTACACCAGCGAGCAAATTGTAGCTTGGCTGCGTGGTTTGCTGACTATTGCCTGGGCAGACGGCGACTTTGATGCCGAAGAACAAAAAATAATTGCCTCTGTGACTCAGGATGAAGTAGCTCCCAAAATTGATTTAGGTTCTCTAGAGCAAATTTCCCCCAGAGATTTAGCAGCAGCTTTAGGCGATGACGCTGAAGTTACGGAGAATTTCTTGCGTACTGCGGTTATGGTAGCCTTGGCTGATGGCATCTATTCATACTCTGAAGATAAATTGTTGCGCCAGTTTTATCGGGCACTGGGACATGAGCCGATGGCGTTGGAGGCACTGCGACATATCCTTTACGACCATCTAGAGAGCGATTCAGCCATAAACAAAGCAGATGGGTTGCATTTTGGCCAATTGTCTGCAAAAGGGCAACTGGCATTGCTGGGGCCAGTACAGCATTGGCTAGATGGATTGCAAATTCACGATCCACGGCTGGCAAGATTCTTATGCAAAATGATTCCTCCCCAGTGCCCGTTTGAGCGGGATATTAAGCTATTTGGTCACAAGATTGTACACATTCCGCCCCTGTGTAAGCTAAATCCTCTTTACGAGCAGTTAGTTGGTCTGCGCTTCCGGGCTTTGTCCTATCTGGCGGATGATTGTGGTGAAGATGTGTCAACTTATTGTTAATGGTGATTGGTAATTGGTGATTGCTAATTTTTCAGTGCCATTAGAAATTAGCAAATGACTTTGGACAACTATGCAATTTATCGATCGGGCAGAAATAGAAGTTGAGGCTGGCAAGGGCGGCGACGGTATCGTAGCATTTAGGCGGGAAAAGTATGTTCCCGCTGGGGGGCCAGCAGGTGGAAATGGCGGTCGCGGTGGCTCAGTTATCTTAGAAACGGTGGAAAACCTGCAAACTTTGCTGGACTTTCGGTACAATCACCGCTTTCAGGCCGGGAACGGAGAGCGTGGGGGACCAAATAATCGGACTGGGGCAGCAGGGCGCGATCGCGTAATTCAAGTTCCTGCGGGCACGATGATTTATGATGCTGATACCGATGAATTGCTGGGCGATTTAATTAAGCCAGGGCAAACCCTTTGTATCGCTAAAGGTGGTAAGGGTGGTTTGGGTAACAAATATTTCCTGAGCAATCGCAACCGAGCACCAGAATACGCCTTACCGGGGCTAGATGGGGAAAAAAGACGGCTACGTTTGGAATTAAAGCTACTGGCGGAAGTGGGAATCATTGGTCTACCTAATGCTGGTAAATCTACCCTGATTTCCGCTCTCTCAGCAGCACGGCCAAAAGTGGCAGATTATCCTTTTACAACACTGATCCCCAATCTGGGGGTTGTGCGTAAACCTAGCGGCGACGGCACTGTGTTTGCTGATATTCCAGGACTGATTTCTGGGGCCTCACAAGGTGCAGGCTTGGGTCACGATTTTTTGCGTCATATTGAGCGCACCCGCTTATTGCTACATTTAGTTGACGCCACTAGTGAAGATCCAATTGCCGCCTACGAGACGATTCAGCAGGAGTTACAGGCCTATGGACACGCGCTGGCAGATCGTCCCCAAATACTAGCGCTCAACAAGATAGACGCTGTTGATTCAGAAACTCAAGATGCCCTTGCAGCTAAGTTAGCTCAGTTGAGTCAGACAAAGGTATTTTTAATTTCAGCGGTTGCCCGTACTGGACTAGAGGCTTTATTGCAGGAAGTTTGGCAGACTCTCGACGAGTTGGCAGCGGTTAGGGAGCAATCTGATCTGATGTCCGCTGGATTTTCCCTAATAAAAGCCGATTGACCCTTCAACTATGCTCAGGGTCAACTTGTAGGGGCGGGTTTAGGCAAGATATTTGTGGTCTGCTGATTTTATCTATAAACCCCGCCCCTACGCATATTTTGGTTGCTCGACCGGACATGATGTGAGTTGGAACTCCCGGATTTATAATCGGGGGATTTGATACAAGTTGCATTCAGAAGCGTAGATTTGTTTTCATCTGCTTTTGTCCTGAAAATTACAGTTTCAACTGCGACTTGGTAAAATTCCCCTTGTCCAGAAGGCGGAAATACCGCTCGTCTCACCTAATCGCTAGTATGGACAGGATTACTACCAGTGGCAGGGGCAATGAAAGGAGCAGATGTCGGTGAAGGCGATGCGGTAAAACTGCGGCTTGCTGCTGATTGACTGAAGTATTGGTAACCGACGCGAGATATCTGGCGAATTAGCTCTTTGGCATTTGCATCATTATGGGGTCGTTTAACCATCACCGCAGCAATGTAGCGCTTGCCCATGGGCATATCAATTAAACCCACATCTCCCACAAGGGAGCCAATATCGCCCGTCTTGTGGGCAATTGTGGCACCTTTTCCCAGACCGGGCGGCAGTAGGGTGTTCGTCACCGTCCGTTGCATAATATCCAATATGCGATCGCGCGATCGCTGCGATACTAAATTACCTTGATTTACCATACCCATCACAGCTGCCAATTCTTTAGGGGTGGTGGTATTAGTGCCTTCCAAATCCGGCAGAGGGTTGTTGATTGCTGTCGCTGTCAATCCCCAAGAGCGGAACCGCTGATTCAACGCCTCCACGCCACCTAAGCGGTTGACGATCATATTAGTGGCGGTATTATCACTAATCGTAATCATCTTGGTTGCCGTCTCGAGAGCCGTGAATTGTGTCCCTGGCTTTTTGTATTGCATATCGCCGGAACCGCCACCAATCACAGACGGCTGTAGCGTTAACTGTTCATCCAGACGGATTTTTCCAGCATCCACATCCTGAAAGAAGGCAACGAGAACAGGCAGCTTAATTGTACTGGCGGCTGAAAAAGTTGACGTTGCCTCCCAATCCATGTAAGCACCTGTATCCAGATCGATAAAAAATACTCCTGCCTGCAATTGGCTATTTTTCGTCGCTAGAGCTTGCACTTGCGCTTTTAGGGAGGGGATTTCCTGAGCAATAGGCAATGAGGCAGCGTGTTTTTCTTCGACCTGACTCTGTTCTACTGGAGTGGTAGCAGTTACAGAGGCTTTCGACTCTAGGCGACTGGTTGGGTCCCAGGCAGACAAAATAGTACCTGCGATCGCACTAATTCCCACGCCCAAAAGCAGCAGGCGTGCGCCATACAAAAGCGGGGATGTGGAGGAAAGTCGCTTACGTTTAGACGTTACTAATGTACGTGTTTTAGAAGGTGAGGAAACTGCACGTTGATTGATATTCCTGACCTTAGTTGAACCCATATGTGCTGGTTTCAAACCCGCTCCTGCTGAGGGGGTGGGTTTAGTTGCCGCCAGCCGCGACAAGTTGCCAGCCTCACTACGCTTGCGGGAGCGCTGAGCCACTGGCAGGGATCTAGACGCTTGGGGCTTCTGTCGTTGCGCTGATGTTTTGGCTGTTTCCTGTCGGTGACGCTGTTTTTGGCGCTGGCGGCTCCGTCGTCGGGTTTGATGCACGTTTCCGTTGCGTGGCGACATTTTTACTATCCCACTAGGCTCTGGCACTAGTGATATTTCCAAGACATCTGACTGAGGTACAAGCTTCTGAACCACTCCTAACTCCTCGCTTTTTAGCATTCAGCTAGCTGAGTGCTATTAATTGAACTTTGGTTATTTTAGCTTTCAACGGGGAGAAGCCCCGCGCTATATGATGAGTGCCTAAATGCACAATATATGATAGCGTCGGGATGAATCCCCGACCCGGTGGATCGACACAAACGAGTGGCGTTGTGTTAAAATAAACACAATTTTCCCAGCTGTTGGCGAAGCCTGCGCGTTGGCGTTAGCCTCGCGAAGCGATAGCGCGTAAAATGCTGGTTAATAAACTGAACCTTGAAAATCTAGAATATAGGGTTCCATTCAAGAATAGACATTTTCTTGTCGTCTCCGTGAATGGGTAAAATTCTAGCGGTACAAAGGTATTGAACATACTTTCTTGTATTCGTTCCGGTGCGGTGGGGCATCCCGTATCGTTAATAAAGCTCATCGTATCCGTTGGCGAAGCCTGCGCGAAGCGCGCATAGCAGTAGCTGGAGTTGGTGAGAAGCCCACGCTGTAATCAGTTTCTGATTCAGCGCTGGGAGATGTCACTAATTGTCCTGCTGGTCTAGTTCAGGGGACACAGGCTGGGGTAAGGATTGTAACGCCCATTCCATTTGGCTGAAAATACCTCGCAACATGGCAACTTCGGCACGAGAAGCACCGGCTCGGTTAAACAAACGTCTGAGTTTCTCCATGCGGCTGGTGGCAGTGTGGGGATACAAATAACCTATTTTTAATAACACAGCTTCCATCTGCTGATAATACCCTTCTCTAACTTCTAACGGAGCAACTTCAACCTGGGAAAAGGGTTCAGGGGGGATGGGGCTGAGGAAAGATGGAGATAGTTCCTGATTGGCTCTTCCCTCTTGGCGATCGCTTATTGTCTGATAAAGCTCATAACAACAAATGGTGACTGAGTGAGCCAGATTTAAAGAAGGATACTCTGGATTACTGGGAATGCGTACAAAGCGTTGGGCATAATTTAATTCTGTATTGCTCAAACCCCGGTCTTCTGGTCCAAATATCAAGGCAGATTGTGCGGGTTCTTCAAGCAACCAGGGCAATGCTATTCTCGGATTTTCCAGCTGGGTAGCAAGCGCCCGGGAACGAGCTGTAGTGGCGATCGCGCGGGTACACCCCGTCAACGCTTCTGGCAAAGTCCCTACTACCTGTGCGTTTTCCAATATGTCCAGAGCATGAACCGCCATTTTTCGGGCGTCTTCCTCTAAGGGGTCGCACTGGGGATTCGCAAGCACCAGCTGACTTAGACCCATATTTTTCATAGATCGCGCGATCGCACCCACGTTAAGCGGCCCAGCTGGCTCCACTAGCACAATCCGCACCTTTGCTAATACTGTCTCATCCATGACTCCCGCCAGCCAGCCTTTCGTAAAATTGCATAGGAAATTCATCCTCAAAGTAACATGGGAAGCCACCGCTCCAAATCTGACCTACCCGCCAAAATTTGTCCGGTTTGTCAACGTCCCTTTACCTGGCGTAAAAAATGGGCCGATTGCTGGGATGATGTGAAATACTGTTCGGAACGCTGCCGTCGCCGCCGCTCTAACACGGGTTAGTTCAGAACCTACGCACAAAGCAGCAGGAGAAATAGTGGTATTAAAAGAAGATTTCATCCGAGCGCACCTGCCGTTGTTTTAATGGTTAAGTCCAATAGTTATTAGTTGTTAGAAGATGTCAGTCAATCAGGTACAACCTAAGCTTATTATTCACGGTGGCGCTGGTAGTTCCCTCAAAAGCAAAGAGGGGGTGGAGGCGGTGCGTAAGTCCCTATATGCAGTATTAGAGGAAGTTTATGCCCTGCTATTAGCAGGAGCAAGTTCCCAAGCAGCAGTTGTGCATGGCTGTCATTTGCTAGAAGATAATCCCCGCTTTAATGCCGGAACAGGTTCAGTGCTGCAATCTGACGGCCAAATTCGCATGAGTGCTTCCCTAATGGATGGTTCAACTCAGCAATTCAGTGGCGTGATCAATGTTTCTCGGGTGCAACATCCCATTGAGCTAGCCCAACATTTGCAGAACTTTCCCGATCGGGTGCTATCAGATCATGGGGCGGCAGAATTGTTGCGCGAATTGCAAGTTCCTGTCTACAATCCGATGATCGAAATCCGCTTGCAGGAGTGGCTCCAAGAACGTGATGAGAACTTTATTAAAGAAGCTGCTGGAGTAGTGGCTGAAAAAGAGCTGGTAGTGCCAGAAAAAGCTGGAGCCGGTACGATTGGAGTTGTGGCGCTCGATAGCCAAGGATTTTTAGCAGCAGGAACCTCAACGGGAGGCAAGGGTTTTGAGCGCATTGGTCGAGTTAGTGACTCGGCTATGCCAGCGGGAAACTATGCCACTGAGTTTGCAGGTATTAGCTGTACGGGGATTGGGGAAGACATTATTGATGAGTGTCTGGCGGCGCGGATTGTGGTGCGGGTAACAGATGGAATGTCCCTACCGCAAGCATTTGAGCGATCACTTACGGAAGCAAAAAAACACCGCCGGGATTTGGGGGCGATTGGGATTGATGCCACAGGCGCGATCGCTTGGGGGAAAACCAGTGAAGTCCTCCTCGCCGCATTCCACACCGGGGGACAAATGGGAGACACTTTAGAATGGATGGATGATGCCTTAATCGGCTTTGCTTCTTAACAGCCAATAAGAACCTATCCGAAAAGTGGTTTGAAGATATTTTTAACCACAGATAAACACAGATGAACACAGATACTAGTAAGTATTGGATCACTGAAACTTATTTTTCGGATAGGCTCTAAGTAACAATACTGCCTTGAAACTAGCACTTAGGACGGTGGGGCACACCGGAACCTACGCTGGGGGAGATTTGCTCTTCGGAGAACGATTAAAGCAATCCTGTAGTTTAACGGCGAGTCGCTGCCATCTGGGAATTACACGAGCTTTAAGCCGTGAAAGTGTCAATTGACTATACTTACCCTAGGCGATACGATATGGATACCCTGTTAGAGTCTCCACCAGCTAAAGGTCAGTATCCTACCCTTTCAGCCCCCAAGCTTCAACTCGTGGACCCTTCCCCAACCGAATCAACCCCGCAATCATCCCAGTCTAACGATCATTCTCTTGCAGCACTTTGGGCACGGAAATATTATGCCGCCGTTACGAACCCAGAGGATGCGGATCAACTAAGAAAAGCTGAAACGTTAAAGGAAGTTACTTCTAAGGAAGGTCGAGAACATACAGTTAACAAGCTGAGGCAAAAATTGACTTTGGCTAGCGCCCAAGGTTGGTCAATGACGGAAAAGATGCTCTCGGACGAAATTATACGCCACGGCATCGACCCAGACTTAATTAATCCGTTGGAGATTGCCGAAGATACTCGCCATCTATTTCAAAAAGCGCTAAACGCCTATGCTTTGCGGGCAACTCCACGCCACCTGTCAGTAGTTGTGGGGAGAGACTTTGGTTTGGTGCGGTCAAAGTACACAAAGGTAGAGCCTCGTACTATTGGCTTCGTTAGTCTACAGTTTCACAACACTGGCAAAATGTTGCTAGAGTGGCTCTCGGCAACGGAGCAGAGTTTGTGGATGCCTTACTTGAAGGTAATGGACGACCACATGTATATGCCTCTACGAGCTGCCTACGAAGCTGCGGCTAACCATAGCTATGATTCTCCAGTATTGAGAGCAGTTCAGCATCTCCTACCGATTAGTTCCAAAATTGCCTACAAGGTTGCTAACGAGATCTGTCGTCTACACCCTAACTATCGCAGCTACAACGGTCCTCTTACTCAATTAACTGTTAAAACCTCTAGCATCCGTGATGTGGAGATGTTTCAGGTTTATCTGTGTCTATGCGTGTTGGAAGACAATATGCGCTCAGTGCAGCAAGAACTCTTCCCCCTGTCGGTGATGTTATACCCTCGCCTGCAAGTAAGCTGGAAACTGGTGCAAGATATGCTACAAGCTTTGGGCTGGGCAATGCGCCTGTACCTAAGTCCTGAGGATATAGAAATATTCTTGCCTTATCTGCGTACCCTGAGTGAAATGTTTTCTAGTAAGGTGTTCCAAAACGCTTGAGGGGACTAGTGCAATGCGCCAGAAGTTTGTGACCACCATCCAAGGACAAGGGGACAAGGGGACAAGGGGGAAATTTTAGCTTGTCAGTTTTTTCTGCCAAGCTGCACTAGAGAAATTACAGGCTCAATGTTTATTGTTTGGCACAACTTTGACCCCGGCAATTAACTTCAACTAAGCGTATTGAGGCATTGGGATTATATTGCTTTGTCTCCTGGTATGAACCACTTGATGAGGGATAAATCCCCGCATATTGCTGATTGGCAGGCGCATTAGGGCGGAAGGAAATATTTACAGCTGGTTGGTTGGCAAATTTGATATATTCTCTAGACTCATTTTCGGTGTTGAAAAACAAGGTAGCATCCCCGTAGGCTGCCTCAGCTTGTTTTAGAGGTGTCCCTGGTCCGACGCCTTTATCTGTTCGATAATCGGAATTTTCAGTGACCACAGATTCGATAACTTGGGAATTCGAGAAAGTAGTCCCGGCAGGATAAAGGATATAGTATTGAACCGAACCAGATTGTTGAACTGCGATCGCATCAATGTCCACCATAAAAGGTGATTTCACCTTAAATTCAGCATTCGCTCCCAGCGCTTTTTTCAGTTGCCCAAAAGTCATCCCCAGCTTGGCTGGGCCAATCCCCTCTGCTGATATTTTCTGGTTTTGAGAGACAGGAGCCAGACTGGAAGAAGGCGAGGACTTCACAGGTTGGGGGGTTCTAGTGTTGGAAAGTGAAGTCGGGCTGGCAGAAGGCGAAGATCTCACCGACTGGGATGCTTTGAGGGTGGAAGCTGGAGACGATGTTTCTGCGCTTGACAAAGTTGTTTGTTCAGCACATCCCATCAGCGAGAACATCAAAAATAAGCAACCAGAGAGAAAAAATTTAGATTTCACCTGCGGAACCTCATTAGTTGTTAGTTGTTAGTGGGGGAATCGCACAACTTTTCGCCTCATCAATAAAGAGGATTATTTAATCAGACTTGATATCTGTAGAGATAGTTTCTAGATATATAGCAGTTGCCTTGTCTGGTGCTTGACAATCGATCTCACCCCCATGCACCCGGAACTGCTGCTCTCACTTGTAACTGCCTAAAAGCTAAAAGTAGGGGCACGGGCACTGCCGTGCCCCTACTGAAGGATTGCTAGAAATCAACTTAACTCAGACCTGGTTTTGATATCATCCACTTCAGGTATGCTAGAACCCGGAATTTCCAGAGCTAGTTGATATATTTGGCGGCGGGGTAGAGAGGTTACTTTTGCTAACTGGCGACTGGCTTGCGATCGCGATAATCCCTGAGTAAACAGCTGTTGCAACTCGCTTTTGAGAGCTTCTTCTGACACCACTGGTGCCGTTAGTTGGGCACCGGCAAGCACAAGGGTAAATTCTCCCTGAGGTTCGCGCTCTTGATAATGAGCGATCGCATCTTTAATTGTGCCTCGCCAGAACTCCTCATGCAATTTAGTTAGTTCCCGCGCCAGCACCAGCTGCCGCTCTTCTCCAATTAAAGATGCTAAGTCTTGCAAAGTTTGTCGCAGTCTGTGGGGAGATTCGTAAAAAATTACTGTCCGCGTTTCGCTGATCAGGGCTTCCAATCGATCTCGCCGCTGTTGCCCTTTCGGCGGTAGAAATCCTTCAAACACGAATTTATCGGTGGGTAGTCCAGCAGCACTTAGTGCCGTGATGCTAGCAGTGGGGCCGGGAATCGGCACCACGGGCACACCAGCATCAATGCAGGCTTTTACTAAGTGGTATCCTGGGTCAGAAATTAAGGGCATACCGGCATCTGTAACCAGAGCGATCGCATCACCTTGACTTAGTTTCTCCAACAACTCAGGAACGCGCTGCTGCTGATTGTGTTCGTGATAGCTCACTTGGGGAGTCTTAATTTGAAAATGTTGCAATAACTTCCCCGTGTGGCGCGTATCTTCAGCTGCAATAACATCCACCGTTTGCAAAATCCGCACCGCCCGAAAAGTCATATCTTCCAGGTTGCCAATCGGGGTTCCTACCAGGTAAAGCGTTCCAGTATTAGAAGTACTCTGCATTCCGATTTGCTATCAGCCGATTTATACTGCGGGTAATTGTAGGATTATGCCATATAGTAATCCTAAATCATTTGTGAACTTTATCTAGAGCTTTTTCCTTCGTGCCTTTGCGTCTTTGTGGTTCATTAGAAAAGTCTTTTTCACAAATCAAAGAGGATTGCTAGATCACGTTTGGTTGAATACTTATCTTATTCTGTTACTATTCGCTTGTGAATAACTACGCTCCCACTGACAAAACACGACTTTTAAACTAAGAAATTAAACAAACTTGATATTAGGAATATAGTTCTAATAAGGATAGTGCTTTTGGCTTAATTGCTTTTCCGATCTGAAACTGGATGCGACCGACAACAAGCGGGGAGGTGCAATGCCATCTCCCTGGGCATAGTCCACCCCAATATCTCTTACCTTATCTAAAATCGAGTCGTTGGCAACAAATTTGGCGATCGTTTGAAGATCCATCACATGACCAATTTGGTTAATCGCCTTCACCATTGCATAAGTAATCGAGTCATCTGCGATATCTTGAATTAACTCTCCAGTAATTTTCAAGTAATCGACAGGTAGATGCTTAAGATAAGCAAAAGATGATATGCTGCTGCCAAAATCGTCTAAAGCAAAGCGGCAGCCGAGAGCTTTAATATTTTGCAGCAGTTGAGCCACTTGGCTCATATGGCTAATGGCGACAGTTTCCGGAATCTCGAAGCATATTAGCTGCGGTGGAACTTGGAAGGTAGCGAACTGCTCGGTTAGAAATTCTGTGAAATCGTCGTCTTTAACACTAGATGCAGAGAGGTTAATTGTATATAAACCACGGCTGCGGATTTCCCGACTATGCTGGCTGAGCATAGCAAACACGGCGTGAATCACCCACCGGTCAATGGTGGGCATCAGGTTATAGCGTTCAGCTACAGGAAGAAAGGTCATTGCTGGGATTTCCTCGCCATTCTCGTCTATCAAGCGCAGGAGGATTTCGTTATATTGCTTGCTAGCCTGGGAGGAAGCCAGCGGTATGATGGGTTGGTAGTAGAGGCGGAACTGATTGTTGGCGATCGCATTCTTAATTCGCGCTACCCATTGCACTTCGCTATGCTGCTGCGCCAGTTCTTTATCCTCAGCCTGGTAGACATGGACGCAATTGCGCCCCCGGTTTTTAGAAACGTAGCAAGCTGCGTCAGCTTCATTCAAAACGCTCTCTAGACTGTAACTCTGGGCGTTAATAGCTACCAACCCGATACTGACACCAATACTAAAGGTTTTATCCTCCCACACAAACAGGAAAGTCTGGATATTCTCGTGCAGAGTGTTCGCCACTTGCAAACCCTTCTCTAAGGAGCATTGGTAGAGTAGCAAGGCAAACTCATCACCCCCTAGTCGTGCCAGAACATCTGTCTGGCGCACCCGGCTTTGCAAGAGGGTGCTGACTTGGCGTAGTAGTTCATCTCCAGCCGCATGACCGCAAGTATCATTGACAATCTTGAACCGATCCAGATCCAGATAACACAGTGTGTGCTGGTTATTTTGCACCTTGGCAGTAGAAACCGCCTCCTGCAACCGTTTTTCAAATTCGCGACGGTTGACCAAGCCCGTCAGCTTATCATGGCTAGCTTCCCATAAAAGCTGTTCATTTGTCTGAGCCAGTTCCGCAGTACGTTCTCCTACTAAGTCTTCCAGGTGTTCTTGGTACTGTTGTAGCGTTTTCAGAGCCTGCTTGCGTTCCGTGATATCCTCCACCATGCGAATGCCGAATTGCGGTTGACCATTTACATCCCGCACCAAGGAAGCCGTAACCTGGCACCAAAGCAGTTGCCCATCCTTACGGAGGTAACGCTTTTCTATCTGGTAGTAGTCGCGAGAAGAAAATATTTGCCCATCCTTGCCCAGATAACGCTTCTCCACCTGGTAGGAGTCGCCAATCTTTGTTACCGGCTTTTGGCCTATATCGCAATAGGCGGGCATATCTTTGGGATGGGCATATTCTTTAAAAGACATTCCGGGCAACTCGTTCTCGCGGTATCCCAGCATCCCCGCTAATGCTGGGTTCATTGCCAGAGTGTGCCCTTGCATATCTACGAGTTCTATCCCAATAGCTGCGCCCTCAAAAATTGATCTGAACCTCGCCTCACTATCCCGGAGTGCAGTTTCTGTACGCTGGTGCTCAATGATTTCCTCAGCCAGCTTTTGGTTGAGATCTTCAAGTTGAGTGGCACTGGGAAGTGCTAGGGCTTGAGGAATCAAGGGAAACAGTTCTGCGGCTGTGTATAAGGAAACAATTGCAGTCAATGCTTTGAGGCTACCGGATAGCCAATACGTCGGATGCCACAGCGTCCAAACTTCCATCAGATGGGTTGTGCCACAGGCAACAATAAAAGCCCCAAACATCAAGAATATGCCTTGGAAGGGCACGTCGCGACGCTTATGGACGAAGTAGACCAGCATGATTGGAATGGAATAGTAAGCCACTGCAATCAGCGAATCCGATAGGATGTGCAACCACACCAATCCAGGCTTCCACAAATAGCAGTGCCCGTGGGGGATAAATGTTCTTGCCTCAAACAGGTTACTTAATAGTTCCATCATTTATCGTTAGTTTTATTAAAAGTTGGGAAATTCTTTCTGGAAAAAGTTTTTTATTTTATAATCTCTCTTTAATGTATCCACTATCACAGTAGGACAAGATCAGACTTGTAGGACTTTACTTCAGGTACATTTTGAGGAATATAAGACTATCTGCCTTAGCGTTTCCGGCTAATCTATAACCAACACACGCATAGCGGCTTAGGTGGCGGGGAAAAGAAAAGAATTAATTTAGTATTGCCAGCCCCCGATTTTGGTGTCCTGGGGATAATTCTATTATCTAAAATCGAACGACACAGCCAAAGCTGGAGGCAACACTTTTCAAACAAGGCGAGAACTATACCCAATGGCAAAACACGGATTGTTTGTTGGCTTGATAACTTTAGATTTGCTCTACCTAGCAACAGCGCCTCCAAGCAACAACCAGAAAATAGTAGCCTCAGACTACACAGTGGCAGCGGGTGGACCGGCGACAAATGCCGCTGTAGCCTTCAGTTACTTGAGCAATCGAGCAACGCTGCTGGGCATGGTGGGCGCGCATCCGATTACCCACCTGATTAAGGCTGATTTGGAAGATTATAAAGTCGCGATCGCAGATCTTGACTCCTCACACACTCAACCCCCGCCAGTATCCTCTATCATCATTAGCAGAGCAACGGGCGATCGCGCTGTGATCTCTATCAATGCCACCAATACCCAAATAGATAGCGATCGCCTTCCTCCCGATATTTTGCAGGGAGTTGATATCGTCCTGGTTGATGGACACCAGATGGAAATTGGATATGCAACGCTAGAGCTGGCTAAAGCAAACAACATCCCAGTTGTACTAGACGGCGGCAGTTGGAAGCCCGGTTTTGAAAGATTATTACCTTTCGTCGATTACGCCATTTGTTCTGCTAACTTTTATCCCCCTAACTGCCGCCAATCACAGGAAGTCATTGCTTATCTTTCAGCCATGGGGATTCCTCACATAGCTATCAGTCACGGAGAAAAACCCATTGAATACCTCAGCACAGGTAACAGCGGCTATGTGCAAGTTCCCCAAATCAAAGCCGTTGATACTTTAGGGGCTGGTGACATTTTTCATGGTGCCTTCTGTCATTACATACTACGAGAAAACTTTATAGACGCTCTGGCATTAGCAGCAAAGATTGCCACTGGTTCCTGCCAATTTTTTGGCACGCGCCAGTGGATGCAGCACAGACTTTAATAGTTTTGAGTTTTGAGTTTTGAGTTGAATTTTTATATGTGACATCTTCCCACACCGTAATCTTTGATTCGGTGTGGGCTTCCTCAAATCACTTTGAGGCGTTCCTAGTTCCTCTCTTATACTGACAACTGAGAGCAAACAGCCGTGTAGATTATCTATTGCAGATCTTCACGGGTAGATTTTACCTTTGCTTTGGCCTTGGAAGCACTGCGCCGCAGGGCTTGCAGTCGCGTTTCGTATCTGTTCCGCTGACGCCGATTGGGAGTTTGCTCAACCAAAGTTTTCAAGGCACTACCGAGACTTTTGTAAGCGTTGGGAAGCGAGTAACCAAAGCGTTGGGCAAGTGCGATCGCTTTCTCGTCTGCTTCCGTTGCTTCCTTCAAAGTACGCTCCCCATTATTTTTTTGGTAGATGCGATAGCCTGAAAAGCCACATAGCACCAAAGCTAAGAACAGCAGCAAGATATCCTGCACCCAGAGTTCACCTACAGCCCCGCCTAAACCAATGGCAAGCGCCGCCATTTCCCAGCCTTCTCTAGGGATAGAGTCGTTTTGAATCCGGGCGACTTCGTGCCAAAACAGCAAGTTGCGCTGGTCTAGCGCTAGTTGATCCCATTTCACCAAGTCAATTTGAATCTCAACCTGGTCTTTGCCAATTTCTTCACAGCGGATTAGTTGGGGATTCACTTCCATGCTTCCCTCGACTGTTACCCAGCTTTGCAATTCTGGCGGCAACAAGCTTTTCAAACGCCGGAGTTCACTCATATCGGCTTTAGCAGAGGAGGTTATATACGATGTCATAGATCCGGCTCCAACAGGTTTTGAATAATAAACAAGTCTTGTGAGTATTGTAACGGCGACTCAAGCCGCCTGTACAACTTGATAGGAAGGAAGAATTAATATCTGGATTTATAGCTAAAACCCAGATGGGACGTACAACGTTCTAGTCTGTAGAGACGTTCCGCCGGAACGTCTCTACTTTGTGGCGGTTGTTCAAAAAGAAAGTATCAAACCAAAATTTGGTATAAGTCCCGCTCAAAAAACTCCCAGGGATATCCCCTCCTCAAGCGTTAGCTAGGGCGGGGTAATTGAGCGTATGGCGGTTGTGTGGCGTATCCAAATCAATCACTGGACCTTTGGGAACAATACGAGTCGGATTGATCTTGTCATGGCTCTTGTAGTAGTGCCGTTTGATGTGGTCAAGGTTGCAAGTTTCCTTAACCCCTGGCAGTTGGTAGAGTTCCTTAAAGTAGTTCCAGATATGGGGATAATCCCAAAGATGGCGTAAGTTGCATTTGAAGTGACCGTAGTAGACAGCATCAAAGCGCAACAAAGTTGTGAACAAACACCAGTCTGCTTCTGTAATGCGATCGCCACATAAGTATCGTTGTTGGCTTAACACCCCATCCCAGCGATCCAAAGCATTGAATAAATCTGTTACTCCTTCCTCATAGGCTGCCTGAGTAGTAGCGAATCCAGCCCGGTATACACCATTATTAATCGGTTGATAGATAGCGTCGATAGTCTGGTCAACGACTTCCCGCAAATCCTCAGGATAGAAGTTCACATCTGACTTAGCCAAAGCCTCAAACTCAGTATCGAACATCCGGATGATCTCACGGGATTCATTATTAACAATCGTCCCGGTTTCTTTATCCCAAAGCACTGGAACAGTTACCCGTCCTTCATAATGTGAATCTGCTTTAAGATAGATTTCCCAGAGGTAACGCGCACCATTAACAGTATCGGGAATACAGCCCGGTTCGTTGGAGAATTCCCAACTGTTGTCATATATCTCTGGGTGGACAACTGAAAGACCGATCGCTTCTTCTAGCCCCTTCAACTTCCGCATAATTGCGGTTCGCTGCGCCCAAGGACAAGCCCAGGAGATATAGAGATGATAGCGACCCGATTCAGCTTTAAAGCCACTAGAGCCATCAGCTGTAATTTTGTTGTGGAAAGTTGTCCCTGGTCGAATAAATTTTCCTTGCGAATCTTCTTGCTCGCGTTCAGATACCCACTTCCCATTAACGAGGAGACCTAAACCCATAACTACCTCTTTTTAGTTCCTATTTCCCATTATCCATAGGTGCAAGATATTCAGGCAAAAGTTGCGATCGCACTACAAAAGGGCGGCTAAGGTGCCAGGTAGCTAACTATTAAAAAATAATGCTGTGTCTGTGGGATAAAAAGACTGATATCTATTTTTAATTTTAGATCTGGCTTTTTAATAAATTCTGGGTCAAGATTGCCCCAAAGCGCAATCTAGTAAAAAACCGGGATTGATCGGGGAAATTTTCTCTTGTTGTTCAAGGGTTCTGAAGAGAGCATATATAGAAGGAGCGATCGCTTTTCTGTGGCTAAACTAGCCTGAAATGCGATCGCACTTCTACTTAGCTGAAAAACTCAGAACACATACCCCGCCAATGCGAACTCGCGCTCTTTATAGTTAGCGCAGTTGGCTGAGAATAGCATCGAGGTTTTTCTTGGCATCGCCAAATAGCATACGTGTGTTGTCCTTATAGAACAGGGGATTGTCTACCCCAGCGTAGCCGCTGGACATACTGCGCTTCATCACGACAGCGGTGCTAGACTTCCACACTTCAAGTACAGGCATACCAGCAATAGGGCTACCTGGATCGTCCAAAGCGCTGGGGTTGACTATGTCGTTGGCACCAATAACCAGCACCGCATCAGTTGTCGGGAAGTCCTCATTGATCTCGTCCATTTCCAGGACGATATCGTAGGGTACATTGGCCTCTGCTAAAAGTACATTCATATGTCCAGGTAGGCGACCAGCTACGGGATGGATACCAAACCGAACATGCACACCCAAATCGCGCAGGATCTTGATCACCTCTGATAGAGAGTGCTGTGCTTGAGCCACTGCCATGCCGTAGCCAGGGACGATAATTACGCTCTTAGCCTCGCGCATGATTTTGACAGTTTCTTCAATTGTCGTCGAGGTCACGTCGCCCGCAGGCTCGGCACTGGCTGAGGTTGCGGTTGCTCCCGCTTCCGCTCCAAAGCCACCCAGGATCACGCTGAGGAACGAGCGGTTCATCGCCTTACACATAATGTAGCTGAGGATAGCGCCGCTACTGCCCACAAGCGCACCTGTAATAATCAGCAGGTCATTGGACAGCATGAAGCCAGCCGCCGCTGCCGCCCATCCAGAGTAGCTGTTGAGCATGGAGATCACAACTGGCATATCAGCACCGCCGATTGCCATGACCAGATTAATGCCCAAGACTGAGGCTAGAGCTGTAACAATCAATAACGGTTGCAGCCCGCTGTACCCAGTTGCACCCAGGAACTGGAAACCAAGCCACACACAAGCGCCGACTATGCCCAGATTGATTAAGTGGCGTGCGGGCAGGAGCAGGGCTTTGCTACCAATAATCCCCCGCAGTTTTCCAAAGGCAATTATCGAGCCGGTGAAGGTAATTGCGCCGATAAATACGCCCACAAAGATCTCGACAGAGTGGATTGTGGCTTCGACACCTATTAGAGATTGATCTGGTTCGAGGTAGTTGGCAATGCCGACTAAAACAGCGGCAGCACCGACAAAGCTATGCAAAATCGCCACCAGTTCTGGCATTGAGGTCATTGCCACGCGAGCCGCTACGCTCGCGCCAATTAAGACTCCTGGAAGTACGACAGCCGCCAGCACGCCGTACTCATTTAAACTTTTGCCGAAAGTAGTTGCCGCGATCGCAATTAGCATCCCCACAATGCCGTAGATGTTACCCTTGCGTGCGGTTTCTTGATTGGATAGAGCCGCCAGACTGAGGATAAATAAGGCACTGGCTGCAATATATGCAACCGTCACTAAGCTATTGGTCATACTTGAACTCTTACTTGTGGAACATCTTGAGCATTCTTTGAGTTACCAGAAAACCACCAGAAATGTTGATGGTTCCGATCAGGATAGCGATCGCGCCGAGAATAGTAGTGGGTGAAGTTAGCGAGCTGGATATCTGGAGCATCCCGCCAATGATGATGATCCCACTAATCGCGTTAGTGACACTCATCAGGGGAGTATGCAAAGCTGGCTTCACGTTCCAAATTACTTGCCAACCGACAAAGCAGGCTAGCACAAAAACCGTAAAGTGGGACAAAAACGAGGGAGGAGCGGTGATACCTATACCGACGAGAGCTAAGCCAATAACCGCCGGCCATAGCAGATTGCCACTGTCCTTTGATTGCTTCACCACCGCCGCTGATTCAATAGCAACGGGTTTAGCTGGCTCAGGCTGCTGAGACTGCACCGGCTGAGACTGCACGGGCTGAGGCTGCACGGGTTGCGCCTGGGGTTTGGGTGGCGGCCAAGATATTTCACCTTCGTGAAGTACAAGGGCACCACGGACAACCTCATCCTCAAAATCGACCTTATAATTCTCACTCCCACCCATATCATTGAGTAGGTGGTAAAGATTGGTGCCATAAAGCTGGCTCGCTTGAGCCGCCATGCGACTAGGCAAGTCGGTTAAACCCACGATA
>JAHHGU010000067.1 GCA_019359765.1 Aphanothece sp. CMT-3BRIN-NPC111
CACACCCTTATAGCTGTATACTTCGCCGGGTTTAGTGACTTCGCAGTTACCACCCTGTTCAGCTGCTAAGTCAACGATGACCGAGCCTTCCTTCATACTCTCGACCATCTCCTGGGTAATCAGCTTCGGCGCTGGTTTACCTGGAATCAAAGCCGTTGTGATGATGATATCGACTTCCTGGGCTTGAGCAGCGAACAAAGCCATTTCCGCTTTGATAAACTCATCGCTCATTACCTTGGCATAGCCACCTTGGCCAGTGCCGTCCTCTTCAAAATCAAGCTCCAGGAACTCTGCGCCCATGCTTTGCACCTGTTCTTTAACAGCAGGGCGGGTATCAAAAGCGCGAACGATCGCTCCTAGACTGCGGGCAGCGCCGATAGCTGCCAGTCCAGCCACCCCAGCACCGATGATCATCACCTTGGCTGGCGGCACCTTCCCGGCAGCGGTAATTTGCCCAGCAAAGAAGCGACCGAAGTTATTAGCAGCTTCAACTATGGCACGGTAGCCAGCGATGTTTGCCATTGAGCTGAGGGCATCCATCTTTTGGGCACGGCTAATGCGCGGCACAGCATCCATGGCCAGCACAGTTGCTTTGCGTGCTGCTAGCTTGTCCAGCAGCTCCTGATTTTGGGCAGGCCAAATGAAGCTAATTAATGTGCCACCTTCGCGAAGCAATTCTGTTTCGTGCTTGTTGAGATCCGGATGCATATCTGGCGGACGCACCTTGAGTACAATATCCGCCTCTGTCCATAAAGTCTGAGCATCTGGGACAATCTTACATTCAGCCTGCGTATAGGCATCGTCTGGAAAATTAGCGAACTCGCCTGCGCCAGACTCAATTAACACCTCGAAACCAAGCTTTTGTAGCCGTGTGGCTGTGTCTGGGGTCGCTGCTACACGACGTTCGCCAGGGTAGACTTCCTTCGGGATACCAACCTTCATGCGTGTTTTCGTTTCCATTTAACTGCGTTCCAAGCCCGACTGGGGAGCTACAACAAGTAGTGTATCAGCAGCCTCACTGCGGGTAGTTCTGAATTAGTAAGGATAGTAGCCGATTTATAGCTTTTAGCAATTAGCTTTTAGTGGTAGAGACGTTCCGCCGGAACGTCTCTGCGCGCCGGGGGGCGAGGTTGATTGTCACTATCGACCGACAAGGCAACTGCTATGGCGCGATCGTGATCGCCTAATTCTTGCAATTAATACAGCTATGTCCCACGATAGTGCCAGCAATCTTATAGTTTTTCGGCAACGGCGATAGCCTTGTTACCCTAGGAGATTCCCATGAGCAAAAAAAGCAAACGATCAGATAAAAGTGCTATTTCTGGTCAGATGGCAGCTAAAACGGATGCCAAAAAGACTAAAAAAGAGGCACCGAAAGCGACCGAACACGCGGCTATTGTAACAGCGCCTGAAACAGTAGTGGTGCCGGAACCACCACCCGATCCGGATTATCCACGTTACCGAGTTGAAGCAGGAAAGAATCTGAAACTGGCCGAGATTAATCCAAACGAGTCGGAGCACTACCAGTCCAAGGCAGATGTAAAAGAAGAGTTGGAGAAGCAGCGTCAGCGGATTTCTTCTTTGCAGGAACGATTGTATGCGGAACGTCGGCAGAGCCTGCTGATTGTGTTACAGGCGATGGACACAGGCGGCAAAGACGGAACTATCCGGGGCGTGTTTCAGGGTGTGAACCCACAAGGTTGCCAGGTATCGTCTTTCAAGGCACCTAGTACTGAGGAACTTGAACACGACTTTTTATGGCGCTACCACAATAAGGCTCCCCAGCGCGGCATTATATCGATTTTCAACCGCTCGCACTACGAAGACGTATTGATTGTGCGCGTTAAACAGATGATCTCAGAGGATATTTGGCGCTACCGCTACCATGCGATCAATGAGTTTGAGCATATGCTGACGCTTAACAACACAACTGTCCTCAAGTTTTTTCTCTATATTTCTAAAGATGAACAGAAGCGACGCTTGGAAAGTAGGCTCAAAGATCCGAGTAAGCACTGGAAGTTCTCTAGCAACGATCTTAAAGAGCGTGTCTTTTGGGATCAATATCACGTTGCCTTTGAAGACGCTATCAATAATTGTTCTACTGAATATGCTCCCTGGTATGTAGTGCCAGCCAACAAGAAGTGGTACCGCAACTTAGTAATTGCCCGTACAATTGCGGACACGCTTGAGGCAATGAACCCACAATATCCCGCTGCGGAAGCGGGCTTAGAGAACATTGTGGTTCCAGACTGAGGATAAAGGTGCTGATTATATTGCTTAAGCCGATTGATTAAGTAGAGGGATCTAAAAAAAAACACCTCTATGTTAATTCTCTGCTCCCTCTGCCTCCCGTGCTCCCCTTGCTTTGTGTACATTTGCGTGCGGTTCAAACTATCCTAGGCCTGATAGGAGCGACCACCTATAGATAGAGCTGCTGCTAGAGCTATTCCAGGCAATGTAATCGCCGCTGCTAAGGGAGTGCGTAACCAATTTGGTTGCTCGTATCGTGCCCTATAATAAGCAGATTTGCTTAGGGAACACGGTTGAGCGGAACTGACTGAACCCAACAACACGCCACTGGCGATCGCAGTAGTAGATAGGATCGCTGCCAAATAGAATTTTGGTTTCATCAGATTAACTTCTCCTACTCGTTTTATTGCAGATAACGATGCCTGCGATCGCGAAGCGTTCCCGAAAGGTAGCACGTATCGCCTGCAAATTTCCTCAATTCTAGCTGGCTATGACAAAAATAATTCGTAATTCGTAATTCGTAATTTACGGTTTCAAGTCCAGAGATAAATCTCTGGGGTTAACTCAAAAATCAAAACTCAAAATTTCAAACTCCTGACTTAAGTGAGGTGAAGTGCAAAGAGCGCCCAAGAGCCGCGCTTTCTCAGACAAGCTACAATAGTCCAGAGTACTGCTTAAACATGACCAAAACATTAAATACGGCACTTTCGATCGAACTTGCTGAGCGCATCAAAAGCAAGTCTGTTAATTCGTTTCACAATGCTCACAAGGCAGTATTATTGACCCCAACAGCGACGTATGTTCAAGGTTTTTTAGTCTCTGCTGGCGAACAGGCTAAACCGATTGAGTATAGTTGGCTGGAGATGGATGAACAAATTATCGATCCTACGTTTCCACATCTCAACAAAAATGCTGAAGAACTTTATTATTTTCCAGCACAAAGCTTGAGTGTGAAGCAACTCAAAGCCGTCATTGAAGAAGCTACAGAAGATTATCCAGAGGATGATCCATTGCCTGTATACGGGGAAGCCCCATTTGAATATTACGGCGACGTTATGTTGGGCGGCAAAAATTACCTAGATGCCTATAAAGCGGCAGAGGAAAAGTGTAGGGAGTTGAATTCGCCTAAAATACAGGATGCTTTGCCTTAGGAGGTGCGATGGTCGAAGACCGACCTTCGGTCATCGCATTCTTGAGGAGGTATCCTACAAAGCTCCTGCGAACGCTAAGCGTGTTGCAGAAAAAGCGATACGTTCCTCGGCAGCTAAATTTAAAGGCGAACTAACAAAGATTGGATGCATCCAGTAGTCGATACTTTCCTGGTGAACTGCTGTACTCCAGCTAAAATGTTTACAATATATTAAGAAAGGTAAAGACGTTGCTCAGAAATCAGAGTCAGAATTTATGGCGCTATTCAACTTTGGCAAGAAACTAGCCCTGCCCACTCAAGAAGAGGCATTGCCAGGACGGGCTGAGTCCATACCAGTCCCCGCTCATCATTATGTCAACGGGAATCCGCTTAAGCCTCCCTACCCGGAGGGGCTAGAGATGGCAATGTTTGGTATGGGGTGTTTTTGGGGCGTTGAGCGTATATTCTGGCAGCTTGAGGGAGTTTTCACGACAGCTGTGGGTTACGCGGCTGGGATAACCCCAAATCCTACCTATCACGAGGTCTGTACGGGTCGGACAGGTCACAATGAAGTGGTGCGTGTTGTGTTTGATCCCAAGGTGATTAGTTACGAAGCACTCCTAAAAGTCTTTTGGGAAGGCCATGATCCCACCCAAGGGATGCGCCAAGGCAATGACGCTGGTACCCAGTACCGCTCAGGAATTTATACTTATTCCAGCAGCCAAAAAGAGTTGGCAGAAGCCTCACTTGAGGCTTATCAGCAAGCGCTTAAGGGTGCGGGTTATGGAAAGATATCCACTGAAATCCTTGATGCTCCAGAGTTTTACTACGCAGAAGCCTACCATCAGCAATACCTAGCAAAAAATCCGAATGGGTACTGTGGCATAGGCGGGACGAACGTGGCTTGTCCTGTAATGGCTAAATCTTAAGCCCCTGATAGCATTGGCGGTGGAAATCGCGGCTACACAAATGTGGATTCTCAAAGATAATTGTTTCTCGTGAACTACCCACACTGACTTGGAGTACCAAGTACAGTGTCGGCTTCTGTAATCAACGGCGAGTGCCAAAGCTTAGACTTGCGCCCAAGCTTTGGTCTTGCCTCCCCTCCTACAGCAGAGACGGCTGCACCTTCCGCCTGTATTATTCTGATGCCTTCTGTTCTAATGTTTATCGCTGCATTTCCATCCCGGTCATGATGAGTGCCACAATGGGGACAAATCCAGTCCCTGACATCTAGTGGCATCTCGCTGATCAGCACCAGAGTCTACTAACATGGTTGTCAATATCTCTATACCTTATACCTTTATGCTTCAGCTTCACATGATAATTGGGTTGCCAATTATGACGAGCAACTGTACCAAAGCGAATAGGTTAAATCTGGATAGAGGCAGTACGACGCGGAACTAAGTAAATTACAAAATTTTCTCCTGAAGCTTCTGCTAACTCCAAAACTTCCTGTAAACTTTCACTATGAGCAATTAATTCATTTGCATTATAAGCAACATATTGATTTTTATATAAATCTAGCAACATCTGGCGGTTGCGGTTGAGCCACTTCAGCATTTCACGGCTTTCTTCGGAAGAAGGTGTTTTACTCATATATTTTGCCGTTTATAAACTAGTAATAGCGATCGCAATATTTATTTTAAATATTTAATAAACCTCATCATGAGTTCCGATATCAACCAGCACAATCATCTCTTCCTCTACGTCCTTTTCTTACTTAAATGTATAGATAATCCGGCAGTCATACGCCACATAACAAGCCCATAAACTTGCTAACTGACCGCTTAATTTATGGACTTTCAAAGTTGGGTTAAATATATCACTAATTAGTAATTCCAATGCCTCAAATATTCTTTCCTCTAATTTGGGATTTTTACGAACTACACGCTTAAAAGCCTGTTTAAAACTGGTATTCCAAACTAAAAGCCTCATCCTTCTCCAGTTAGATCTGCCCGCAAATTAGCTATCGTACTTCTTTTAGCTGTACCGGCTTCAACTGATGCTAAAGTTTCCGCCGCCTTCTTAGATATTTCTGAACGTCGTTTTTCAATTCTTCTTTTTTCAATAATTTCTAGTAATAATTCTTGCTCTTCTCTAGAAAGGGCTTCAACATATTCAATAACTTCTTGAAAAGAGATAGTACTTTTCATAGAAAATTTTCTTATATTTGAGTTAAAAACAGATTGGGGTGAGCGATACTCACCCCACCCCATTTTCCTAAATCTTAGCTTCTTCCTTCACCAGCTTTTCCCAACCTAAATCTTTCAGGTTGTTGTTGCGGCGCAGAGGACGAGTTACTAACTCTAGGATGTCACGAGCATTGGTAAAGCCGTGAATCTGAGCGAAAGTGAACTCCACAGACCACTTGGTATTAATACCCCGTGCTTCTAAGGGGTTGGCGTGAGCCATACCAGTGATTACCAAATCTGGCTTCAGTTCATAAATCCGCTGAATTTGGTTGTAATTGTCTGGCTTTTCAACAATCTTAGGCGTCGGTACACCCATTTCTTCGCAAGTTTTTTGTAGCAGAGCTAGTTCAGCGGCTTGATAGCGCTTATCCATGTAGGGGATACCAATTTCTGGGCAAGTCATGCCGCAGCGAATCAGGAAACGTGCCAGGGAAATTTCCAGCAGGTTATCTCCCATCAAGAATACAGACTTGCCGCGAATCAGTTGGATGTAGTCTTCCAGGTTTGCCCAGATTTGCGCTTCCCGTTCATCGAGTCCCTTGGGTTCAATGCCAAACACTGAGCAAATTTTCTCAATCCAAGCGCGGGTGCCATCGGGGCCAATTGGGAATGGTGCGCCAATGAGTTTGCACTTGCGGCGGCGCATCAGGGTAGTGGCGGTGCGACTGAGGAAGGGGTTCATGCCAGAGACGTAGTACCCTTCTTCCAGCACTGGCAGTTCAGTGTAGCGCTTGGAGGGCAACCAGCCGGAGACTTTAATGCCTTGCTTCTTTAGTTCCAGTGTCAAATTAGTAACTACTGGATCAGGTAGGGAACCGAAAAGAACCAGCGGCGGATGGTTGACATACTCGGATTCTTCGGTTGCAATATCTTCTTTCTTTTTACCGAAGTTGAGCAGGGAAGCGATCGCATTCCGTTCTTTCTTCTCTGTTTCCACCATTGGGGCTTTTTCTGGGCAACGTGCAGCCATAGCCGCCAGCACCGTATCTTCCCCTTGGGTAAAGGCGTAGTCTAGACCATTAGCACGGGCTACCACAATGGGAATGCCAATTTCACCTTCCAGTCTGGGGGCTAGCCCTTCCAAATCCATTTTGATGATTTCGGTGGTACAGGTACCAATCCAGACAATTACGCTGGGATTGCGATCGCGCTTAATCTGCAAACACAGCCGCTTCAATTCTTCATAGTCATTTAGCTGAGCCGAAATATCCCCTTCTTCCAACTCCGCCATCGCATAGCGGGGTTCAGCAAAAATCATCACCCCCATCGCGTTTTGTAAGAAGTAGCCACAGGTTTTTGTACCAATGACTAAGAAGAAACTATCTTCTATCTTCTGGTACAGCCACGCCACGCAGCTGATGGGACAAAAAGTGTGATAATTGCCTGTTTCACACTCAAAATTTAAAGCTTCTGGTTGAGCCACCGTCATAAAAAACTTTTCTCCTCTTTCGTCTAAATTTTAGAGACGTTCCGGCAGAACGTCTCTATTAAGAATCTGTCAGCATCCTAGAAGCGTCGGCTTCCTGGGTTTTAAGTGTTGCTGTTTTTTCTGAGCGTTTTATCAATTCCATGTCTGGGTCAAAATTTAATCCCAAAACCTCTATCAACTTGTCTGGATCAGGATTTAGCTGGTAAAAAGGCACCATCAAGTTCCCTAGCTTCGGTTCTAGAGCGTTAATAGCTCCCAGGATGAAGTAAGAAGGAGGTCGTTGCCCACCATCAGGCGTTCTCACCCCCGCGACTTTAATTTGTAGGCTGATCCAGGAACGATTTCCCTGGAAATACTCAATCCACTTCTGCTTCAAGGCAGATGTGAAGTTTTCAAAAAAAGTCATATTGTCCATTTCCTCATCCTGGCGAAATGGGGACTATCGTAGCACTAACCAGACAGGGAATTTTTTCTCTTGACTCCCTAGCAATATTTAGGGACTCAGTACGGCAAGGCAGCGACCACTGCTTTTTAAACCATCATCAAATCCAACTGTTCTTCCTCACTCTTCACCGCTGGTTTCGTCGGATTGAGGTAGAAGTCAGACAGCAACGAGAACAACTCCCGATCGGGGGTGTCATTAGGAACAACACCTTCGGGACGTGCCAGAATTTGGTCAGCAATGTTGAGGTAGTAGTCGCAGACGTAGTTGAGCGAGGGGTCAGACTCTGCCATCTCAAACAATGTCTTGCCCTTGACGCGAGAAACGCGAATATCTTCAATCAGGGGGAGAACTTCCAGCACTGGCATTGGTACTGAGTCAATATATTTGTCAATCAAGTCACGCTTCGAGGTACGGTTGCCAATCAAACCAGCAAGGCGCAGGGGATGGGTGCGGGCTTTCTCACGCACCGACGCGGCAATTCTATTAGCAGCAAACAAAGCATCAAAGCCGTTGTCTGTGACTATCAAGCAGTAGTCGGCATAGTTGAGGGGAGCGGCAAAGCCACCGCAAACAACGTCACCAAGTACGTCAAAGAGAATGACGTCGTATTCATCAAAAGCGTTGAGTTCTTTCAGCAGCTTCACGGTTTCTCCAACCACATAGCCACCGCAACCAGCACCAGCTGGGGGGCCACCGGCTTCAACGCAATCAACACCGCCATAGCCTTTGTAGATAACATCTTCAGGCCAAACGTCTTCGTAGTGGTAGTCCTTTGCCTGAAGGGTGTCAATAATCGTGGGAATCAGAAAGCCTGTGAGCGTAAATGTGCTGTCGTGCTTGGGATCGCAACCAATTTGTAGAACTTTCTTACCACGCCGTGCCAGGGCAACGGAGATATTACAACTAGTTGTGGATTTACCGATGCCGCCTTTTCCGTATACTGCCAATTTCATTAGATTTTTCCTCCTATCGTGTTTTCTTAAGCTGGGGGCTGGAATTTTTCTTTTTTAGGTCGTTGAAAAGCATTATTGTCGAACTTCCGAGGAAAAGAAAGAGGGTTGCCAATTGCCAATAGCCATAATAATGCTCATTTAAGCTTATTAGCGGTTTAATAAGGTAAATATCCCCTTTGGTGACTAATATCCCTTATATAAACCTTTTTATAATTATTTATATAATTAAATTTATAAAAATAGTTACAAAATACAAATCTACCTTTTCTCAGCCCCCCTGCGGGCAAGGTGAAGCAGAGGTGAGAAAAGAATGGTGATTTGAAAACCTCTAGGTTTCTAGAGTTGCGGTACAAGGGTATGAGTCTACTCCTGACTCGCTCGCGCTCTCCTCTAGTTAATACCCATGCAAGCTGTTTAAAGTCCAAGATCCGACTTAGGCACCCGCCTCAAAGCCTTGCTTAGGCTTTATTTAAAAATCCCCTCAAATCCTGGATTTAAGGGGATTTTCTCTTGAGAAACCTTGGCATCGGCTTTTGTAAAAAATAATTACGTTTTCCCTCTGACTTTGCGGGAGGATAATTTTCTGCTTTTTCCAAATTTCGCTAAGATGTAGGGCGAACAACTCTAGGCACATGGAAGGGAGAAGTTAAGGTTTGCCTACGCTTGGGCTAAATATTGACCACATTGCCACTATCCGGCAGGCACGGCGCACAGTGGAACCAGACCCTGTGGCGGCAGCTGTGTTGGCAGAACTCGCTGGTGCTGATGGCATTACAGTGCATTTGCGAGAAGATAGGCGTCACATACAAGACCGGGATGTGCTACTGCTACGCCAGACGGTACGGACTCATCTCAATCTAGAAATAGCAGCCACCGATGAAATGGTGGCGATCGCCCTCAACATCAAGCCTGACTATGTTACTCTCGTACCGGAACGCCGTGAAGAAGTGACGACGGAAGGGGGACTCGATGTTGCTGGTCAGATTGACCGGATGAAGTTAGTGGTAGACAAGTTACAAGGTGCTGGAATCCCAGTTAGCTTGTTTATTGATGCCGAACCAAGTCAGATAAGGGCAGCCGCTATTATCAAGACATTGTTCATTGAACTGCACACAGGTCGCTATGCCGAAGCTACTACTGAAGCAACACGGAAGAAGGAATTAGCCGTGTTAGCCAAAGGATGCGAACAGGCGATCGCGGGTGGTTTGCGAGTCAACGCGGGTCACGGTCTTACTTACTGGAACGTCTATCCAGTTGCTTGCATTAAGGGTATGGAAGAACTCAATATTGGTCATACCATTATCAGCAGAGCAGCTTTAGTAGGTATAGAGCGAGCAGTGCGGGAGATGAAGCAAGCCATGAGGGGAGAGTTTTGAGTTTTGAGTTGTAGGGGCGGGTAATGTTGAAGGATTGTTCTGTTCAGAACCCAGATTCATCTGAATCACCCGCCCGTACAGAATTTTGAGTTTTGAGTTTTAAATAAAGAAGATGCAAACTTACTACTACGTTCTGGCGAGTCAACGCTTTTTATTGGAAGAAGAACCCTTTGAAGAAGTGCTGAAAGAACGCACTCGCAACTACCATGAACGGGAGAAAGAAATTGATTTTTGGTTAATTAAAGATCCTGCCTTCCTGGAAGCACCAGAGATGGCAAAAGTTAAGGCTAAGTGCCCTCTCCCTGCGGCAGCTGTAATTTCCACCGATCCCCAATTCATCACTTGGCTAAAGCTGCGGTTAGAGTTTGTGGCTACTGGCGAATTTCAGGCTCCGTCTGAGACAATCGCTGACCCACAAGCTTCCCTGACGCCAGTTTCTGGATAGCAGCCCTTGTAGAATGTGCTAATTGAAAAGAATTATGCGTCAAACTGCTCTCAAAAGTTCTCGATTCGGTCAACCAAGAAAATTGCCCCTACTCAGTTCTGCTCTGTTAACCGTTGCTTCGTTGACATTGGGAGCATTTCCTGCCAAAGCGCAAGTGGCTACGTCCACTTGTCAACAGCCCCGCCAAGATGAGTATCTGGTATTAGTGGTCAGCGAGACAAAGGAGAGTCAGCAACAAATTCGACGTGCTTTGCCAGGAAGCACCCAAGCCACAGTTTGTAAATATTTAGACAATACTGTGGTGACCCGCATAGGTGGCTTTAGGAGCGTTAAGGACGCCAACAATTGGCTGGGCTATGTGAAGGAAATTGTTACCTTACCGGCCTTTATTGCTCGACCGGCAACACCGCAGGCAGCGGCGTCCCCAAATACTCTGGCTTATAAACCTCGAGCTTTGGGGACTGGCTATGCAGTGCTGGTAGATTACTTCAATCAGCCACAATTAGCTGTACAGGTGCGCCAGCTGCTTGGAGGTGATGTGGGTCTGGTTTCCTTTGGGCAACGCCCCTACTTGCTGGCGATTTACACAAGCAACGAGCGTGAGGCAAATTCTACCTTGCAACAGCTGAGCGATCGCGGCTTTTTGACGATGCTTGTCGATAGCAGCAAAGTAACACTACTCAAGCCACAAGTGATTAGTCAGTAGAGATCTATATCAGTTTGAAGACAAGGGGGACAAGGAGGACAAGAGGGACAAGGGGGTGAATTTAACTAATCAGTTTTTTCCCCAAGCTGGACTAGGCGCTAATAAGCTGGTCCAGCAAACCAGGAAATAGCGATGCCGAGTGCCAACCCCACAATCACCTGAACGGGGGTGTGCCCAAGCAATTCCTTAAGTCGGTCTTCGTTAAACTTGGGATGTTCTTGAAACAACTCGTCCAGAATTTGGTTCAGGATGCGAGCTTGCTTTCCAGCTGCCTGACGCACGCCAGCGGCATCATACATGACGATAATGGCAAAAATCGTGGCGATCGCAAAATCTGGACTCGACCAGCCAATTGTTTGCCCTACGCCCGTTGCTAGAGCGGCTACCAGCGCCGAATGGGAACTGGGCATACCGCCTGTTGTTACCAGAACGCGCAGGTTCACTTTTCTGTGTACTGCTAATTCAATGAAAAGCTTTAATACCTGAGCAATCAGAGTAGCCGATAGAGCCACTAGCAGCACCCTGTTATCTAGGATGTCGCCCAAGTAATGCATTGTTTCCGGGGCTTTGCCTACCACTAACAACTACCTAGTGAGTGCGGTTAGTAATGAAGTCTGCGATCGCCATAAGCGGTATTGCCCTTTCTTCAAAGGATGCCAGTTCCGCCTTGGCCTCGTCAACCAGTTGTTGAGCTTGGCGCTGCGATTGCTCAAGTCCCCAGAGGCGGGGATAAGTTGCTTTTTGCGCCTGCACATCTTTCCCGGCTGTTTTACCTAGCTCTTCTTGAGTTGCTGTGATATCCAAAATGTCATCCACTATCTGAAACGCCAACCCGATATTTTGGGCATAGCGAGACAGCCTTTGCAAGTCCGCTGCCTCTGCCCCAGCCAAAACCGCTCCACAAACTACACAGGCTTCTAGTAGCGCCCCTGTTTTGTGGGTGTGAATAAAATTGAGGGTTTCTAGAGATGTATCTAATTTGCCCTCACATTCCAGGTCAACAACTTGACCACCGACTAATCCCGCTGCTCCAACGGCACGACCTAAGCGAGCAATCACCTGCAACACTTGCTCAGCGGGGACGCCCTTAGTTTCCTTGGCAACATATTCAAAGGCGTAAGCTAATAAACCATCCCCAGCCAGAATCGCAATATCTTCACCGTACACCTTATGATTCGTCAGCTTCCCCCGTCGATAATCGTCATTATCCATCGCCGGTAGGTCATCGTGAATCAATGACATGGTGTGAATCATTTCCAGGGCGCAGGCTGTGGGCATCGCCATTTCTATCGTGCCTCCAGCCAGTTCGCAGGTGGCAAGGCAAAGGATTGGACGCAGGCGCTTTCCTCCCGCCAGCAGCGAGTAGCGCATTGACTCGTAAATCTTCTCAGGGTAGGTAAGAGGAAGGGAAGAATCCAGCGCTGCTTCTACCTGAGCCTGCCGCTCGGCTAGATAGGTTGATAAGTCAAATGGGGCTTCCCGCTGGAGTGAATGAACTTGAGCGGTGGATAGAGTTTTTTGATCCTTTGTGCTTGTCATTACTGCTACCGTGCGGATAAGGCGCTTTTGACGCTAAGGCCGTTTTTATGGGAACCGGCATATAAGCTAGGTTTGGCTTCCCTACTTAATGCTAGGAAATTAAGCCTCAACTATTTTACCAGAACGGGTGGGAATGCCTTGCAAAGAGTGCAACACCAAGGCTGGGAATAAAATAAAAGACCTTTTGAAGAGGAAACGAGGATGCTCAAGGGGCTAGTTGGTACATTATGAATGATGCTGCGTGTAGCTCAATACAGTATTTTGTAACAACATAGCTACCGTCATCGGGCCGATGCCACCAGGAACGGGGGTCAAAAACTGGGCGACGTCCAAGACAGAATCAAAGTGGATATCTCCGACCAAGCTGGATTTGCCAGTGGCATCAGTGACGCGATTAATGCCCACGTCTACCACTACGGCTTTGGGCTTGACCATGTCACCGCTAATAAGTGCTGGACGCCCCACTGCCGCAATCAGGACGTCTGCGCTACGGGTAATTGCTGCCAAGTCGTGCGATCGCGAGTGGGCAATTGTTACTGTAGCATCAGCCTCTAGCAGCATCAGAGCCAGCGGTTTACCTACCAAAATGCTGCGCCCTACAACAACAGCGTGTTTGCCCTTCAAATCAATCTGGTATTCCTGAAGAAGACGCATAACGCCCGCAGGCGTGCAGCTGCGTAAACCCGGTTCTCCCCGAACCAGACGCCCCAAGTTAACGGGGTGGAGTCCATCGGCATCTTTATCTGGATCGATTTTGTGCAGCAGGGAAACTGCATCCAGATGTTCAGGCAGTGGCAGCTGAACTAAAATGCCATCAACTCGTTCGTCTTGATTGAGTGCCTCAATTACTTGTTCGAGTTCTAATTGAGTGGTCTCAGTGGGAAAATGCTGCCCAAAAGAGGCAATACCCACCTTTTCGCAGGCTCGTTCTTTATTCCTTACATAGGCAGCGCTGGCTGGATTATTACCCACCATCAGCACAGCTAGACCCGGAGGACGCTTAATTTCCCCTTGCAATTGCTGAACCCGCTGTTGCAGTTCGGTCTGAATTCTTTGAGCTAGGGCTTTACCATCTAATAAGTTGGCGATTGTGGAGTCCATCGAGGTGTGAGTAGCGTCGTGAAAGGCATTTGTGTCTGCTTGCCTTACAGTCAGACAACAGACAATAACAGTTTTGCAGATTTTTGCTTACTGATGAGGAACGAGCAATATTGAGTATTTTGACCAGCAGACACTTAGCATAGATAGGATGTTACTCATCATAGTGGCGATGAGACCATTCAAAATCAGAGCGATGAAACATAAAAAGGCAAAAGGTGCTCATGCAAAAGAAAAAGAAATTTACCTTTTACCTTTTTACTTTTTACTTTTAGGGGGACTATTCAGCTGTGGAACCTTACCTAACTCTGGAGCCAGTGTCTCTCCTAGCCGCAATGTGCTTATTACCAATATTTGCGACATCAAACGCAAGCAGGATGCTAACTGTGCAATTTACCTCAAAGGCAAGGTAAGCAATCAAGCTACTTTTGTGGGAAAGGGCGCGTATGAATTGCAGGATAGTACCGGCAGCATCTGGGTTGTAACTAACCGCAGTCTTCCAGCTATTGGGGATCAAGTATTAATTGCGGGGAAGGTGCTATATCAAAGGATTCCTATTGGTGGCAAAGATTTAGGAGAAGTATATATCCAGGAGCAAGCACAGCTAGAACGAACCCTAGCGCAGAAGCGGTTAGAAAGAAAGCCATGAAAAATAGACCTGTCGAAGTGGCGATCGCAATTCTCCACGTCTCAGGGCAGTTTCTCATGCAACTGCGAGACGACATCCCTGGGATTATTTATCCCGGTTGCTGGGGTTTATTTGGGGGTCATATTGAAGCAGGGGAAACCCCTTTATATGCTCTCAAGCGAGAATTAATGGAAGAAATTGGCTATATTCCCCTGGCACCAGTACAATTCCGTTGCTATTCAGATTCAGAAGTAATCCGCCACGTTTACCACGCACCCCTGACGGTAGACCTCAGCCAGCTAGTTCTCAACGAAGGTTGGGATATGGGGCTATTAACGCCTGAGGATATTCGTCGCGGTAGCTGCTACTCGGCGATCGCGCGTCAGGTGAGACCTCTAGGTCGTCCCCACCAGCAAATTATGCTGGATTTTATAGATTGGGCGTAAAACCCCTGTGGCTTGTGCCTGGGGATGTAAGCCCGGTCGATGAGGCGTGGGGGATGAGGTGCTAGATTTGAGTATTGTATATCCTACAGGAATTAACCCCTGTGGAGAGTTTAATTCTACTAGCGATCGGGTTTCCTATCAGAAGCAAGTCCGCTCATAGAAGCAATAATACCACCCAGAAACGGGGTGGAAGGGTCAATGTGGAGTCGCTATGATGCAATCAGCAAAGAAACTACCGCGCTGGTTAAATTTAGGATTAGTATTTCCGCTGGCTGTTCTCAATGGTTGGCTATTGCTCTTAGTTTGGCGATATTTTCAACCACTTGTCAGCGTTTTTGTAGCAGCTTTACTGCTGGCTTTTGTTTTAGATTATCCTGTGCAGCTTCTTCAGCAAGCAGGGGTAAAGCGAAACTATGCTGTTTTGTGGGTTTTTCTACTCACCTCGGTGCTATTGGTTGCTATTGGTCTCACCTTGGGGCCAATTATTTGGGTGCAGCTCAATGAGTTGGCTAACCGCCTTCCCAGTTGGATTAATTCTGGCAGCGAACAACTCCAGGCTCTCAATGACTGGGCTGTGACTCGCAATATTCCCATTAATTTGAGTGGCTTAGCCACGGAGCTGGCAGAGCGATTATCGGGTCAACTTCAAGCCTTCAGTGGCCGAATCCTCAATTTCGCTCTTGATACTATTGGCAGTGTCTTAAATGTGCTACTAACAGTGGTCCTGACTTTCTACCTTGTATTGAATGGCGAGCAGCTTTGGGACGGAGTTTTTCAATGGCTTCCCCCTAACGTGGGAGTTCCCGCGCGGCGATCGCTCCGCCAGAATTTCAACAATTATTTTATCGGTCAGGCAACGTTGGCTGCTTTGATCGGATTGGCTATGACACTGGCGTTTTTGGCCCTGCGAGTCCCTTTAGCTCTCTTGTTTGGGCTTGGAATCGGTTTCTTGGCTCTCTTCCCATTTGGTGCGGGAATAGGCTTCACTTTAGTAAGTCTGTTAGTGGCATTACAAGACTTTTGGCTAGGGGTAGAAGTCTTAGCTGTGGCACTGACAATTGATCAGATAAATTCCAATTTCATTGCTCCCCGTGTTTTGGGTGGTTTTACCGGATTAAATCCTGTCTGGATTTTGATTTCTTTACTGCTAGGAGCAAAAATTGGAGGGTTGTTGGGTGTTTTAGTTGCCATACCCTTAGCTAGCTTTATCAAGAGTACTGCCGAGAGTATGCGTACTGATCCATCAAATGAGATGGCGCTGCCTGTTGAGGAGAACCAACACTTCTCTACAATAGAGGTAGCTGAATAGCCGTCTAATGGGGTTTAGTACTCATTAATTCCTAGGTTGGTAATCGCCTTGCTGAATCAGAAGTTTATTCTGATTTAGTGCTGCTTTTGGAGCCTTCTAACCAGTGTTTTTTTATAGTTAATCTTAAGTTATTCGTGAACAAGAGCCTTTACTTCCTCTTGTTCCGTAGATTCATGTTGTATAGTTCAAATACTATATTCTACTTGTGGCTTAGGCGGAATGTAATTTAGTCGCTCCAGTTCAGCAACTACCTTAGCAATGCTTTCCTCAACACTTTCTTCTGAGGTGTAGCAAACAATGTCTGCATTAAGTGGTTCTTCGTAGGGATCGTCAATTCCTGTGAAAGCTCTAACTTCCCCTGCTCGTGCCATAGCATAGAGTCCTTTAACATCCCGCGCCTCACAAACCTCAAGCGGTGCATTTATATAAACCTCTATAAAGTTTTGCGTCATTCTCCGAATTTCATCTCTGGCAGCCCGATAGGGACTAATCGCAGCTATAATTGCCACTACACCATTTCGGCTGAGCAGATTAGCTACAAAACCAATGCGGCGAATGTTGGTGTCGCGATCTTCTCTGCTAAAGCCCAAACCTTTTGAAAGGTTGGTTCTTACCACATCACCATCTAGAAGCTCAACTAGACAAGAGCGTTCTCTGAGTTCGCGCTCTACTCCTTTAGCAATTGTGGTTTTTCCTGAGCCACTTAGTCCTGTAAGCCAAAGTATCAGACCTTTACTTTCCATGATTTTTCTTGGTTATAGTTACCCAAACTATAGCAATCCCTTCTGAGTTTTGGTGTTAGTAGTTAGTTGCAGCGTAGTTAGTTGATGGTGGTTAGATTTGAAATAACGACTAACAACTATCCACTTTCCACTAACCCCGGCTGCTTGACACCTCATCCCTAAAGGGGTGAAGTGTGTCCTCCCTGTGGTTGCCAAAATTATCCCGGCTCACCTACTTAACTGCTGCTCAGGATAAGCTGGCTCGTTATAGGCGAAGCCTTTTTGTTGGCGTAGTCTACCGTAGGAATAGAGTCGCAAGGCTTCCCCGGCTAAAAGTTACACAGTCTCAAGGCTTTTCAGCAATAGTCTTTAGGTAGATATAAATTTACAGGGATGGAAAAAAAGCCTAATAATGATGCGATTGTCACATAGCGATCGCAATATGTAACTAAATACACAGAATTAAGTTTTGTTAAAAACTATATTTTTAACATTGTATTGATTATTAAGTAATTTAACCTGACTGCCTTAATTAGCAGAAAGCTTAAACATTGAAACAGCTAATTTAAAAAAACATTGTTAAATTTCAACTATTTGTAAAGTTAGGCGTAGACATGACACATACTTCTGTAAAACCTCCCGCAATGACTTCCAAATCCGTGTCACAACCTTCTATAGCTCCATCTACCAAGACAACAGCTTCTCCAGCTAAAGCCTTGCAAGAGATTGTCAATAGACAAATTTCAGGAAGATTGACAATTAGCGACCCCAACGATAATTCTCTATTTTGGCGAGTTTATGTTGGTAATGGACAAGTGCATTTCGCCACTACTGCAATGCGTCAAAAAGAGCGACTTTCCTATATATTACGACGCTTATATCCCAATTTTGAACATCTGCAACTAGGAGAGGCACAATCAGATTATGACTTTCTTTGCAGTTCTTGGCAGTCAGGCAAACTATCCTTACCACAAGTTCGTAATCTAATTTTTTCTCTAACTCAAGAAGCTCTTGTACAGTTACTTGCCTTGCCCCAAGCCGCGCTTCAGTTTGAAAGAACAGTTGGGCTTGACCCTATACTCTTATCCGCTCCTTTCAAGCAGATTATTTTGCCAGTACGAAGATTTATTAATCAGTGGGCACAATTACGACCGGAAATAAGTTCTCCGTTTCAACGCCCGTCCGTGACAAATCTAGAGCAATTCTCCCAAGTTCTTTGGCAAAAAGTTGAGAGTCCTGAATGGATTCAATTACTCAGCGATTCTCTAATGCAAAATCTTTGTATTTATGAAGTAGCCTATCGATTAAACATGGATGCCCTGGAATTAGCCACATCATTGCAGCCATTAGTTCAAGCAGGCGCTGTAACTATTGCTCCTTATCGCCTTCCTCAAAAAGATAATCGGCCTGTAATTGCCTGTATTGATGACAGCAAAACTGTACAGCGGAATGTTCAGCTAACCCTAAAATCTAGCGGTTATCAAGTTTTGGAATTGATGGAACCAGGACGAGCTTTAACTACTTTAGCGCGGCACAAGCCAGCTTTGATATTAATGGATATCTCTATGCCAGAGATTGATGGCTATGAACTTTGTCGCCTGCTAAGGCAATCAACGCGGTTGCGGGAAGTCCCTATTGTGATGTTAACGGGGCGTGATGGTTTGGTAGATAGAATTCGCGCTCGCATGGTCGGAGCAACTGATTACATGACAAAGCCATTTGCCCCACAGCAATTACTGACACTAGTACAAAAATTAACTAGTTCTTCCCAGCTGGAGGTGAAGTAGATGAAAACAGTTTTAGTGGTGGAAGATTCTCGTGCACAACAACGCCTGATTGTGGCTTTGCTGCAACAAGTCGGTTTGAAGGTTGCTTTAGCAGATTCAGCAGAGTCAGCTTTAAAGTGGCTAGAAGATAATGGTCAACCGGATTTGATTGTATTAGATATTATCATGCCGGGATTGAGCGGACTGGATTTATGTCGGCAACTGAGAGCTAACCCGCAATTAAAAAACGTTCCGATTGTTTTTTGCTCTTCAAAAGCTCAGGATTTCGATCAGTTTTGGGCTTTACGGCAGGGAGGAAATGCTTACATCACTAAACCTTTTGATCCTAGCGATTTAGTTTCAACCGTTTGCGAGCATCTTAACTAACAACACTGCTTAGTAAGCGGCACCTCGATAATTTCTTTTAGGTGCTTTTTTAGGTGGAGATTCATTCACTGGCGGTGATGGCTGTGGTGGCTCAGAACTACTACTGTCTTTCAAGTTTAGCGATTTAGAATTACTCTGAGCGTGAGGCAATTCTAAGTTTGGGATATCCTGAGACTCTGTCAGGCTAGAGTTTTTCAGCTTGTGAGAGTCGATCTCTCGCTTTAATGCTATCAAACAGGAGACGAGGGGATCGTTCTGTAGTAACTTCCCATTCAAACCTGCCAGCACACGTTTGACCCCAGCTATCACTCTCATTGATAAGGTCTCTAGTTGGAAGGCTGGTAATAAATCAAAAGCTCCATAATTAATAGCTGTCTGACGTTCAGATGGTGAAACTTCCTTTTTATCTCCATTAATCAAGATAATTTTTAAGGTAGGAAAGTTTTGAACGCACCATTGGCAAAAAGTTTCAGGATTCAAATTGGGTAATTGCGTATCAATTAGCAGTAAGTCCGGGAATAAGCTGCCCGCTTGCTGAATTTTTATCAAAGTTTGGCGCGGGTCTGCCTCTGGTGATTGAGCGATCGCAGAAATTTCTTGAGACTGTAGGGTCTGCTGCCATATCGCCCTCTGAACTTGTGAGGACTGAATAATTAAAACGGTTGGTGGTGAGTTATTCATAAAATCAAACTAATTTCAACAGCTGGGTATTAAATAAAGGACATTGCCATAAATAATTAATCTAATAAAAGCTTACTCATTTTTTCCTTGGCGGCACTATTGTTGGCTTAAAATCGTCGTCCTTGTCTTCGTCAAGTAGATGGTTAATGGGGTAGAAATCAGGCCAAGCAGATGCACCGTGTTCGTATACATCTATGCCAAGCTTATCGCCCTGGGGATCGACGCGCAACCGCCCCATTGCTTTCAGTACACCAAACATTAAGAAAGCGAAGATGACAGTGAAAATAGCAACTGAGGCTACACCAAGTACCTGTATGCCAAGCAGATCAAAGCCTCCGCCCAGCAACAGCCCAGCCTTCTTGGTTAGTGTCAGTTGTGGCTGGCCTAAAAAGCCGATCGCCAGCGTCCCCATCATGCCGCAGCAGCCATGTACAGCGAATGCACCAACTGGGTCGTCAATTCTAAATTCTTCAATGATATCTACTACCACCAGCACTAACACGCCAGCCACCAGCCCCATTAAGACAGCAGCCCAAGGCATCACAAAGCCGCAAGCAGGAGTAATAGCAACTAGCCCTCCCAAGGAGCCATTAAGGGCACAGAATAAATGCCATTTGCCGATGCGGAAGAATACGTACAGCAGGGCAGAGATTGCCCCAGCACTTGCTGCTAGGGTTGTGTTCACTGTCACCAAACCAATCAATCCAGGATTGCTTGTTCCCAGCGTTGAGCCTGCATTAAAGCCATACCAGCCAAACCACAGAATCATTGCGCCAAGTGTCGCCAATGCCAAATTATTCGGCTCCGGCGGCTGATCCCAGATCCGATTGGGGCGCGGTCCTAGCAAATAGGCTCCCACCAAAGCTGTCCAACCGCCAACCGTGTGTACTACAGTACCGCCAGCGAAGTCGTGAAATCCTGCCTTGGCAAGCCACCCGCCACTATTCCATACCCAATGCACAATAATTGGATAGCTGATGGCGGCCATGATAGTGCTGTAGATTAGGTCGCCAGTGAAATCCATCCGTTCGGCCATTGAGCCAGTGGTGATAGTACTAGCAGTTGCTGCAAAGGCAAACTGGAAAAAGAACAGAGAAAAGGTGGTAATACCTGCACTAGAGCCGCCGGAACCTATGCCATAGTTGGCAGCGGTATTTTGCAGGGTAAGGGCAGAACTCAGGAAGAAGTTATCCGTGCCAATAAGCCCGCCAGCGCTCGTCCCATAAGCAATGGCAAAGCCCACTGCCCACCAAGCAATAATAGTGACGGCGGCGTCGATGAAGTTCTCTAGTAAGGTGTTGACCACAGCCGTCTGGCGTACCAGCCCTGCTTCTAACACGGCGAAGCCTGCTTGCATAAAGAAGATGAGGAAGCCTGTAAGCATCACCCATACGGTGTCAATGGAAACTTGTAGTTGCACTGTTGTTTGAGCAACTGATTCCAGGGTTGGTGGACTGGCTGCCTCAACAACAGTAGAGCCGAAGCTTGCTAGAACCATGGAGCCGATAGCCAGTGCCAGCAATCGCTGCCATAACCGATTGCGCTTATTCATCGCTCTCCTTGTTAATAAGAGCTTAATTTTCCTTAAATAAGAAATTAAACTTTCGCCTCTTTCTATAGACTTATTTTGTATCTGTTATTTGAAAGATGTTTGTATAAATAACTACATAACTTTAAAACGTTTGTGGAGCAAGCAGGGTAGGCAGCAACTCTTTACCAGTGAGTAAGACAGCCTGGCAACAGTATTAAAACGATTTTAGATTGACTTCATGCCAAGGGTGGGCGAGGCTTGAAGCAAATTTCACGTTGTTAAAGTTTTGGTTGATTAATCTTCCTCAACGGCTGGGAAATAGTGATATTTCAGCTGAGGCTGCTCCAATTGGCGATCGCGGGAGTAGTCAATGTTCACCAAGAACTTGATTAAATTGTTGCTGCTCTATACAATGAACTCATTCCTGCTGCCTGATGTTAAACAACTATCTTAAGGTATAAAAAGTAATCTTGGCTACAAAAATTTAAGCTGCATATCTAGAGCAGGTTGAGGGAGGAGTACAAGTTGGCATAAGGGGGAGGTATAAAGAATACTCATACCAGTAAAGCTCCCAACCTTACTCTCTGAATCTTCCAATCCAATAAGATGCTGTCTTAATTGCATCACAGCTTCAATATGTATCGTGATAAAAACAACGCATAATAGAGGAGATTAAAACCCTCTATATGCTCTAAGTCTGTAACCAAATATACTAATTTAGTTTTGTGCTTTAAGTTCTAGTTTTTCGGCAATGAAAATTAAGCTTAATAAATAAGTGTTAATTAAATATGAACTATTGGATTTAATTTAAGTGCCTTTGTTTCTTTTGTTTTAACCAATACTAAGCCATATATACATGATACACCGAGAAGTTTCTGTAAGTCCTTCCCCATCCGCGACACAAGCTCCTATATCTCCATCCGCCAAGACAACAGCCTCCCCAGCTAAAGCCTTGCAGGAGATTGTTACCAGGAAAATTTCAGGACAACTTACCATCGGCGATCCCAACGACAATTCCATATTTTGGCGAATTTATGTAGGTAATGGGCAAGTGCATTTCGCCACCAGCCCCCTGGGTCAAAAAGAGCGGCTTTCGTATGTATTGCAACGAGCTTATCCCGAGCTGGAACATCTGCAATTAGGAGAGAAGCAAGCAGATTATCAATGTATTTCCGGTTACTGGCAGTCAGGAAAACTGTCCTTACAACAAGTTCGTCAGCTGATTTTTACTCTTACCCAAGAAGCTCTTGTACAGTTACTTGCTTTGCCCCAAGCTTCCCTTCAGTTTGAAAGAACAGTTGGGCTTGACCCGTTACTGTTATCAGTTCCTCTGAAGCAAACTATTTTGCCAGTACGCAAGCTTATCAGTCAGTGGGTACAGCTGCGTCCCCACATCGCTTCTCCATTTCAGCGACCTGTAGTGAAAAATCTAGAGGAGTTTTCCCAGCTTCTTTGGGTAAAGGGTAAGACTCCTCAATGGATTCAATTACTCAGCGACGCTTTAATGCACAATCTTTGTATTTATGAAGTAGCCTATCGGTTGAATATAGATGCGCTGGAATTAACTATGCTCTTGCAACCATTAGTGCAAACAGGGGCAGTGGTAATTCATCCTTATCGCGCTGTGGAAAATGATACTCGACCGATGATTGCCTGTATTGATGACAGTAAGACTGTACAGCGGAATGTGCGGCTAACCCTGGAAGCTAGCGGTTATCGCGTCTTGGAATTAATGGAACCAGGACGAGCTTTGACTACTTTAGCGCGGCACAAGCCTGCTTTGATATTAATGGATATCTCCATGCCAGAGATTGATGGCTATGACCTTTGCCGCCTACTAAGGCAGTCAACGCTGTTACGGGAAATTCCCATTGTCATGTTAACGGGGCGCGATGGTTTGATAGATAGAATTCGCGCTCGCATGGTCGGGGCAACTGATTACATGACAAAGCCTTTTGCTCCGCAGCAATTGCTGGCACTTGTCCATAAATTCACTTATGCTTCCGAAGAAGAGGTCAAGTAAATGAAAACAGTTTTAGTGGTAGAAGATTCTCGTGCAGAACAACGCCTGATTGTGGCTTTGCTGCAACAAGTCGGTTTGAAGGTCGCTTTAGCTGATTCAGCAGAGTCAGCTTTAAAGTGGCTAGAGGATAATGGTCAACCGGATTTGATTGTTTTAGATATTATCATGCCGGGATTAAGCGGACTGGATCTATGTCGGCAACTGAGAGCTAACCCGCAATTAGAAAACGTTCCGATTGTTTTTTGCTCTTCAAAAGCTCAGGATTTCGATCAGTTTTGGGCTTTACGCCAAGGGGGAAATGCTTACATCACTAAACCTTTCGATCCTAGTGATTTAGTTTCAACCGTTTGTGAGCATCTAAATTAGCGATTCTGAGCAAAAATAAAAAAGCTCAAGCTCCCAGCTTCGGTGTTGCCAAGAAAATCCAAAATACTTGCATCCAAAATCGAATGATAGACTACTTTTATGTGCAGCTAGGAGCATCGGTGAAGGTAGCTCTACCTCTAGAGAGTACAGTAGAGGTAATTTCTTTAAAACGAGGAGAAATTTGCCCAATCCCAGGGGTCGCGCCTGCTTTGTTAGGAGTGGTAAATCAGGGAGGTAGATTGCTATGGGTTTTAGATTTAAGTGATTTATTAAAGCTCGAACCTTCGCGAGGGCAAAGCGTTTTGCGTAGCAACTTATCGCGATCGCAGGAGCGCTTATCATTATTGACAATCGCTGGCAATTCCGCCACTTCACCTAGAGAAAAAGCTGAACACCAAATTGGTTGCCTGGTATCGGCTCTCAAGGGAATAGTATCCCTTAATCCAGCCCAATTTAAACCTGTACCTGCAACCGTTCCCTCTTCCATTCGCGAATTTGTGTCTGGGATTACTGAAATTGACTCCTCACCTGTTGCTATTCTCAATAGCAATGCAATTTTTGCTGCCCTACAAGCTTCAGTTCCTACTACTTCCCTAATACATCAATGACAGTAACACGCAACGGTTATCCTAATACCGACGAGCCTCAAGATATTGAGCCTATTGAAACTGAGACTGAAAGTGAATTTGTAGATTTGGTGGTCAAGATCAGCCAAGCTAATGCTTTAGAGCGCTCAGGCAAAGTCAGTGAGGCGATCGCACTTTATCAAGAAGTCGTAGAGGCAGATCCCGCAGGAAATTTGGGGACAAGCGCCCGTAAAGCTTTAGAAAGGTTAGAGGTTCCTGCCCCTAAGTCGCTAGAGGAGGTATTGAGCAACGTCCAACCGGAGACTATAGATACTGCTACTTCTTTTGAGGTTCAAAAACCTCAAAAGCAATACCGTGCTACTCGACGCGCTGCATACTCTCCTTTGCAATGGTTTTACAACCTACCTATTAGTCGTAAGCAGCTGATTGCTTTGTTGACTGCTGAAATTCTTTCTCTAGGTCTTGTTGCTCTAGGAGTAAGATGGATTATCACAACAGGCTTACGAAGTCAATTACTTAACCAAGCTAAATCAGAGGTAGCTGTTACAGAGGCTAATTACAATATCAAAGTAAATCAAATGGGGTTTGGCTTCCGGGGGCAATCAGATAATATTGCGATCGTGGCGGCGGCTAAAACTCATGCTCAAGGTCAAATATTGAATCCAGTTCTGCAAAATCAGGTTGAGCAGATTCTCCGAAATGAAGTCAAAGCCAGAAAAATTGAATATGCCACTTTAGTAGGCAAGGATCTGCGGATTATTGTCAATGCCAATGCCAATCGCAAAGGAGAGATATTTAATCCCAACAATCTGGTTAAAGAAGTTTTAGCCGATCCGAGGCAAATAAAAGCAAGTGCGATCGCTCCTTGGGCTGAACTCGCCAAAGAGTCACCACCTTTGCCGTTAAATTTTGCTAAACAGGATGCACTGATTCGTTATACGGTGACACCTGTTAGAGATCCAGTTAGCAAAGTAGTCATCGGAGTTTTGGTTTCAGGAGATATTGTCAATGGCAAGGCACCTATTGTCCAGGAAACTTTAAAAGCATTTGGCGGGGGTTATAGTGCCGTTTATTTACGCCAACCCACAGGAGAATTTGCCTTGGCGACAGCCCTCGATCAAGGGAATGCCACAGCATTAGACAAAGCGCAACCGAACGTAGGCTTGCCAGATACCTCTATTTTGGAGGGGGTAGCTAAGGCTAATGGAAAATTAGTCACTCAACGAATAACGATTGGGGCACAAACTTATACGGTAGCTGCCAAAGCATTGCCTAATCTTTTTAAAGAGGCAGGTAACGGTTCAGTTCCTGTTGCCAGCGGTGAACCAGTTGCTATTTTAGTGCGAGGAACTCCAGAGACAGCGCTAAACGAGTTACTCTACCAGAGCCTGCTGCAAGAATTAGGAATATTTTTCTTAGCGTTGCTAGTGATTGGAAGTTGGGCGCTGATTCTCAGACGAGCAATTGTTAAACCGATCGAGCATTTGCAGCAAACCGCTCAAGAATTCTCTGACGGCAATGAGGAAGCAAGAGCAAGAGTTTTTGCTACAGATGAAGTCGGGAAGTTAGCGATGACGTTTAATGAGATGGCGGACAGTATTAATGCCTCTGCCAGAGCCATGGAAAAACAAGGTCAACTGCGACAAGCAGAAGCCGACTTTCAACGGCAGGAGAAAGAACGTCTACAGCAAGGGGTAATTAACTTGTTGATAGATATTGAAGGGGCGCAACAGGGCGATTTGACTGTGAAAGCCAAGATTGATGAAGGTGAAATGGGTTCGATCGCCGATGCCTTTAACACTACTATTAGCAGTCTGCGGAAGATTGTTTCACAAGTAAAAATAGCTGCTAATCAGGTACATGAATCTGCTTTTAGCAGTGAAGCCTCAGTAGAAAAACTCGCTGAGGAAGCTACAACCCAAGCCAAAGTTATTGCTGAAACTCTCCATTCTGTAGGAGAGATGGGACAATCTATTGAGTCCGTAGCTGTTTCCGCTCAAGAAGCCGCAGCAATCGCTCGTCAGGCACTAGTAGCTGCTGAAGATGGGGATAAAACAATGGATCAAACCGTCAGCAGTATGGGGAATATCCGCTCTAGTGTGGCTGAGACTTCCAAAAAAATAAAACGTTTGGCAGAATCTTCTCAGGAAATTTCCAAAATTGTGGGAATTATATCAGGTATTTCTGAAAAAACTAACCTTTTAGCATTTAATGCTTCCATTGAAGCATCCAGAGCTGGAGAAAATGGTCAAGGGTTCCGTGTAGTTGCTGATGAAGTGCGACGCTTGGCTGAACGGGTTACAGATTCCGCTAAAGAAATTGAGCAACTGATTAGTACAATTCAACAAGAAACTGCCGAAGTTTTGCAAACAATGGAATCGAGTACCCAGCAGGTGGTAACGGGAACCCAATTAGTTGCGAAAACTAAAGAAACTTTGCAAGGATTGGCTGGCATTAGCCGAGAAATTCACCAAGCCGTACAATTTATTTCCGCGACTACGGTTTCTCAGGCTCAAGCTTCTCAACAGGTTAACCAGACGATACAAGAGGTGGCGGCGATCGCGCAAAGCACCTCTTCAGAATCAGAAGCTGTTTCCTCTTCTTTGCAGCAATTAGTCGAAGTTGCAGAAGAATTGCAAAGCTCTGTATCTCGATTCCAAGTAGAGAAATAATAGCAGGGGGAGCAGAGGGAGTAGGGGGAGCAGAGGGAGCAGGGGGAGCAGAGGGAGTAG
>JAHHGU010000028.1 GCA_019359765.1 Aphanothece sp. CMT-3BRIN-NPC111
CAATCACAATCAGTCTTTAGAGAGAGCACTCGAAATCATTGAAGCAGCTGCCAAGGCAGGAGTACACGCTCTCAAGCTCCAAACGTATACTGCCGATACGATGACCTTAAACATAGGCGAGGGCGAGTTTTATATAGATGATGCTAAGAGTCTATGGCATGGTAAATCCCTGTATCACCTATACCAGCAAGCTTACACGCCTTGGGAATGGCACAAACCCATACTTGACCGTTGTAAGGAACTAGGAATTATAGGCTTCAGCACCCCCTTTGATGCCACAGCCGTCGATTTTCTTGAATCACTAAATGTGCCTTGTTACAAAATCGCCTCTTTTGAAAATACCGATTTGCCCTTGATTCGCAAAGTCGCCAGTACGGGCAAACCCACGATTATCTCGACTGGCATGGCAACCGTGGCAGATTTAGATGAGATGGTGAGGACGGCAAAGGAGGCTGGTTGTCAGGACTTGGTAATGCTCAAATGCACCAGCAGCTATCCGGCTACACCAGCAGACACAAACCTGCTGACGATTCCTCACTTGCGGGACTTGTTTGGCGTACAAGTTGGGCTATCTGACCACACAATGGGGATTGGGGTTGCAGTTGCCAGCGTGGCCTTGGGTGCCACGGTGATTGAGAAGCACTTTACTCTGCGTCGAGCTGATGGTGGTGTAGACTCAGCGTTTTCGATGGAGCCAGAAGAAATGCGACAGCTGGTGATTGAGACTGAAAGATCCTGGCAAGCACTGGGTAAGATAAGGTATGGACCGACGGCACCGGAGAAAGGGTCGTTGATTTACAAGCGATCGCTCTACGTTGCTCAAGATATGAAAGCAGGCGATATCTTTACCTCAAATAACCTGAAAGCACTACGTCCTGGACTCGGTTTGCCGCCACGATATTACGACATTCTACTAGGCAAACAGATTAAGCAGAATGCCAAGATGGGAACACCAATAAGTTGGGATTTGGTCAATGGTTGAGCGACTATACCTAGCATATACACGTGCTGATGCTGAGTGGCTAGTTTCACATCCTGAACTGGTGAAAACAGGTGAAATTGTTTATTCAGGAATAGAGGCTCATTTAGTTTTTAAATCAGCGAAAATTCCAGCACAAGATGCAGTGGAATTTTATCTAAAATTAGACTTTGGCACCATAACTACTGAGGTAGACAATTTACGCAGCATATTTGAGCAAATATGCCGACAGGTTAGTCCTGACTATGGGCTATCGCTCATTTATCGAGATATTGATGTTCTATCTTGTTCTGTACATCTTCTATACTACTTCTTCTACGAAGCCATAACGTCCTATCACCTGGCAGTAGCGATTCTGAAGAAATACAACCCCAAGGAAATTTGGGTAAATCAATTGCCACTTACTCCTTTGACGCAGTGGGGTCTAGCTCCTCCACCCCAAACTAATTATGAAAATCAAGTATGGGGTGCTATGAGGAATAAAGGATTTGTTATAAAAGCCCTAGAAATTCCTAATACTGTAGAATCATCGCCTAATACAGTAAAGGCAGGTGAATTAATTTATAGATCGCAATATCAGCATGGGCAGCCTCAAGGTAGCCAAGAAACCACATGGAACCAAAGTAAAAGCTCTTTAAAGTCAGACGTTTTACTCGCACTTCAAAGAAATTTTACAAACAATTATGCACCGATAGGTCAAGCTTTAGCAAATTCATTGAATCTCAAAACGCTTGATTTAAATGAAGGAACTCTCTGGTCGGGATGGTATGGTGAGTCAAGTTCAGTCCCTGTTCCCTTTACAGGGGATGTAGGCGCTCTAAGCGAAGTACAAGTTAATCAATTGTTGAACGATGACCGATTCTCTACTGGGTTCTTGGATTATCCGCTAGACATTTGGAGAATTGTTCAACGAAGAGTAGACCTTTTATTGTGCTTTGATATTCCCGTTGTTCGCTCCTGGATAGAGCGTGCTTACTGGGTACTAAAGGAAGTGCGTCCCCAATTAATCGTCATGGCGGAAGAAGTTTCTTTGCCAGCGCGTACACTAGGGAAAGTCGCACAACTACAGGGGATAAAAAAACTTGTAGTTGAGCATGGCGCTCCTATCTCTTTTGATACTCGAATATCAGGAAAGGAACGCTCCGATTTGTACAGTTGGCAGCACAATTACGGGGAAACGACACCTGATTATGTGGCTGTATGGGGTGCTTACGCTCAGCGTTATTATGTAGAAAGCCTGGGCTGGTTTCCAGAACATGTTATTCCTACTGGCTGGCCTTGGATTGAAAGGGAGATCAGGGAGCATCTCAGCAGTGAAAAGACAAAACTAGATACCCATACCGAACTAAGGTTACTCTTTTTAAGTACATCAACATACAAGTTTTCCGATTATTTGTATGAAACGCTTTTTGAAGCAGCCAATTATTTCGGCTTTGAGCTAGTCATCAGACCTCATGCTACTGAAAACACAATTCAACTTGATGAGTTAGCATGTCGCATAGGAGTAAACATCAAAATCGATAATGCGAGTGCTTTACTTCAGCAAATTGAAGAGAGCGATATTGTTCTTGGTGCAGCAACCAGTGTACTGAGTTATGCGATCGCACTGAAAAAACCTTGCATTTTTGTAGATTTGTTGGGAATGAGAGATTTTATGCCTTATGCCCTCGAAGGTGCAGCTATTGGGGTATACGATCGCGAAGAATTAATTCCTGCAATTGAAAAACTACTCAATGATAATGAGGAACGACATCGCCAGCAGGCAAAACAAAAGCTGTTTACGCAGCAATACCTAGGCCCTCTAGATGGTAAGGCCACTGAGCGGATTATAAATTTTGTAAAGAGCAAAATTGACTTCCAGGATAACTTTAGCAGTTACTCATCAACCGATGCTTTAAAAGTGAGATCAAAGTCAGATATGTTGCGTGTAGATATAGGCTGCGGAACTAATAAACCTGCCAATTTCACTGGAGTAGACATATATCCTGGAGTTGGTGTTGACATTGTTGCTGATATCAGTAAAGAATTCCCCTTCCCTGATAGTTCAGTAGATGAGTTGAGGGCACACGACATTATTGAACATCTCCCCGATCGAATTCACACAATGAATGAAATTTGGAGAGTTTGTAAGCCTGGTGCAAAAGTTGACATTCGCGTACCATCTACAGATGGTAGAGGAGCTTTTCAAGACCCGACTCATATTAGTTTTTGGAATATTAATTCTTTTCTATACTATTGTAATGAATTTCCCGCCTACATAGAACTTTGTAGAAGATATGGATTTAAAGGCGAATTTAAGGCTTTAAAACTTGAACATGAAGAATCTGCCGATGGAGTAATTCATGTAAAAACTGAATTGGTTGTAGTGAAGCCAGTATCTAATTCAAGTCCAAACCAAATTTGGGGAAATGATTTGATAAACCACCAGGAATATAGGCAGGAACTTACGAAACAAGTCACTACTGAAGTTGTAGACGAGCGGACGCAAGAGCTTTTTTCTAGACTCTCCATTTACGCCCAACAGTATCAACAAGACCCGACCGAACGCTCGGCGATCGCCAATCTCCGCCAGGTTCGCTATCAAATTGCCGCCCAGTGGCTGGATATGTCAGCCGATCGACTTGGGAGTATGTACGCAGGAGAACTGGGTAGGGCGCACTACCTATTGCTCAGCATAGGCATGAGAAATGAATTACTCACTGCTACTGAACAGACTTTTGTCGATGAAGTCATCACACACATTTCTAGAGGGTTTGATGAGCCAAAAGCACTTCAGTATCTACTGGCAGCTATGCTGTATTGCCGTGCTGACCAGTTACCATTGCCGCATGACTTTTCTTGCATCCCCCCTTGGTTGCTCAATGACTATCTGAAATTCCTGTTTTCCCCTCAACCCTACTTCCAAGAACTTGGAGAAGCAGATAATTACTACCACTATATGCAGCGATGGATTGATTACTTACATGCATCTATTTTGAGTGAGCCTGATGCGCTTTTATCGCATGAAGTGGTAACGCAGTTTGTCCCAATTGCAAATTTTATGCCGCTCTACTTTAATGAGGCCAATCTTAAAGATATTTATGTTAAGCGTGCAGAGATTATAGAGCTTTTCCTGAAACTTAAGGGCTATGAGGTAGATTATGAGTTTGCAGATAGATCTGTAACGAGAAAAAAAATTAGGTTGGGTATCCTAGCAGCTCATTTTACGGCTACTGCCGAAACATTCGCTACACTTTCTGCATATGAGTATATCAGCAGAGATTTTGAAGTAATTTTGTACCCTCTGACATGGGATAATAATTCACTAGAGCAATATTGTCAAAGTTGCGCTAATGCAGTTAAGCTACTGCCGAAAAGTTTGCTAGATCAGGTCAACTACATTCGTGCTGATGACTTAGACATAATACTCATTGGCACCAATGTTACACTTGTAACCAATCAAATCTGTCTTTTATCATTGCACCGGCTAGCTAGGATACAAGTTACCAGTGTATCCTCAGTTGTCACAACGGGAATGCGGCACGTCGATTACTATATTTCCGGTAAGTTGACTGACCCTTTAATAACGGCAGAAGAACACTATACAGAGAAGTTGGTGAAACTGGAGGGGACTGCTCAGTGTTTTAGTTATGGGCCGGAACAGCAGCAAGTAAATATCAAAGTTGATAGAGAAAGTTTAGGTATCTCTGAAGAAACAGTCGTTTTTACCTCTGGAGCTAATTTTTTCAAAATAATTCCTGAACTAATTGATACATGGGCAAAAATAATTGCTGCCGTGCCTAACTCAGTTTTGCTGCTTCTGCCATTTGGTCCAAATTGGTCAAACGCTTACCCTAAAAAAGCTTTTTTCAACCAGCTAAGTACAAAGTTTGAGGCACATGGAGTGGCAGCAGGTCGTTTGATTGTCTTAGACCCTCAGCCAGTACCAAATCGGGAGGAGGTTAAGGAATACTTCAATATTGCCGATGTCTATCTGGATTCTTACCCATTTGCCGGGACAAGCTCGTTGATAGAACCTTTAGAGGTTGGTTTGCCAATAATTGCCAGGCAGGGCACTTGCTTTCGCTCTGCAATGGGTGCAGCAATGCTGCAAGCACTGGATGTTCCTGATTTAGCCGCGGATAGCGAAGAGTCTTACATCCAGTTAGCGATCGCACTCGGTACCAATTTTGAATTACGCCAAAAAAAGAGTGACGATATCAAGAAAAAAATGCGGAGCAATCCCAGTTTTCTGGACAGCCGTTCTTACTCGGCTCAAATGGGAGTTCTCTTTCAAGAACTCTTCCGAAAGCATCAGTCAACTGTTCTGAGCGACAATTTCAAGTTAAGAGATATCAACTTAATTATCTTCCCCGACTGGAGGCAGTCAGAAGAATTTATCTGCCAAGATTTAGCCAGTGTCATAAGAGCGATCGCAACTCACCCCGATAGAAATCAAATAACGCTGCTCATAGACACGGGCAATATTTCTGATGAAGAGGATGCCAACCTAGCTTTATCTAGTATTGCCATGAGTCTTTTCATGGAAGAAGATTTAGATGTGACAGAGGGACCAGAAATATCCCTGGTTGGAAATTTGGGCGCTCTCCAGTGGCAAGCTTTGTTGTCCTGTGTTCACGGTCGAATTGTCTTGGAGAACGAAAATCAACAAGCGATCGCAGACTCAGGGGCAAATAACATTGCTATCTCTGAACTAAATTACTTAGCTAGTAAGTGAGCTGTTCAGAGGGAAGCAGGTATTTATTACTTAAATTAAATTATTATTAACGAGATTCCAAATACTTAATCCACATTTGCTGATAAGCTTTTTCCATCTCGCGGGTAAACTGTTTGGCATTCCATAAAGGTGATGTATGTCGCGACGCCTTTAATTTTCCAGCAACTTTCCACCGCAAAGCTTCATCCATGCCCAGTCGAACAGCCCACTCCACATATCCTTCATCTGTCCAGGCAATGCCTTCTGTAACTCCCACATTCATCATAAAGGCATAGCTATTGCGAGCCGCAAATTGCTGTCCCACTTTGGTAACTAGAGGAATACCCATCCACAAGGTTTCTAAAGTTGTGGTAGCTCCATTATAGGGATAGGTATCTAAGACAACATCCGCAATAGCCAAATTAGCCCGATGTACTAATTCATGAGGATCTGTGGGCAAAAATCTTAACCGTTCCGTATCAACGCCTACTTCTGACGCCAGTTGTTTAAAAAATTGCTGAATGGTCAATTCATCGGCTGCTCCTTTAATGAGAAAGTAACTATTAGGAACTTCCTTAATAATTTGCATTTGCAGACGAATTGTATCCGGGTGGCGTTTAAACCCTTTTTGGGCACTGAGGTAGACAACCGCATTACTGGGAATTTCTAGGTGTTCGCGACGTAAAGTCGGCGTTCCTACTTCAAATCCATCTACAGCTACATAGGTTTGCGGTAATCGCCAGATATTTTCCTGGTAATAATCTTGAGCATTTTCTGGTAATACATAGGGATCTGCAATAAAGTAATCAATTGCTGGCAAACCGGACGCATCCCACCCCAGCCAGGTGACTTGTACTGGCGCAGGCTTCATCGCCATCACTTTACAAGTAGAGTCCATAGTAATGCTGTCTAGATCAACTAGAATATCAATTTTATCTGCCGCGATCTGGGCAGCAATGCTAGATGTGTCAACCCCAAAGCGGTGAGCAATATTAACTCGATCCTTAAACCATGTTTGGGAAAACAAGTCCTCTAGATTCTGGTTAACACAATAAATAGCCGTTTGAAATAATTCCCGATCGTGGTATTGAAACAGCCAACGGCTCAACCAGCCAACTGAATGGATTCGGAACGTATGGCCTATGTAGCCAATTCTTAAAGGTCTGGATTTGTTCTCTAGATGAGGATAATACAGCGGCACCGCAGTCGGAACATCCACTGACACTTTTTTTTGAAATAGTTGAGCAGCTTGATTTTGAAACCAGCGATTTTCCTGGGGATTGTCCTGAATGTAAGGCGCAAAAAAGGGAACAATTGCCAGGTAATGAGCTGCAATTGTATCTAACTTCTCTATTGGCTCCTGAATCATTTGCGACAGTAATAACTGATGACGCTGATACATTGGCTCTATTTCTGACCAAGCGCCAGCACTCATTAATGAGCGTAGAATCAGGTAGCTTCCCACAATCTGCCAATCCACAGTTTCGCAGTTGCTATAATACCGTTTCGCAACCTCGATAGCCTGTTGGTGCCGCCCAGCATTAGTATAAAAACCGCACAAATGTTGTAACGCTGCTGGATATTCTGGGTAAAACTTAAGACATAATTCCGCGATACTAGCAGCAAAGATTGGCTGATTGGCTTGATAACAAAGTTTAAATGCCATCGCTAGGGCAGTACCGACAAACTCATCCTCATCGGGTTCGTGTACATGGGCTAAGCAAGCCTCGAAAAATGCCAATGTTTCTGCACTTGAAAATTCGATACTTTGTCTCATTACTGCTAGTAAAAGTTCGGAATTTACAGTTGCCGAAGAGCATTGTCCCAGAAACCCGACAACCTGGAATTCTTCAAATATATCTGGCGTGAAGCTGCCTAAATTGAGCGATAGTTGGATTAGGTGAAGAAGATTATTTACCTCATCTGGAGCAAGTTCCCGCAGGTGTTGACGGATTAACCAAGCAGTTTCATAATCTCCCAGATCAGCTTGACGTTGCGCTTCAGTATCTAGAATTTGTACTAATTCCTGAAGCCACCGTTCCCCTGTTTCATCAGTGCTCTGAGACATACCAACCATCCAGGTTGCCTGCGCCTCCTCTTCATGCCCCTGTAAGAGATATACCAGTCCCAAATGCCAATAGTGGCTGATGGCATCCGGTTCCGTTTGAATAGCTTGCTCATATAGGTTTGCTACCTGGTCATAGCAGCCTTCTAAGAACAATGCCTCGGCTTCTTGTTGCCAACTCATCGGTTCAGTGTGCAGCATTTATAACAACCATTATTTATATTAATAAACCGTTAACTATCAGGTTATCATAAAATTTTTCAGTTATTAGCTGAAATATTTTTATACAACTAATACCATTTCTTCTTAATCATGCTCTTTATTTAGAGTACGCGCAGCGCCTCATCACGCAAGGGTGAGGGTCAACGCATCGTTACAGAGAAGTGGTCTAAGTACCCGTAGTGTTTTCCCTAGCCATTACTTTTACTTTTTCCAACGGTTTTCAGTTTTTTAATGAGTTTCTAAGTATCTCAGCCACATTTGCCGATAAGCTTTTTCCATCTCCAGGGTGAATTGTTGGGCATTCCACAAAGGTGATGTATGTCGCGATGCCTTGAGCTTTCCAGTAACTTTCCATCGTAAAGCTTCATCCATGCCCAGCCGCACACCCCACTCGACATATTCTTCATCTGTCCAGGCAATGCCTTCTGTAACTCCCACATTCATCATAAAGCCATAGCTATTGCGAGCTGCAAATTGCTGCCCCACCCTGGTAACTAGAGGAATGCCCATCCACAAGGTTTCTAAAGTTGTGGTAGCTCCATTGTAAGGATAGGTATCTAAGACAACATCGGCAATAGCTAAATTAGCCCGATGTACTAATTCATTAGGATCTTTGGGTAAAAACCTTAACCGTCCCGGATCGACTTTTTCTGCTTGGGCCAATTCGTGAAAAATTTGCCTGATTACCAACTCATCCGCCACACCCTTAATTAGAAAGTAACTGTTAGGAACTTCCTTAATGATTTGCAATTGCAGACGAATTGTATCTGGGTGGCGTTTATAGCCTTTTTGAGCGCTGAGATAAACAATGGCATCGCTGGGAATTTCCAAATCTTCGCGCCGTAGGGTAGGTGTCCCTACTTCAAAGCCATCTACAGCAAGATACGTTTGTGGTAATTGCCAAAGAGTTTCTTGGTAATACTCTTGGGCATTTTCTGGTAAAACATAGGGATCTGCAATAAAGTAATCAATCGCTGGGATACCAGAGGCATCCCACCCCAGCCAGGTGACTTGTACTGGTGCAGGCTTCAGCGCCATCACTTCACAAGTAACGTCTAAAGTGATGCTATCGAGGTCAATTAAAATATCTATTTGATCATTTTTAATCTGGGCAGCAACGGCTGGGGCATCAATCCCAAAACTGTGGATCGCATTAACCTTATCTCTAAACCATACTTGAGTAAATCTATCCTCTAGGTTTTGATTAAGGCAGTAGATGGTGGTGGGAAATAATTCTCGGTCATGGTAGTAAAATAGCCACCGGCTTAACCATCCAACAGAGTGCTGCCTAAAGGTGTGAGCGATGTAGCCAACTCTTAAAGGTCTGAATTTTTTCTCTATATCCGAGCGAACGAACTGCGCTGGAGTAAGAGTCTTGGAGTCAACATTCTTTTGAAACAGTTGACCAATTTTGTTCCGGAACCAGCGGTTCTCCTGAATGTTATCTTGCAGATAAGGCAAAAAAAAAGCAGAAACGATCAGGGCAAGATTACCACCTCTGCTCAAGTTTTCAGGTTGCTCATGAATAATCTGCAACAAAAGTGATTTGTGGCGTTCAGCAACTCTCCCTAATTCCGACCAAGATCCAGCACTTACTATAGCGCGAAGGAGGAGATAATTTCCGAATATTTGGCTATTAATATTTTGGCAGTTGTTATAAAATTGCTGGGCTACTTCGATAGCTTGCTGGTGACACCCAGCATTCGTATAGAAACAAGATAAATGTTGTAATGCTAGTGAATGATCTGGGCGTAGCTTTATACAAGCCTCAGCCAGCTTAACGGCAAAACTTGGTCTATCGCCTTGGTAGCCAACTTTAACCGCAACTGATATAACGGTATCAATAAAAATATCAGGTGGGTAAGCATGGGGTAAGCACGCCCCTAAAAATGCTACTGTTTCCTCTGTTGGAAATTCCAGTATCGGTTTGAGGACTTGTAAAAGCAGCTCGGAGTTTACTGCTGCTGGTGAACTTTGCTCCAAAAGTTCTATTACTTGCCAATCATTAAGTAATTCCGGAGCGAAAGTGCCTAAAGTCAGCGAAAGTAGGAGCAGATAAAGAAGATTATTAACCTCAGTTGGAGCTATCTCCCGCAGGTGCTGGCGGATGAGCCAAGCAATTTGGGTATTACTCAGAGCAGCTTGTCGTTGCGCTTCGCTATCAAGAATTTCGCTCAGTTCTCTAGTCCATTGCTCTATGTTTTCAGGAGTCCCCTGAGACATAACCAAAAGCCACGTAGCGGACGCTTCTTCTTCCCGACCCTGCAATAAATAGGCTAGACCTAAATGCCAGTAATAACCGATCGCATCAGGCTCAGTTTGAATAGCCTGCTCATAAAAGCTGATTGCTTGGTCGTCATAGCCTTGTCGGAGAAGAGTTTGACCTGGAGGCTGTGTATTAATTTCTGATCGATCCAACATTAAGAAAAACCATTATCTATCAAAAATTTGGGTAACCCTGATCAGGTTACCCAAAGAATTAGAATTAATTAGCAGATAGGGAATCTGGAAATTCTTTTACACTACCTTGTAGCGTTTTGTTTAGTACCTAGCTTACCGAAAAACTTATTTTTCGGTGCTCTTTTCAGTTAAACTAAGTTACTGAATAGGGCACATTTTAACTTGATGATTCCCTTTTGGATAATGAATTGAAAAAAAATTCAACTTAGCTGCTAATCAAAGCCACCATTATTAGCTGCCAAGGGTCTTGTAGTCTGTGGCAGGACAAGTGGGAGGAGCAGTGGTAGTAGCAGTAGGTGCGACCGCAGCCGTTACACCAGGAGCATTTGCCTCACAAGAGACACTACCAATCAGGGCTTCGGTGCCGCTAGTATAGCGGCTGTTTGCACCCGAATAAGCTTTCAGAGAGGTATCTCTAGCTGTTGCGATAACAGTAGCGGTATCTTGAGCACCAGCAATGGTGTAGGAATAATTGGTAGTAGTACCTGTAGCACCACCTTTGATTGCACCAATACCTAAAGTATCAAAGCCAGTAGCAAACGCGGCATTTTCAGTCCGATATGCAGTTTGAGTGCGGTTAACAACGCCTATATTTTGTTTGGCTTCCGATTGTTTAGCTTTAGCACCCTGGTTCAGGAAGTTGGGCAAAGCAATTGCTGCCAGAATCCCGATGATGATGATCACGACGAGTAGTTCAATTAATGTAAAACCTTCGTCCTGTTTTTTCTGGTTGAGGTGTTGCAGGAACTTGGCTTTTAATTCTGGTTTCATTAGAGGTGTCTCCTTGGGGGGGTGGGATGCTTAACTTCTAGCTCCTGGATTTAACTTACCCAAATCTACTCGCTTTCATATCACCCTCTGAAAAAAATTTTGTGGAACCTCTTAGCTGAGGCTGATATCGTGTCCGGTAGAATCGTTCGTGTAGATTGAGCTTGGCTGATAGCCAATATGCCCAAAAGCCTTACCATATCCTCTTATTTGAGTGTGGAATAAAAGTAGGGGAAGCATTGCGGAATAAAGGTTTTATGATTTAGCGCTCGCCTATTCCCTTATAATGCTTCCCCTCAAGCAAATTAAGGGTTTGAGAATATACTCTGCCAAAAGTAACAAAATAGAGATGCTCTCAAAACAAGGCAGAGAAACGTATGGGAACTATAAAAATGTGCTTTAACCATACGGCTAATAAGAGCCACCAGCCACCATTATTAGCTACCAAGGGTCTTGTAGTCTGTGGCAGGACAAGTAGGAGGAGCAGTGGTAGTAGCAGTAGGTGCGACCGCAGCCGTCGTACCAGGAGCATTTGCCTCACAAGAGACGCTACCAATCAGGGCTTCGGTGCCGCTAGTATAGCGGCTGTTTCCACCCGAATAAGCTTTCAGAGAGGTATCTAGAGCTGTTGCGATAACGGTAGCGGTATCTTGAGCACCAGCAATGGTGTAGGAATAATTGGTAGTAGTACCTGAAGCACCACCTCTGATTGCACCAATACCTAAAGTATCAAAGCCAGTAGCAAACGCGGCATTTTCAGTCCGATATGCAGTTTGAGTGCGGTTAACGACACCTATATTTTGTTTGGCTTCAGATTGTTTAGCTTTAGCACCCTGGTTCAGGAAGTTGGGCAAAGCAATTGCTGCCAGAATCCCGATGATGATGATAACAACGAGTAGTTCAATTAATGTAAAACCTTCGTCCTGTTTTTTCTGGTTGAGGTGTTGCAGGAACTTGGCTTTTAATTCTGGTTTCATTATGAGGTGTCTCCTTGGGGGGTGGGATGCTTAACTTCTAGCTACTGGATTTAACTTACCCACATCCGCTCGCTTTCATATCACCCTGTGAAAAAAAAATTGTGGCCTTCTTAGCTGAGGCTGAACGTAGCTAATTAGCACAAAATAATAATATTTATACGGTTTCTTATTAATTTTTACAAAACTTGTCAAATACCTGCTAAAATATATTTCCAAAATTTTCAACCTTGCTGGTAGTAAGAGTAGCCACTATTTGCTAAGGTCGTTGTAATTAGGAGGACACGGAGGAGCTGCTGTAGTACTAACGGCAGGCGTAAGTGGGGGAGTTGTACCAGGAGAAGGTGCCTCACAAACAAGACTAGAAATCACCTCATCAATCCTACTGTTTCCACCAGAATAGGCTTTAAGGGCGGTATCCCGAGCTGTTGCTGCAATAGTAGCGGTATCGCTACCACCAGCAATTGTGTATGAATAATTAGTAGTGGTACTGCTAGTACTACCTGTGAGGATACCAATGCCTAAAACATCAAAGCTGCTAGCAAACGCAGTATTTTCAGTCCGGTATGCGGTTTGAGCACGATTGACGACGCCAACATTTTGCTTGGCTTCTGCTTGTTTGGCTTTAGCCGTTTGGTTAAGTAAGCTAGGTAGACCAATTGCTGCCAGAATGCCAAGGATGATGATGACGATAAGGAGTTCGAGCAGCGTGAAACCTTCGTTCTGTTTTTTTCTGTTCAGGTGTTGCAGGAACTTGAATTTTAATTCCGTTTTCATCAGAGGCGTCTCTTTGAGGGGCAGGATGCTTGGCTTTTAACTTTTGGATTTAGCTTACCCACTTCCGCCCACTTTCACATCACCTACGGCTTAGCCTCAGCATACAATTCATGTAAGCGCTTTAACCCACTACCCTTTGAGGCATTATGCGCCTCAAGAGTATTTTTACAGCGATCGCGCTCCTCTCGTTGTTATTTATCGCTATCGGCGATCGCCTATTGCCCAAACCCCTGAGTACAGCAAGCCTGCAAACCCGAACCACATTGAATAACTACTTAATGGGGTTGTTTCCCCAAAAAAGATTCAGAAACCCTAATCAGAAAACAGAAAAGGCCGTCCAGCAACTAGAGCAAAGGAACCAGAAGTGAGGCACCATCAACCACAGCCAGCGTAGGGACACCCGCAAAGGGAATTTCCACAATACGCCTAAGACTGAAGACAAGATTTAATCAGCATTTTATGTCAGCTGGATTACCCATAATTACCGGAAAGCCGGCTCTTCCCTTTTCCCTACTCTGCGATATGTAGCATTTAACAAAATAATTGGTATAACTATGGGGTTGACTTGTTCCCCCTTTGCCCTTTTATTTTGTAGATACATTAACGTTATTAAGTTTATAACTATGTATGGCAATTATATTTATTTGATTGTTAAAACTTTCATCTGAAGTCACCGGAATTAATTGCTCTACGTAGGGCTTATAAATAAATAATTGATAACCTTTATTCCTCAAATGCTTAGCCACAGATAAGTGATCGCTACCCGTAGTTTCGTAAATAATAGTTGGAAAATAATTATTTAAAATTCGTTCGCTACCTATTAAAACCTGCATTTCATGGTTTTCTACATCAATCTTCATTAAGTCTACGTGACTAATATTTTCCTGTTCTGTAAGGCTATCTAGAGAGAAGCAAGGCACCTCTTCAATATTATTCAATTCTTGGTTTTCTTCGAGATCATTAACAATAATTTGATTTAATTCGCTGGCTCTATGTATAGAAAGTCGAGCTGTACCATTGCGATTGCTTGCTGCTCCTGCAAATATTTTCACCCAGGATAAGTTGTTTATCTTACGAGTTTCTGACAAGCAACTAACACAGCCTGAAAAAGGTTCAACTGCTAAGACACAGCCTTCTGATCCTACTCGTTGAGCAGCGCTGAAGGTATAAACTCCCACATTAGCACCTACATCAATAACTGTCATTCCAGGTTTTAGCCAATGACGCCAAAGTTCTATTTCTGGTTCAAACCAGTCCCCTTCTGTAATTAATACATTTGTCACAACACTCTGAAAGCTTGGTTGAACGGCTATTATTAAACTTTCCTCGAAAGGAACATACATAAACTGGCTATTGACTGTTAACGCATCCCAGTGCCAATTTAAATTTTTAGATTGAGCCAAATTACGAGCAGCATTCAGCCAAAAATCAGCCACTTCAACTTGTTCTAAATCTCGGTAAGCTAAATAAAGCGCCTGAAGAATAGATACAGACTCTGGTGCCAATTTCCTAGCACGATGTAAATATAAGAGTCCTTCCCATTGCTTGCTTAATAAGTTGGCTACTCCAAGCTGAAAATTGATAGAAGCCGAATTAGGTAATAGTTGAGCAGCTAGGTGTAGTATCTGGAGTCCGGTAACAGTGTAGGAAACTAGCTTTGACTGAAATAAAACTTCGCCGAGCAGTAACAACGATTGGCTATAACCATCATCAGCTTTAAAAATTTGCTCAAACTTCTCATAATTGCTTCCTACTGAACCTCTACATTTAGAAGGTATATATATCAAACCAAAAGGAACTTTATTTTCAGTAGTATAGGCAGGTTGTAAAATATTAATTAAAGCTGAGTAAGATAAATTTATTGATTGTTGATATTCTCCTATTAGGCTATGAAATAGAGCCAAATGAATAAGGCAAAGTGGATGGCTATTCATTCTAGCGCCCCTATCTAAAGCTTCAAAAGCCATTTCTAGATAGTTCACGCGCATATCCAGATTCTCGCATTGCTCTGCTTCGATAAGTGCTATTACTGCAACGTTATTCAAATCTAAGGCAGATTGGGGATCTTCCCACAAGGTATCTTCATTTATTAAATAAACAATATCCTTTAATGTATTAACTTTTGTGAGACTAGCACTTTTTGCAATAAACTGTAAATAAGATTCAGCATATAAAGCATTAACTTCCATGAGCAAAAAGCTCCTGCTATTTATCTATTTTTTATTCTCATACCATAATACATCCCCGTAGACGGCTACTGCGTACACACATATCGAAAGAAGAGCCATAAAGCGCTTTTATTTCCCTAAATCAGGGTAAAAAAAGAAAGCTTTGAGATTGGTTCCCCCCCTTTTTAAGGAGGCAGGGGGGATCAGAGGATTCAATGGCTGATCAAAGATATTTGTGTATACACAGTAACCATTGACGGAGAGAGCGTCTTTTCAAGGGTAATCGAGCGGAAACAATCAGCACGCCTCTACGAGCTTTTTTTCAACCAGCTGAACATCGCCCGTAAGTCCTTACCAACATCCTCAATGGGATGTTCTGCTTCCTGACGCCGCATGGCAGTGAATCCAGCTTTCCCAGATTGGTTTTCTAACACAAATTCACGAGCAAATTGACCACTTTGAATTTCCTGGAGAATCTTACGCATCTCAGCGCGAGTCTGATCATTCACAATCCGAGGACCACGGGTATAATCGCCATACTCAGCAGTGTTGGAGATGCTGTCGCGCATTTGGGCGAGACCCCCTTCCACAACCAAGTCAACGATTAGTTTGACCTCGTGAAGACATTCAAAATACGCTAACTCTGGCTGATAACCGGCAGCTACCAAAGTGTCAAACCCGGCTTTAATCAGGGCACTCAATCCGCCACACAGTACCGCTTGCTCTCCGAATAAATCAGTTTCGGTTTCTTCCCGGAAGGTAGTTTCCAAGATTCCGGCGCGAGTGCCGCCGATACCTTTAGCGTAGGCCATGGCGCGATCGCGTGCTTGACCAGAAGCATCTTGATACACGGCAAACAGACTCGGTACACCTTCCCCTTGCTCATAGGTTCGTCGCACCAAATGACCTGGTCCCTTGGGCGCAACCATCACCACATCCACATCAGCCGGTGGGACAACTTGGCTAAAGTGAATATTGAAGCCGTGGGCAAAGGCGATTACCTTCCCTGCGGTCAGATGCGGCTCAATTTCATTCTTGTAGACCGTCTTTTGCACCTCATCGGGTAGCAAAATCATGATAAAGTCAGCTGCCTTAGCGGCTTCAGCGACGCTGTGAACATCCAGACCCGCTGATGAAGCTCGCTCAGCAGACTTACTGCCCGGATACAGCCCCACAATGACGTTCATGCCACTATCTTTGAGGTTGAGTGCATGGGCGTGACCTTGAGAACCGTAGCCGATGATGGCAATGGTTTTTCCGGCTAATAGGTCTAAATTGGCATCAGCGTCATAATACATCCGAGCCATAAGGGCAACTCCTTCGGTGCAAGCGTCGTAATTCTCTGCAAACTCTTGATTGTACCAAAAGACGCTCGATGTCAGATAGGCACCGGAGGCGGTAGGTTAATGCATAAACCCAAATCGGACTCTGAGAATTTATCCGAAAAGTTGATTAAAAATATTTTTTACCGCAGATGAAAGCAGATAGACGCAGATAAACGCAGATATTTGGTCTGGCAAAATTATTTTTCGGATCGGCTCTTAATGGATAAGATTGGGCGATCGCATCTGCCAGAGAACATTGTCATGATAGAAAAAATTATTAGTTGAGAAAAACAGCCTTGGGGGGTCTCCCCCCAAACCCCCCATTGGGGGACGGCCGCGTCCCCCAAGCCCCCTCCGAAAGGTTTGATCGGTTTGATGCTGATTTTTCTTTGTAGACAATGAAGTGCCCCTGCCTTGAAAAGGGGGGAGAATCCAGTCAAAGCTCCCTTTTTTAAGGAGAATTTAGGGGGATCTCCGGGGCGAGAAAACACGCCCTAGTACCCACAAACTTTGTCTTGGCACGACACGTTTAGTGCAAGGAGTGCCAAGATGGAAGTCTAAGCGGAAGCGTTCTCAAACGGCCATGCCAGAACTACAAGAATCCATCGCGACTCATTACCACGAGCGCACAAAATATGACCCGGAGACGATCGCTGCCAAGGGTCAGGGGCTAAACTGGGCAACTCAGCCAATACCTTTTAAGGAATACAAAATTGGCACCTCCTTTGACCTCAAGCCTTATCTAAAAGAAAACCCAGAGGCATTTGTCGATGAGGCCGCAGGTAGCTGGTGGCAGCGTTTGTCACGGTTGCTGTTGTGCAGCTATGGCCTGACAGCTCGGCTGCCAACGATGATGGGGGACGATCTATATCTGAGGGCAGCACCTTCCGCGGGGGGATTGTATCCGGCAGAAGTTTATTTGATTTCCCGTGGTACGCCGCTACTGCCGCCAGGACTATATAACTACCAACCCAAGACCCATTCCTTAATTCATTTTTGGGAGAGTGATGTCTGGATCGCTCTGCAAAATGCCTGTTTCTGGCACCCAGTTTTAGAAAACACCGAGCTGGCTATAGTTACAACAGCTATTTTCTATCGCTCCGCATGGCGCTATCAAGACCGAGCTTATCGGCGAATTTTTCTGGATACAGGGCATCTCCTGGGCAATATTGAGTTAGCTAGCTCGATCAATGACTTTCGGTCGCACTTGATTGGGGGGTTTATTGATGAAGGCGTCAACCAGTTACTTTACCTCGACCCGGAGCAAGAAGGAGCGATCGCAGTAATTCCCATAGCCGACTTACGGGATGTTAAACAAAATCTGCCACTAGCCCCAACTGCTTTGCCCTCAGCTATTGATACCGCTTATCCTCAGCTCCCTGATGGTGAAATATTGGCATACTTCCATCGCGCCACGCAGATTGTAGAAACGGGAGATCTGCCCTCTGTATCCAATCCGCCAGCGATCGCCAGCGAGGTTGTCACAGAAAAATCCCTAGAGGACAAGTACAACTTTCCCTTTTGTTTAAAAGTTTCGACTGTAACCACGCCCATTAACTGGGGCGAAAACTTGGAAGGGCTAGAAAGTACAATTCTCAAGCGGCGTTCTACTCGTGCCTACAGCGGCGCGGAGCTAACTTTAAATGAACTTAAAGCCTTACTCGATTTCACTTATCAACCCCAGAACTACATTGACCAGGGTTTAGATAGCTCCCCAGACTATTTTGATTTAAGTTTAATTGAAACATTTATCGCCGTTTCCGGAGTGACTGGGCTGGAAGAGGGCTGCTACTATTACGCGCCTAAAGCCCAGGAGTTGCGCCAGATTCGCTTTAAGAACTTCCGGCGAGAGTTGCACTACCTGTGCCTAGGTCAAGACTTAGGGCGGGATGCGGGGGCAGTGCTGTTCCACACAGCGGATCTGAAAACAGCCGTGAGCAAGTATGGCGATCGCGTTTATCGCTACCTGCACATGGACGCCGGTCATTTGGGGCAGCGATTGAATTTAGCTGCCATCTACCTCAACTTAGGTGTCAGTGGCATCGGTGGTTTCTTTGATGACCAAGTTAATGAAGTGCTGGGGATTCCAGCAGATGAAGCAGTTTTGTATATCACGACGCTGGGGCGACCGAGGTAGGCTGGGGGAGCTGGGGGAGCTGGGGGAGAAAAATCAATTATAGCGATCGCACTTCATTGGATGATATACACATGACTAGAGGGGTTCCACGCCCCTTTTCCTGGGAGTTGCATGGCGTCAAGACCTATGGCAGATTTCAATCCTGTTCTCAACCGCACCGCCTCAAAACCATCTCGCCAAGTTTCTTGGTGGACAAAACTAATCGCGATAGTAGCAGTCGTCAACTTAGTTTTAGTGCTGTTTAATCTCAGCTATATTCCTTGGCGCGACCTATATCTGCGGCATATCCCAAGTATTGTTGCTTTCTACGATCCCTTTAAAGGAATTGAACCGCATCGTGTAACTCAAAAGTACCTCAACACAGTTGATGAACTGGAACAACAGCTGCATCAAGTTGAGCCGCAAGCTCCTGAAGCTGAGCGTTTACTAGAAGACTTACGCAACCAAAGCGTTACCATGATTAATGAAAACCCCTTCATGGTGGCGTCTAAGGTTGGCACCTTCGCAAAAATTAAAAAACGGATACGTCAACATATCGGTACTGAATCAGCTAAAGAAGCGTTTAAGACGTTTTGGAGTTCTGAGTACTTAGTAAGTAACGGCGTAGATAAAGAACTTTCTTTCTTTGACCACCAAATTAGACCGTTGATCCAAGTTAACTATTTTCGTGACCTTGATGATACTGGTCATTTTGTCGATAAGTTTTGGCGGATTGACATTTTCTTTACCGCCTTTTTTAGTATCGATTTCCTCATACGTACCTTTTTAATGAGTGCCCAGTCCCCTGAGATTAACTGGTTGGGGGCGATGGTGCGGCGCTGGTATGATGTCTTACTCCTCCTCCCCTTTTGGCGCTGGTTGCGCGTCATCCCAGTAACCTTGCGGCTGCATCAAGCTAATTTAGTAAATCTAGAAGGTGTGTTAGCGGATATAACTTATGAACCAGTGGCTTACCTAGCAGATAAAGTTTCTAAATTTGTGATGGTTCGGTTTATAAATCACACACAATATGCCATTGAACAAGGAAATGTAGCACGCTTTATCTTAAAGCCAAGAAAGTATATTACCATTAACAATATTAATGAACCGGAGGTAATTGTTGACCGCTTTATGCAATTGATAATCTATAAAGTTTTGCCACAAGTCCAGCCGGAAATGGAAGCACTACTGCATCACAGCCTTCAAGCAGCGTTCAAACAATCTAACTTTTATAAAGATTTCCAAAAGCTACCTGTTATTGGCAATATGCCTGTAGAAGCGACAGAACAGCTAGCTAATAATCTGGCTCAGGCAGCAGTAAGCGTACTTAAATACTCATACACAGACACCAAAGCGCGGGAAGTTTTTGACCACTTAACACAAAATTTCCAAGCAGCTTTACGCAGAGAAATACAGGATGATAAAACGCTTTCTGAACTACAATTGCTGCTCTCAGATTGGTTGGAAGAACTAAAACTGAACTACGTGCAGAGTTCAATGGCGATCGATTCTAAAGCAATACTGGCAGAAGTCGAGCAACTCCACCAGGCAGCAGACAGAAATAGTTATGAGTTATGAGTTTTGAGTTTTGAGTTTTGAGTTAAAGAGTTAGAAATAGTTTTGAGTTAGTTAATAATTCCAAACTATTCTCACGGAATCGATTAGCTGATTCGCCCCTGTATGCGATACATAGAGACGGCTGAGTGCGATCGCCCTGGCTGCTAGAGTTATAAATGCTTGGTCTCTCCCCGGTATGAAGCACGGAATACGGCACTACGTGCCTGTTCCTCCGGGGCTTTGAGACTCCCGCTAAGTTGTTTGTAAATTTTTAGCTTTGAATTAAAGATATTTTCTATAACTCAAAACTTTTAACAATTCTATGTTGCTCAATGAGCTGACAGCATTCCGCGACTGGTGTGCGTTGTTCCATTGCCGTCACCAGTGCTTCGTAGGCCGCCCAATGCTCCTGAATCAGAGTTTTGGCTTGGAGAGTGCAAAAGCGCTCTTGCTGTAAAGACTCACTGACAGGACGTTTCAGTGAAGCCAGTACTCCTTGAAGTTTCTGTCTGTCTTCTGCGCCGCCCTCAGCGCTGCCATAGACTAATGTTTCTGCGGCAATGCCAGCCATCCACACAGTGCAGTACTGCTGGATGAAGATTTGTGGCACTGGTGTGGTTAAGTTAGGTTCGGCAAAGGTTACACCTCCTTGTCCCGGTTGCCCCTGCCTGAAGGCTTCCCAAGCGCTAAGAACGTAGCCAGTAATGGCAATATCTAGTAAGTAAGCGACTAGAAAGTGACCAGCTTCATGCCGAATGATACGCTGGCGATACTCAGGAGAAGCACTAGCAAGCGAATCTAAAAGAAGTGTGACGCCTTTGCCTTGCCAACTAAGGCTATCTAAGGTAACTATGCTCAAAATACCAAAGGTGGCGATCGCAGGAATTGCTGGTGATATGTTCAACAATGGCCCCAGCAGACTCAAAAGCGTCAGGGCAAATACGCCAATGGCAATTAAATTTAGGGCTGTTTGCTGCATGGGAAGGAGATGGGGCAAGGGAGACAAGGGGGCAAGGGGACAAGGGGGCAAGGAGACAAGGGGACAAGGGGGACAAGGAGACAAGGAGGATTTGATATTAATTTTGACCGCTGCGCGGAGTTATAACTTATGAGTGCGTGAGTTATGAATGAAGAGTTAAAAATTAATAACTCACGGGGGTTAACTCAAAACTCAAAACTCAAAACTCAAAACTCAAAACTCCTAAATTTTGGCTCCTACTTCTTGATAGGGGAAGCAGGCGTCGCCCCTTCTTTTGGCTCCGGACTTTTGACTACTAAATTCTTAGCTTTATAAAACGTTTCTAAGCTCTGGGTATCGCCTACAAAACGCCAATGCCACGGCTCATAATTGACACCTTGGACATTATCACGCGGAAACGACATCTCAAAACTAAAGCGAGGGGCATTCTTCTGTAGCCACTTAAACGCTGCTGTGTTTTCAAACTTGGGATTCAGATTCGTTGCTGGTGCGTTTCCATCGCCAATATCTACAGCGTAGCCGGTGTGGTGTTCGCTGTAGCCTGGAGGCGCACTCACTTCTGCCCGCTCTTTGGCGTCCTGTCCCCGCTCTGCCTTAACATCAAAAAATAAGGGCTGCTGTTCTGCGATCGAGCGGAAACCCGAAATCGTCACTAAGATAACGCCGTCAGCCCGTGCCGCTGCCACCATCGCGTTATATTTTTTCGCCGCAGCTTTGCGAAGCTTGAAGCTACCCCCCCCGGCGATGGGTTGCAGTTCTGATGCTGGTGCCTCTTTGTAGGGCAAGTGCCCCAGGAGGTTATCGGCAGGCGTCTGGCTGCCTGTTGAGCTTTGCGAAGACTGTGGGGAGGAAGCCACCTTAGGCTTGGGTGCTGGGTTGCCGATTAACAAACCAGCGATAAAGGCGATCGCTCCCAATCCTACCAGACCGCTAATCAGCACAACTGGCTTTACCCGATATCGGCGATTGACAATCGGCGTATCCCGCAACGCTACCGGAATATCATCGACTGGCGGCAGTTCCGAGACATTTGGTGGTTTTTCAGGCGAACCAGTATTATCCAATAATCCACTCCTGCACAAGGCTATCTGCATTTTAGACTGATGCTGATTACATCAATCGCAAGGATAATCTTTTAGCAACTCAATTAGTATTACAAAATTGCTCGCTCTACAACTGAGGCTATGCCCAATCTAGAAACTCAGCTGTTAGAACTCTATATACGGCTGGGTTGCGGTGTCCTGCTGGGATGGGTTCTGGGCCGCCAGTTGCCCAAAATTATACCTGTATATGTAGGTAAATTTCTTTTCTGGGTAGGAGTACCGATCAGCATTTTCGCCTTTCTGCGTCAGGCGGACTTATCTGGACAAATTTGGATAGCACCAGCGGCTGCTTGGGTGGCTATTTTATTGGGAGCCGGATTAGCCTGGATCTGGATTAAGAGACAAGCGTCCTGGATCAAACCAACTCAAGGCAGTTTTCTGTTAGCTGCAATGGTCGGTAACACGGGTTACTTGGGTTATCCCGTAACCTTGTCTTTGGTGCAGCCCCAATACTTCGGTTGGGCGCTTTTTTATGACCTGATCGGAACCACTTTAGCCGCCTATGGGTTGGGCGTTATCTTGGCGGCTCGCTTTGGTTTGGGGGCGCAGAGTCGCTGGCAGTTAATCCAAACTGTACTGATAAACCCAGCCCTATGGAGCTTTGGGTTAGGGCTGGTTTTACGCCACCTACCCCTGCCAACACTAGCTGAACAAAGCCTACATTGGTCTGCTTGGGCTGTCGTGGCGCTCTCTCTAGTGCTAATTGGGATGCGGCTGAGCCAGTTGTCTTCTTGGGGCAGTCTGCAACAGGCATCAATTAGTCTAGGAATTAAAATGCTGCTGGTTCCCTTATTTTTGGGCATTTGCCTATCGCTGCTGGGCGTTACGGGTCCACCTCAGCTCGTTATTGTTTTGCAAATGGCTATGCCTCCAGCCTTTGCTACCCTCGTCCTTGCAGAAGCCTACAATCTGGATCGGGAACTAGCGGTTACAGCGCTGGCTGTTGGGTCGATAGGGCTTCTGGTCACTATCCCCGTCTGGTTATTACTATTTGGTGCTTGAAGGCGCTGGGTAAAATTCTGCCAGTTCTGCTGGACTCAGATGCTCATAGCGTTCAAAGGGTTGATGAATCCAGGGATTGCCGGGTAAATAATCTACGTAGTAGTCAGGTGCGATGGTCAAAGACCCGCCTTCGGCGATCGCAGAACAGGCTTTATACCAGAGGACGCCCGTGCGAATTTCCTGGATATCAGCACCATAATGATCCTCTAGCCAGCGGATAGACTCCTGGAGAGTAATGCCAGAATCTACTAAGTCATCAACTAAGAGAATATGACTGCCTAAGTTTTTGGCGGTCATCGTCAGGTTATGGGAAAAGGTGATAGCACCTCGCTGCTGGTCGCCTGAACCACCATAAGACGCTACAGCTAAAATTGCCAGCGGCTGCTTGTAGATTCGGGACAGGATATCCCCAACTCGCAGTCCTCCTCTCGCTAGGCAAACAATCTGGTTAAATTGCCAATCTGAGCGATAAATTTGGACAGCCAGCTGTTCAATTTTTTGGTGGTAATCTGACCAGGACACCTCAAGGTCTGGCATAACAGGCGCGATTTTATAGATTTAAATTAGATACTAAAGGGGAAGTTTTCATTCTAATCTGTTGTCACGTATGAGCCATACTTCTCCTGCCGCCAATTCTGGCGTTCCTGCTGAGCCAGAGAAGCTGAACTTTAGCACCAAAGTCGCCTACGGTGCTGGAGATTTAGGCTCTGCCATCACTGCTAACATCTTGGTGTTTTATCTGTCATTTTTCCTCACCAATGTAGCGGGCATGAGTGCTGGCTTGGCGGGTAGCGTTCGGTTTGTTGCTGGAATTTGGGATGCTATCAATGACCCAATTGTGGGAGTCTTGAGCGATCGCACCCGTTCTCGCTGGGGTCGTCGGTATCCGTGGATGGCCTTTGGTGCCATTCCCTTGGGAATTTTCTTCTTTTTACACTGGCTCGTTCCCCGCTTCAGCAACGACGCTAGTACAAATCAATGGGCATTGTTCTGGTACTACATTGCCCTCAGTGTTCTCTTCAACACTGCTTTTACTGCTGTTAACTTACCTTACACAGCCCTGACACCAGAGCTAACCCAAGACTATAACGAACGTACCAGTCTCAACAGCTTTCGCTTTAGCTTTTCAATTGGCGGCAGCATCCTGTCCTTAGTCTTGGCTCAAGTTATTCTCTCTACTATTAAAGACCAAAGCCAACAGTTTTTGATTCTAGGAGGCATCTGTGCTCTTCTGTGCATATTCCCCACTTACTGGTGTATTTGGGGTACGCGAAAGCGTGTAGCTACCTTTAACTCAGAACACTTGCAGGAAGATGCTTCCGCATCTTTGCCTTACTTACAACAGCTACGAATAGTTTTCACAAACCGACCTTTTCTGTTTGTGATCGGAATCTATCTTTTTTCTTGGTTGGGAGTCCAAATCACAGCCACCATCATTCCTTACTTCGTGGTGAACTGGATGGGTCTGCCAGCACAGGTTTCGGCACAAGTCGCCCTAGCCGTTCAAGGCACTGCTCTCTTGTTGCTGTTTGTCTGGAGTGCCGTTAGTAAGCGGATGGGTAAAAAAGCTGTTTACTTTATGGGCATGAGCCTGTGGATTATCGCTCAAGCAGGACTATTTTTTCTACAGCCTGGTCAAGTTGGCTGGATGTATTTTTTGGCTGTAATAGCAGGCTTTGGAGTTTCTACCGCCTATCTTATCCCCTGGTCAATGATGCCGGATGTGATTGAACTCGATGAACTGACAACGGGCCAGCGTCGCGAAGGACTATTTTATGGCTTCATGGTGCTGCTGCAAAAAATTGGTTTAGCTATTGGGCTATTCTTTGTCGGTCTTGCTTTGGAGTGGACAGGTTTCCAAGAAACCATTCCCGGACAACCTCTGCCTACCCAACCCGCCTCTGCACTCCTAGCAATCCGCCTCGCCATCGGGCCTTTGCCAACGCTTGCCTTAATTTGTGGTCTAATACTCGCTTACTTCTATCCTCTAACCCGCGAAGTCCATGCAGAGATCTTACTGAAACTACGGGAACGGCGATCGCAGGAAAATTGAAAGGGGGGTGCTTGGGAAACGCGACCGTCCCCCAACGTGCAGGGCTACTTCATTGTCTAGAAAGGAAAATCAGCATCAATAATCAAACCTTTCGGACTCTGTTTGGGGGACGCGGCCGTCCCCCAATGGGGGGTTTGGGGGGCAGACCCCCCAAATCCGGGTTTTAAAGGAAGTAAATGTGGGTAATGACAAGTACATTAGTCCGGGATGCAAGCGTTTGCGGGAAGAACATCTACTAACTACTAACAGCGTAACAGCGGCGTCAGCCGCCCCTTTGGTGAGCAGAACCTATTGAGCCTAGTTATTTACAACCATCAAATCCCTTAAAGTTAAATAGGTAAAATCCTGTCTTCAGCCCAAAGGGTAAACTGGCATGCACCTTAGTGAAATAACGCATCCCAACCAGTTGCACGGTCTGTCGATTCGTCAACTTGAGCAAATTGCCCGTGAAATACGGGAAAAGCACCTCCAAACTGTAGCCACCAGCGGCGGTCATTTGGGACCAGGGTTGGGCGTCGTGGAACTGACACTAGCGCTTTATCAAACTCTCGATCTCGATCGCGATAAAGTTGTTTGGGACGTCGGTCACCAAGCTTATCCGCACAAACTCATAACTGGACGGTACGATCGCTTCCATACACTGCGGCAAAAAGACGGTGTCGCTGGCTACCTGAAGCGGTGTGAAAGTAAGTTTGACCACTTTGGAGCTGGTCACGCTTCTACAAGTATCTCTGCCGCTTTAGGTATGGGACTGGCGCGAGATATGAAGGGCGAAAACTTTAAAACAGTAGCTGTAATTGGCGATGGTGCCCTAACGGGTGGCATGGCGTTAGAAGCAATTAACCATGCAGGGCATTTGCCCAAAACTAACCTGCTGGTAGTGCTCAACGATAACGAAATGTCGATTTCGCCTAACGTGGGCGCGATTCCTCGCTATCTCAACAAAATGCGACTTAGCCCACCCGTGCAATTCCTTTCCGATAACCTAGAGGAGCAGTTTAAACATCTGCCCTTTGTGGGCGATTCCCTCTCCCCAGAACTGGAAAGGGTCAAAGAAGGGATGAAGCGTCTGGCAGTTCCGAAGGTGGGGGCGGTATTTGAAGAACTTGGCTTTACCTACATGGGGCCAGTGGATGGTCATAACCTAGAGGAACTAATTGCCACATTCAAGCAGGCGCACCAGATGCAGGGTCCAGTGCTGGTGCATGTGGCAACGGTAAAAGGGAAAGGATATGCGATCGCAGAAAAAGATCAAGTCGGTTACCACGCTCAATCCCCCTTCAACCTCGCCACGGGCAAGGCAGCTCCTTCTAGCAAGCCCAAGCCTCCCAGTTACTCGAAAGTCTTTTCCGAAACTTTGATCGCCCTGGCAGAGGACAACCCCAACATTGTTGCTATCACTGCGGCAATGGCGACTGGTACGGGTCTAGATAAATTCCAAACCAAACTGCCCAAGCAATACATCGACGTTGGTATTGCCGAGCAACACGCCCTTACCTTAGCCGCTGGGTTAGCTTGTGAAGGCATGCGACCTGTTGCAGCAATTTATTCCACATTTCTGCAACGCGCCTACGACCAGATAGTACATGATGTCTGCATCCAAAACTTGCCCGTCTTCTTATGCATGGATAGAGCGGGAATTGTTGGTGCTGATGGTCCTACTCACCAAGGTATGTACGACATCGCCTATCTGCGCTGCCTTCCCAACATGGTGCTAATGGCTCCCAAAGATGAAGCCGAACTGCAACAGATGATTGTTACGGGAGTATCGCACACAGCAAGCCCTATTGCCATGCGCTATCCTCGCGGCAATGGCTATGGCGTCCCCCTCATGGAAGAAGGCTGGGAACCCCTACCTATCGGTAAGGCGGAAATTCTGCGACACGGCGATGATGTGCTGATGTTGGGCTATGGCTCAATGGTCTACCCAGCTATGCAGGCAGCTGAACTTCTCAGCGAGCATGGCATTGAAGCAACCGTAGTCAATGCCCGCTTTGCCAAGCCCCTAGATACGGAGTTAATTTTGCCCCTAGCTCAGCGCATTGGTCGAGTGGTTACCTTAGAAGAAGGCTGCATCATGGGCGGCTTTGGTTCAGCGGTAGCAGAAGCAATGCTCGATTGTGATGTGGTAGTGCCAGTGAAGCGCATTGGTGTGCCCGATCAATTAGTGGATCATGCCACCCCAGAGCAATCTATGGCAGAACTGGGCTTGACCAGTCCGCAAATTGCCGAGCGAGTCCGACTTGCTTTTTTCAGCCAACAGCTGTCGCCCCTCAGCAGTTAAGCAAAGGCTTTTCTAACGCAGAGGAGTGCAGAATCTGAAGAGAACTCTGCGTTCCTTTGCGTAAACCTCCGCGTCCTTTGCGTTAAAAAGATATTAGACCTACTGCAAGCAATCGCTCAAATCTTGTAAAAATCTGCGTACATCTGCGTTCTCAAAAACCTTTTCGGAGGATTTTTGCAACGCCAGCCTATTGATACTGAAAACCAGCCAGCCACCAATGATGACATTTAGAACTACTCAGGTTTATCCGGTTATTTGGAATGAAGACCACGTTTTACTCATCGACCAAAACAGGTTGCCTACTGAGTATGCCCTCGTGGAAATTAGCTGCTATGAAGATATGGCAGAGGCGATTAAAACAATGATTGTCCGGGGGGCACCGGCAATTGGGGTTGCAGCTGCCTACGGAATGTATTTGGGGGCGCGGGAAATTAAAACAGAAGACCGGGATGAGTTCTTGGCTCAGCTTGATAAAGTTGCCCAGGAGTTGCGGCAAACTCGTCCCACAGCGGTTAATCTGTTTTGGGCGATCGCGCGGATGCTGAAAACCGCCTATGAAACCCTTGGCTCAGTTGAGTATCTAAAAGAGACCTTGCTGAAGACGGCTAAGGCCATCAACGCTGAAGATTTGCAAACTTGTCAGGCAATAGGCGATCGCGGCCTGGAAGTTTTGCCAGCTAGCCCAGCCCAGTTAAATATTCTCACTCACTGTAATGCCGGAGCCTTGGCAACAGCTGGGTATGGCACTGCTTTGGGTGTCGTGCGCTCGGCTTGGCATTCAGGGCGTTTAGCCAGAGTCTATGCGGATGAAACCCGTCCTCGCTTACAAGGGGCAAAACTAACCGCTTGGGAATGCGTACAGGAGGGGATCCCCGTTACTTTGATTACAGATAGCATGGCGGCTCATTGTATGAAGCACGGTCTTATCGACGCCGTAGTTGTCGGTGCTGACCGCATTGCCGCCAATGGAGACACTGCGAACAAAATTGGCACTTATAGTCTGGCACTCGTTGCTAAGGCTCACAATGTTCCCTTCTTTGTAGCAGCCCCACTTTCTACTATTGATTGGGAGATATCCTCCGGTAGCCAAATTCCGATTGAAGAACGCCACGCATCTGAAATTTATCAAGTTGGCGATACTATTCTTTCTCCAGCGGGGGTGGATTTTTACAATCCTGCCTTTGATGTCACGCCTGCTGGATTAATATCAGCAATTATTACGGAACATGGTGCAGTCGCGCCTGCTGAGTTAAAACAGTTTCAGGCGAAGCAGCTTGTTTAGAGGCAGTGATGTTTTCCTCCACTAAGAACCTATCCGAAAAGTGGTTTTAAGATATTTTTAACCACAGATAAACACAGATGAACACAGATACAAGTAGGTATTGGGTCACTGATGCTGATTTTCAAAGATAGGCTCTAAATTGCTTTGGCTATAGTGGAGGATTCTCATAAGATAGAGAGTTAGAAGGACAAACTCACCAGAAACCACTAAGCAGCATTTCCAGATCTCTCGAGAGATACACTTCCTTAACGGCAGGGAGCATAATTCCCATGAAGGATAAGGTAGAGCAAATTGTCATCGTTGGTGGCGGCACCGCCGGATGGCTGGCGGCGCTTTTTCTCGATAGAGCTTTGAACTCAGAGCCTCATCACCATGTCAATATCACTCTTATTGAATCGTCTGATATTGGCACAGTGGGTGTTGGTGAAGCCACCGTTCCCCACCTGAGAGACACCTTCGCTTATCTGGGTATAGACGAAGACGATTGGATGGTGAACTGCAATGCCACATTCAAAGCAGGCATAAAATTTGTTAATTGGACTGGGCTACCAGAAAATGATGTCTTCTGGAGTCCATTCGAGCCATTTCCATCCCCAGAACAGCTAGAGGCACAAATATTTAATCACTTAGGCAAACAACAGTCCTCTGGCGGTTCCTTGCCTTTTGACTTTAGCTGCTTCAAGTCGGTTAGGCTGTGCGAGGCGAAAAAGTCACCAAAAATTGGCGTTGAGTCACCTTATGTAGGGCAGACTTCATATGCCTATCATTTAGATGCAGGATTACTGGCTGCCTATTTAAAACAAATTGCTATCAGCAGGGGCGTGAAACACATAGTTGGTAATGTGTTAGATGTAGCGCTGGATAAAGATGGTTTCATCAGCCACCTGAAGATGGATCTAGATGTGAAGCTATACGGAGATTTGTTTATAGACTGTTCCGGATTTCAAGGTCTTCTGATCAACAAAACCCTGAAAGAGCCATTCATATCATTTTCAAACTTCTTGCCTTGCGACAGTGCTATTGCCATTAATGCGCCTTACGATGTAGCCAGCGATAAGGAGATCGATCCATATACAACAGCTACGGCGTTAAGTTCAGGGTGGGTGTGGTCTATACCTTTATTTAACAGACGCGGCACAGGCTACGTTTACTCAAGCGCTTTTATCTCGGCAACAGAGGCGGAAACAGAGTTCCGAGAGCATTTGGGGGTGCGATCGTACAAAGCTGAAGCCAAGCATATCAAAATGAGGGTGGGGAAGAACAAGAACCTTTGGGTGAAGAACTGTGTGAGCGTTGGCTTGGCAGGCGGGTTCATCGAGCCATTAGAGTCTACAGGGATTTATCTAATTGAAATCGGAATGAAGTATCTGAGCGCATATTTCCCCAGTAGAGGCTTTGACCCTATCCTCACCAATACCTACAATGCGATCATGGACACTTACTATGAGAGCATCCGGGACTTTATAGTGATGCACTACTGCATGACAAACAGAGAGGATACACCGTTTTGGCAACATCAAAAGTATGAGCCAATCCTCCCGGAAACCTTAAAAAGCAAGCTGGAATCCTGGCGGGCGATTAAGCTCAAAAAAGGTCTGCTAGTGCCGAGTTTAGCTTTGTTTGAGGGCAAAGCGTTTGGAAAATATCTCCATCTTTGTATCCTAGCTGGAATGAATTATCTTCCTGAGCCAAATTTGTTGAGTTCTTCCATAAGTAATGCTGAATCGGCGAATTTAGAGCCTAAAGGTGGCTCAGATGATGCACTATTGGGGCATTACCAATATCTATCAAATCTACATCAAGGTAATATTTCTGCTTTTCGAGAAACTTTTGCTCGGCTATGTGCTGTCTGCCAACCAACAGCTACAACACAACAGCAGCAATAGGAAGTAATCTCATTTTTGTCAAAACATATTTACTCCGTAAAGCCGATTAAAGATGTTTTTTACCGCAGATTAAAGCAGATAAATGCAGATATTACTTACCTAGTGCGGTCGACGCGCGTGCAACAGCTACAGACGGGATGGGAATTCTTCGCCGCCAACCAGAGCGTAGAGACGTTCCGCCGGAACGTCTCTACCACTTTCAATAGTTTTTCAGTATAGCAATCGCCAAGACAGTTAAGACAAATATTCATTTAGTAGAGACGTTCCGATGGAACGTCTTGACCAAAGTTCGTTTGTCCTCAGCGATGTGTCCACTGCTATTATTTTAGATAATTAGCCGTTTTTTAAACAAAACTTTATCTGATTAAAATCATCCTAATGATAGATGTTAGCCTAGTTGATGAACTAGCAAGTTTGTACATCATAATTAGGAAGAAAGAAAAGTATTAAAAAACCTTAAAATATAGGAAATTTTTCTCTTACTTCCTGTTCGGCATTTTATTATTAGACTATCCAGACGAGGATATTGCTATGTCTAAAGAATCGGTGAAAGAGTTCTTCAACACAGCCATCAACGATCCGGCACTGAGAGAACGTCTGAATTCTACTGAAAATGCAGCTAGTGTTGTCAGTATTGCTTCTGAAAGTGGTTACGAAGTGACTGAGCAAGATGTGACTGACTATATGCAAGAAATGCAGAATTCACAAGAGCTGGATGAAAGTCAGCTAGAGTCTGTTGCAGGGGGGGCGGCAGGTCGGTGTAATGTATGGAACAACTGGTTATCGGGTAATAATTGAAAACCTGGTCTGTTGAGTTTCTAGTTAATTAAGCAGAATCAAGTTCTGTTTCAGAGCATTAACTTCAACTAGCCAGTAGCTTGATTTGCATGAAGCTTGCTGGCTAGCTTTGCTTTTGAAGTTAAATTAGTGATCGCTCCCCGCTCAAAATCTTGTCCACCAGAGACACTGAGCGACTTCTCAGCGATGGTCAACAATAGCCAGTAGTCCCGCCCGAATCAAGTGACGTACAAGTACCATCTTGGCATTGCCAGTGAGACTATCCGGAATCGAGCGGACTGAAAACTCTCCTGCATCAACAATAAAGCGCAGTGCTGGCTCTATGTAGCGTGGTCCCTTGACTGTGTTTCCAGGAAATTTAATACTAACAGAGTCCTCTGCCTGGATGATCAGGCATATCATGCCTTTTCTTTTAGCAACGATTGTATCTAGCTCAATGTCGTTAACCTGGTCAATTTGAGTAAAATGACCGTCAGGCAGTGGCAGCATATTCGCTAAAAAACGCCTACCAAGCTGTTCAACGGCATCATCAATATTAGCCTGATCCAAGAGGATTTTGAGTAGTTCTGTCAATTGCTCTCTCAAAGAAGATTTCAACTCCTCACGAGTTAGGAAACCAGGCGGTAGCCCTTTACGAAAGCGCACATCTTGCTTACCCGCTGATACCAGGACACTGGAAATTAGGTCAGTCCATCGGTATATAGTAACGCCTACTGTCAGATGAAGAGAGGAGCAATCAGAAGTTAATGCCTCATGCACAAACCCGCGCGGGATATACAGCATATCTCCAGCTTGCAAGTAAATCTCACGCAAATTACCGGGAGCTTTCTCTGGGGATACAGGTTGGTACTGTTCAACTAGAGGTAAAGGCACTACAGAATCGTATACACGCCAAAGCTTGGAGCCTTCAACCTGCAAGATGAAAACATCTTCGGTATCAAAGTGTGTAGAGAAACCCTGAGCATCCTTGGGAGTGAGATACAGATTGGTATTTACTGTATAGTTAAAAAACTTTTCTAGATTTCTGCAAAGAATGGCAATTGGTTTCCAGATTTGCTGTAGATTCGCATAGCGAATAGTGTCGCCGCGATAGTAAGCCTCATATACTTGGTTAATGTCAACAGTCTCATCACTGGGCTTGACATAGTTTTGGACAAGAGATGGTCGCTTGTGATTAACTAATGCAAAATCAGGCCATTTGGGCGTACTCAAAGATATGACCGCATCAACATCCTTGAGAGAGAACAATTCAGCATAGTAATCTGGATCTGCTCTGGAAATAGCAACAGGGCGTTGCTCCCAGTATTCGCTGAAGAAAGTGGCTGCATCCATAGGCTGGAGCAATCGCTCGAAATCAAACTCTTTAACAGACATTTTGGAAACCGTACTGTTAGACTCCACGATTAAAGAAAAAACACCGTCTAGAGCAGGGGCTTAAATAGAAAAACTACTTATTCAAAATATTAATAAATGCTTGACAATAATTTCAAGTAGATAAAGATTTTGCTTAACTAGCCCTGCATTTACAATACCTATTCAGCTGTGACATCTTTATTAAGATAGATATCTTTAAAAAGCTTCAACTATATTGGTTTATAAACCTCTGGCACGCAGCTGATAAAATCCTGTAAACTATCTGCGTTTATCTGCGTACATCTGCTTTAATCTGCGTACTAAAAAACAGAAGTTAACAATTTTAGCAAAAAGTCCAACACATAACAAAAGTAGAACCACTTATCCAAAATACAAAATCGAATGATTCACTCCCATCTAATACAAATTGTTGCTCAAGCCAGCTTCCTGTATGAACGTCTCACCAATCCGTTATTAGAGGTTGATGCTACTCAAGTTAATGAACAGCAGGCGATTGGCGATCGCTTAAATTACTGGTGTCAGGTAGTTGCTCAAGGAAACTGGGAAAAATTTCTTGCTCGGTTGCAGTGGGATGGGTGGGAAGTTGATACAGTGCTTCCGGTGCTGGGAGCAGTGCGTTTAGCAGATAGTCAAACATTACCAGATTGGGCAGAAACTCTCAGGGAGATTATTCAAACTGGCTCAAGCTTTGCCTTGCACAATGAATTTCAACCCCCCATAGATCCGGAAAATCCACAGCCGTTTGAAGACGTGCTGCTACCTGCCGTTTTAGTAGCACGGCAGAAATTATACCAAGTGGCAGTCGGTATTTTTCTTGACGCAAAGACTGTTCCTGTGTCATATTTCCTTTCTGAGTCAGCCTATCTAACCCTAGAGCGCAGCCTACTCAAAAGGCTTGTGGATCTGTGCGGCGAAACTCTAAGTTTAGAGTTTTCTCATTTTCGTCCCTTTGGGAAAAACTTGCTCAGTCTTTTGAAAGCAGAGACATTAGACACGCCTAGCAAAGTTCACTACCAAGCCTTTGTACAGAAATTGTTACAGGATGGACTGCTAGCTTTTTTCCAGAAATATCCAGTGCTGGGCAGGTTAGTGGCAACAACTATTGACTGCTGGGTGGAAGCAACAGCCGAGTTTTTGCAACGCTTGAAAGCAGATTTAGCAGAAATTGAGCAAGTATTCGCAGAGGCAAAGCCAGAGAATCCTCCTCTAGGAAAAGTGGCGGCTATCAAAGCTTCCCTATCTGATCCACATCATCGCGATCGCACTGTAATCGCTCTCACCTTTGAGTCCGGGCTAAGGCTTGTCTACAAACCTAAAAACTTAGGGATAGAAGTAGCCTATCAACAGCTTTTAGAGTGGTGCAACCAGCATAGCGTTCCTTTAGCTTTCAAAGTCCTGAAAGTACACAATTGCGGCACTCATGGCTGGGTGGAATATGTAGAACAACAGCCTTGTGAGGATGAAGCAGCGGCGCAGCAGTTTTATCAACGTGCAGGAATACTGCTGTGTCTTCTTTATGCCTTAGGGGGCAATGACTGTCACCATGAAAATTTAATTGCTAGCGGTGAGCATTTGGTGCTGATTGACATGGAAACCCTGATACACCATGAAGCGAACCCTATACCAGGCTCTTTGGAAGCAACAGCAGCTGAAACTGCTGTGAATGAACAATTTTGGGACTCAGTACTGCGTATCGGAATGTTACCTCGCTGGGAATTTAATCAAGGTAATCCTATCGCCCGCGATGTCAGCGGTTTAGGAAGCATCGAGCCACAGCCAGCAGCCCGGCGTATGCCACGATGGAAATATATCAATACAGATAATATGCAACTGGCATATGAAACAGTGACGATGCCAGTTCAGGGAAATGTGCCGATTTTAAACGGAGTAGCTTTATCCCCTAGCGATTACCTTGAGAATTTAGTCTCAGGTTTTGGGGAAATGTATCGCTTCCTGATCCAGCAACGCTCTGCCCTGCGCGCAGATGATAGCCCCTTAACAGCGTTTTCAGGACAGCAGGTGCGGTTTCTCTTCCGCCCCACTAAGATTTATAAAGGAATTTTACAAAAGAGCCTTGCCCCGAAATTTCTCCGCAATGGGGTTGACTGGAGTATTGAACTGGATATCCTCAGCAGAGCTTTTCTGACAACTCAGGAGCAACCCAAGAATTGGCCTATTTTACGGGCAGAACTTAGGGCAATGGAGCAGTTAGATATTCCCTACTTTGGAGCATATCCAAATAGCGATCGCCTTGTCGTTGGGTTAGAGGTAGCGATCGCACACTACTTTACTGAACCTAGCTATAACCAAGTTTTGACTCGGCTGCAAAGGCTCGGTGAAACAGATTTAGCTCTACAGACTGCAATTATTCAACAAGCTTTTTATGCCAAAGCGGCGCGAACAATTGAAACTAAGCAACTGTCAGTTCCCAATACCTCAACTGATTTAGATGCTGATTTATCCCAAACTAGCTTCTTGACTTGCGAACAGTTACTGCAAAAAGCTAGTCAAATTGCCCTAGAAATTCAGCAAGCCGCGATTGTAGGGGCTGACGGCAGCGCCAAATGGATTAGCTTAAGCCATGCTCCCGATTCCGACCAGTTTCTCTTTCAACCTTTGGATGATAGTCTCTACAATGGCAGTTGTGGCATCGCCCTGTTTTTAGCAGCCTTAGATTATGTTAGGGGCAGCACTCAGTTTCACAATCTGGCTTTAGGCGCTTTACAGAATTTACGAAAAGTTTTGCAGGCATCGGATGTAGAGTTGAAGCAGAAATGGGCACGCCGGAGGGGAATTAGTGGAGCCACAGGACTTGGCTCAATCATTTATTCCCTAGTGAGAACGAGCCAATTTCTTCAAGACTCAGCGTTATTAGAAGACGCTCAGGTGGCTGCTAACTTAGTCACCTCTGATGCGATCGCAGCTGACCAACAGTTAGATATATTAGGGGGAGCAGCAGGGGCAATTTTAGGGTTGTTGGCACTTTATAACCAGACAGGAGAGCCAACAATTTTAGACAGGGCAGTGGCCTGTGGTCAGCATCTAGTGGAAAATCGTATTAGCATAGATAATTCCCCCAGAGCCTGGAAAACAATAGCCCAGAAGCCGTTAACAGGTTTTTCTCACGGAGCCGCTGGCATTGCCTATTCCCTGCTACAGCTCTATAGGGTAACTCAAGACAGCGCCTATAAAGATGCCGCTGGTGAGGGAATAGCCTATGAACGTAGTGTTTTCTCAGAAGCTGCTGCCAACTGGTCTGACTTCCGTTCTTCTGCACCACAAAATGGTCAACCTGGCTTTATGGTCAGCTGGTGTCATGGTGCTGCTGGGATTGGATTAGCTCGGCTAGGCGGTTTATCAATATATCAGAGACAGGAAATCGATCGAGATGTGGAAGTAGCATTACAGACTACCCAGAAGTATGGCTTGCAAGGAGTAGACTATCTCTGCTGTGGCAACTTTGGTCGCATTGAAGTGCTGCTGGTAGCTGCTGAAAAACTATCTCGTCCCCAGTTACGAGAAATTGCTCAGAAACAGGCAGCTTGGGTAGTAGCTAGAGCCGAAAAAAAAGGTACTTATCAACTCTTTCCTAACCTGTCCAATTATGTATTCAGTCCCAGCTTTTTCGCTGGCAACGCTGGCATTGGCTACCAGTTACTCCGACTAGCATATCCAAACGCACTGCCTTCAGCATTGTTGTGGGAATGACCAAAATAATTCGTAATTCGTAATTCGTAATTCATAATTTCCGGTTTAAAGCCCCTAACTTTAGTTATGGAAAATAAATAAATGCGTAGCATCAATGTCCAAGCCCCTAACTTTAGTTATGGGGTTAATCCAAAATCCAAAATACTTGCATTGAATGACACCTATTGTCCAAGTCATAAAATCTTGTAAATCATCTGTGTTTATCTGCGTACATTTGCGTAGTAAAAAAAGAGATGAATATGTTTGCAATAATTATAATTTATCCTTTGCGTACCTTTGCGTTAACCTCTGCGTCCTCTGCGTTTCAAAAACAAATTTAACAACTATATTATAAAAAATCACTGACCAACTTCACTCATCACCACCATCAACCCGCCCATAAATGAATCCTAAATATAATATCCAAAATCAGAAATTAGTAATCAAAGGAAATCAGCCCCTGCTGTTGGATGACCCGCAGACTGCTTGGGCGATCCAGTCCGGTTCTATAGCTTTGTTTGCCGTCACCGTCAAAGATGGCATCCCGGAGGGCGCTCGCCGTTATCTGTTCAGTGCTGGAGTGGGTGAAGCGCTGTTCGGCGTAGCTGCAAACGATGATGGTAAACCCTATAAAATCCTAGCGGTGCCGATTGAGGAAACAGAACTTCTAAAATTGACTCAAGAAAATTTTGGGGAGTTGCCACACCCTGTTACAGAGCCAATTATTGCTTTAGTTAACAACTGGATCGAGCAATGGCATTCTGTCTTTTCCGATGCCGTCATCCTACCTATTTTAGAAACCTCGAATATTCAAGATTGGGATACGCTGCTAGAGAAACTAGCAAATTTACATAGTGATTTCCTCCGCTGCCTTGAGCAGATGGAACAGCAACAGTACATTGAACAACTCAACCAAGTAAGAGAAAGGAAACGTCTCAATCGCCAGTTAATAGAAGGGGCAATTGGAGAACTGGCATCGGTGCTTCAGCCCGAAAAAGCCTTGTTTTTTGAGGAGGGAACCCCTTTACTAATAGCAGCTGGGGCCGTGGGACGGGCTTTAGGAATTACGATTCGTCCTCCCGCTAATTCAGAAGACCTGAAGCGAGTTAAAGAACCCTTAGAGGCGATCGCGCGAGCTTCCCGCATCCGTATGCGTCGAGTGCTGCTGAGCGATAACTGGTGGAAAAAAGACTGTGGTCCCCTGCTAGCCTATACCCACGGCGAAAACCAACCCGTGGCGCTGCTACCAGTGGCGGCAGCCAAATATGAGATATTTGACCCAGTAGAGCGAACCCGGACGCCCGTTAACGCCCACACTGCGGAGATGTTGGCACCAGTCGCCTATATGTTTTATCGGCCTTTGCCCGATAAACCTTTGAAAGCCTTAGACTTGCTCGAATTTGCGCTTAAAGGGCGTACCAGGGATCTGCTGCCGATTTTGTACGCGGGAATTGCCGCTACTCTCCTGGGAATGCTGACACCGCAGGCTACAGCCATCCTTATAGACAATGCTATCCCGGATGCGAACCGGGGAATGTTAGTGCAAATTGGCTTAGGTTTGTTGGCTGCTAGTTTTGGGATAGCTATATTTCAACTAATTCAGGGTTTTGCCACTTTGAGGTTGGAAACAAATTTAGACTCGGACACACAAGCTGCTGTCTGGGATCGGTTATTAAACCTGAAAGTATCTTTTTTCCGTCAATATTCCACAGGCGATCTCAAATCCCGCGTTTCAGCCATCAGTCAAATTCGCAGCCAACTTAGTGGCACTACTTTACGAACTCTCTTCACCAGTTTTTTCTCTTTGCTAAATCTGGGTCTGTTGTTTTTCTACAGCTCCCAATTGGCAATAATTGCGGTAATTGTGGCGCTAGTAGCTATTATCGTTACCACTGTCTCAGGTGCGATCGCCCGTCGTGATACTCTGCCTCTGCAAGAACTAGAGGGGGAAATATTTGGATTGATGGTACAGCTAATCGGCGGCGTTTCTAAACTGCGAGTGGCAGAAGCTGAGGAGCGTGCTTTTGCCTACTGGGCAAAAAAATATAGCCAGCAGCTAAAACTGATGCTGAATAACCAGTTGACTGAAGATATCTTGGCTACATTCAATGTCATGCTGCCCACGGCGAGCGCGATAATTATCTTTTCCTGGGCTACTATTTTGCTGGGGCAATCCCAAGCTCAAGCAGAAGGTCTATCTACTGGAAACTTTCTAGCTTTCTATGTCGCTTTTGGTACTTTTATTAATGGCGCTACAAGCCTGAGCAATACAGTCATCGATGTTTTAGAAATAGGGATTTTATGGGAGCGTGCCAAGCCAATTCTTGAGGCTAAACCGGAAGTTGATGTCAACAAAACCGACCCAGGTCGGCTCTCAGGCAGACTAAAGTTAGATCGCGTCACGTTTCGCTACCGCCAGGATGGTCCCCTAACTTTAAATGATGTGACTATCCAGGCTGAGGCTGGAGAGTTTATCGCCTTGGTTGGGCCTTCTGGAAGCGGCAAATCTACCATCATCAGGTTAATGTTGGGGTTTGAAACTCCAGAACAGGGTACTATTTTCTACGATGGTCAAGACTTGTCTGGGCTGGATGTATCCGCAGTACGTCGGCAGTTGGGCGTTGTCCTGCAAAATGGTCGCATTAATAGCGCTTCTTTGTTTGAGAACATCTCCAGCGGTGCTTTGATTACGATGGATGAAGCTTGGGAAGCAGCGCGGATGTCCGGGTTTGCCGATGATATCCAAGCGATGCCAATGGGGATGCACACGGTTATCTCTGAAGGAGGCACGAATTTATCTGGAGGACAGCGACAGCGGCTGTTAATTGCCCGTTCCTTGGTCTTGAAACCCAGAATCTTGTTATTTGATGAAGCTACCAGTGCCTTAGATAACCGCACCCAGGCGATAGTGAGTCAAAGTCTGGAGCAATTGCAGGTGACTCGCATCGTGATTGCCCACCGTCTCAGCACAATTCGCAACGCTGACCGTATTTATGTGCTAGAAGCGGGTAGGGTGGTGCAACAGGGAACTTTCGATCAGCTAGTGAACTTGGAAGGATTATTTAGGAATCTCATGGCTCGACAAATAGCTTAATATTTTACTGTCATAAATATATCTATTCCCTTGCCGCCAGAATAATACTGATTAAACCAACCACTAAGGCACAAAGACACAAAGTAAAAAAATAGGTAATCTTTTACTAGGAAGTGAGGAAGTAATTGTTCTCTAACTAGAGAAAATAAATTTAGTAAGTATGAAGATAACTTTGAAATCATTAATAAAGATACGTTTTGGGAAATTTTTAATATTTTTTAGAACGCAAATTCAAACAGATAAATGCAGATATTGACAAAGTTAAATCACCTTTACTAATAAATTTAATTATGATAAAGTTACTATTTTTAGTTGTTAAGTTAAAAGTTAATAAATGGAAAAAACGCTAATTGAAAATTAGCAGATGATACATAAGTAGGCTGTTTAAGCAAATATTGTGATGTGACGGCCTCCGGAACTTGCTTCTTTGCAGATGTGTCTATAAGAAAGTGACTGCACCTGCAAATCTGCCCATTCCTGGCTGGTAGGATGCGATTGTCCTGTGGGCACACTTTTTAGTTAACGCATACCAGGCAGCGAAAGGCAAGGGTGTGTAGGGTTAAACAGCTTCTGAAGTAATTAGCTGAGTTTGTTGCATCTACTGTTTCCTAGAAGGCACTTTGATTATGACTTGGCAGAAGTCTCCCCTAAATCTGGCTCCCCTGGCACTCACCCTCTCCTTAGAATTACTCCTCATCCCTGGCTTGCCAACACCAGGACAAGCTCAGTCACCCCTAGCTCAAGGGATATCCCGTCGTTGGGAAGTCAGCCAGATATTCCGACCACCAAATCGTAGGGCACCTGCTACAACTTCGGGAGGGGCTACTCGTGGCGGCTGTCTGGTGGGGGAAAAAACCTTGACTCCATTAATACCAGCCAATAGTTTGCCATTGACGGTTGCAGAGTATCCGACTTTCTTTTGGTCTGTTCCACAATCTACTGCTGACTCAGCCGTGTTTATGCTGTTAGATGAAAAGGATGAGGTAATTTACCAGACAACTATTCCGCTTTCTGGTACACCTGGGATTGTTAGCTTCAAGCTTCCAGCCGCAGAATTACCCCCTCTCAAAATTGGCAAGATGTACCATTGGTTCTTGGCACTTAATTGTAATTCTGAAGATGCCAATCCTTTTGTAGATGGCTGGGTGGAACGAACTGAACTTAGCTCTACTCTCAAAGCACGTCTAGAGAAAGCGGCACCGCGCGATCGCCCTAGTGTATACGCAGATGCTGGCATTTGGCACGAAGCTTTAACAAGTCTCGCGGAACTGAGGCGCTCAAGCCCTAACGATACAAGCCTTGCTGCTAATTGGAAACAACTGTTGCAATCGGTTGAACTGGACTCAATAGCTGAACAGCCTTTGGTTGAGAGCTGTAATAGCAAATCTAGTGCCATCGCTCCCTAATTTATGCGGACAAAACTGAAAAGGCATCTTTGGGAATGGCGGGGGGTATTAATTGCAGGGCCTAGCGTTGCTGTAATATTGATTGCCTTGCGGATGACAGGCTTGTTACAAATTCTGGAGTGGGCTGCTTTCGATCAATATTTTCGCTGGCGTCCTTTGGAGCCTACTGAACCAAAGATCGTGATTGTGAGCATTAATGAGACCGATTTGCGAAAAATAGGAAAGTGGCCGCTTCCAGATACGGTAATAGCTCAATTGCTCAAAAAAATTAAAACACAACAGCCGAGAGTAATTGGCCTAGACCTTTATAGAGATTTGCCAGTGCCGCCTGGTTATCCGGAATTAGTTAAGGTATATAAGTCTACACCCAACTTAATTGGTATCAAAAAAGTTGTTGGAGATGCTAGGGGAGCAGCTGTTAACCCACCGCCAGAATTAAGTAAACTTGGTCAAGTTGCTGCTAATGATTTGGTGCAGGATGCAGATGTTAAGTTGCGCCGAGGCTTATTATATTTGACAACCAAGGATGATGAAACTGTCTTCAGCTTGGGATTTATGCTGGCTTTGAATTATCTGGAGAAAGAAGGCATTAAACCGGAATTGACAGAAAATCAATTTGTCAAGCTAGGTAAGACAGTGTTTCCCCCGTTTGAGGGTAATGATGGCGGTTATGTTCGTACCGATGCCGGAGGCTACCAAATATTATTAAACTTTCGGGGTGCGAAAAATAATTTTCGCACTATATCCATGACAGATGTCCTGGAAAATAGGATACCGCCTGAACTGATGCGCCATCGCATCGTTTTGATTGGTTCAACCGCAGAAAGCCTCAAGGATTTCTTTTACACTCCCTACAGTAGCAGTCTGCTCGCCATCCGCCAGCCAACTCCTGGCGTCGAAATTCAGGCTCAAGTCACTAGCCAGTTGATCAATTCAGCCCTTTATGGACGGCCTGTAATCAAGACTTGGAATGAACCAGTAGAGGCTTTGTGGATTTTCGGTTGGTCTTGTATTGGTGCCGTTTTGAGCTGGAAATGGCGATACGCTAGCGGCGTATCAAAACTCTCTCCCTGGAAGACGGTTAGCATCATCCTGGCAGGGGGAAGTTTATTTGGTAGCACTTATCTAGCCTTTCTATCCGGTTGGTGGATTCCTGTAATTCCACCAGCGCTAGCAATGCTGGGTTCTGCCATTGCTATTACTGGTTACATTGCCCAAAAAGCCGCAGATATTCGCAAAACTTTTGGTCGCTATCTTACAGATGAAGTAGTAGCCAGTTTGCTAGAGACTCCGGAAGGCTCGAAGCTGGGAGGAGAAAGGCGAAAAGTAACAACTTTAATGTCCGATTTAAGAGGATTTTCCGCGCTTTCAGAAAAATTACCCCCAGAAAAGGTTGTTTTTATCTTAAACATCTATCTGGAGGCAATGGTAGATGTGATTGCCCAGTATCAAGGCACTATTGATGAGTTTATTGGCGATGGAATTTTGGTGTTGTTTGGTGCGCCCATCCAAAGAGAAGATGATGCTCAAAGAGCGATCGCCTGTGCCGTAGCTATGCAGCTGAAGATGGATGCTGTCAACAAACATCTGCATAGTTTAAATTTGCCTCAACTGGAAATGGGCATCGGCATTAATACAGGTGAAGTGTTAGTGGGAAATATTGGCTCTGCTAAACGTACCAAATACAGTGTTATTGGCAGTCACGTTAATTTAACTGCTCGCATAGAATCTTATACAGTGGGTGGTCAAATTCTGATCTCAGAGAACAATTTAAAAGAAGCAGAAGCCTTTATAAAAATTGAAGCTCAAATGGATGTCCAACCCAAGGGATTTAATGAGCCAATTACTGTTTATGAAGTTGGGGGTATTGCTGGTAAATATAATTTGTTTTTGCCTAAAGAAGAGGATACACTTATTACACTCAAGAAAGAAATACCTGTCCAATATACCATTCTTGAGGGAAAGCATCTTGCTAAAACTGTATTTAAAGGCAGCTTACTTAAGCTATCTGATAAGGAGGCTGAGATTCGCGCCGAATATTTAGTAGATCCCTTAAGCAATATCAAAATTAACTTATTAACATCAAATTATCCAGAAGAACTGACTAGCGATATCTATGCCAAGGTGGTAGGCAAGCAAACTAGCAGTGAAATGAGTTTTCGTATCCGTTTTACTTATATCCCCTCGGATGTAGCAGCAGTATTCAGTAAGCTAGAGCAGTAAGAATAGTTTTGAGTTTTAAGTTTTGAGTTCTGAATTAAAGAGTTATCAAATAGTTTTGAGTTTTGAGTTTTAAATTTAGGATGGCTAGAGCGCAAGCGTTCCTCATCAAACATTTGCAATGGTTCGGTTGAGCGGCGAGCAGGCTGCGCCTACATACCTCACTCCAGCATACATTGGTATGGCAAAAATCTAACTATTTGTGAAAAGGCTCACAAAGGAACATAGATAAATATAAATTAAATAGGTAATTAAATTTACTTTTATAATAGATATATGGAAAACAGAAAGTAAACTTGTAGTAATTAATTTAGTTGAAGTATTGCGAAATTTGTATTGGTAAAGCTGATTTCCTATATAGATAATTTCTCAGCACAGGTGCAGTCATGGCTCAACCCATAGGAGAAAACCTAATTTTTGGACGCTCGCGCAGTGTGTCGCCAAGGAACGTAAGCAACGTATCGCTGCCAGCTTTTGCCCATCGCAGTCTAGCTGTTTGTGTCAGCGCTCTGTTCTTGTTAGAAGCGGGAGTGCAATCAATCGCGCCCTCACTAGCTGTAACACCTGATAGCGCAGCAGTGAAGATGGCACAACAGCCAGAAACAACTTCGCCAGATGTAAATCGCGCTGCTGCGGAACGAGCCTTTGCACAAGGGCAAGAATTGTTTAAGCAAGGAACGGCAGAATCTAGGCGACAAGCAATTGAGAAATACGAAGAGGCACTAAAGCTATGGCGTACTGTGGGCGCTAGCGAAGCTCCTCCGAAGGAGGCTCGCTCTCAGGAAGCCCAAACGCTTGATAGTATCGGTCTAACCTACTATTCATTGGGAGAGAAGCAGAAGACACTGGACTATTACAACCAGGCACTTTTGCTGAGGCGTGCCCTTAAAAATCCCTCTGGAGAAGCGATCGCACTCTTGTCTATTGCCGGGGTTTACTCGGATTTAGGCGAGAAGCAGAAAGCACTGGATTTTTACAACCAGGCGCTTCCCTTATTTCGCTCTGTGGGCGCTCGCCCTTTGGAAGCCCTAACACTCACTTCTATTGCCTCAGTCTATTCGGATTTAGGCGATCAGCAATCAAGCCTTAACTTTTTCAACCAGGCGTTGGCACTCCAGCGAGATTTGAAAGACACCTCTGCGGAAGCAGACACGCTGCTAACCCTGAGCAGAATTTACTTGTCATTGGGCGAGACTCAGAAGGCGTTTAACTCTTTAAACCAAGCACTGCCATTGTTTAGAGCTGTGAACGACAAGGGAGGGGAAGCCCAGACGCTCACCTTGCTTGGCGTCGGCTACTATTCATTAGGCGAGTCGCAAAAGGCTCTTGACTTATTCAACCAAGCCCTGCCTTTGTTTCGCGCCGGAAGCGATTCGCAGTTATTAGGCAATAGCTATACTTCACGCTTTGGGGAAGCCCTCACACTCCAAACTCTCGGCGGAGTCTACAATTCATTGGGCGAGCCACAAAAGGCTCTTGACTCCTTCAAAGGTGCGCTAACAATCCACCGTAGCCTGGGAAACCCTGGTGCTGAAGGGGAAATTCTCAATAGTATCGGTTCAGTCTACGATTCATTGGGAGAGCCGCAAAAGGCTCTTGACTCCTTCAATCAAGCACTGAAACTACAGCAGGCAGTGGGAGAGCCGACTAAAGTTGCCTTTACGCTCAATAACATTGGCGGGATCTATAATTCCTTGGGTGAGAAACAGAAAGCCCTCGACTCTTACAACCAAGCACTGAAACTACAGCGTGGTGCGAGCGATCGCGCAGGAGAAGCCGTGACGCTTACTTATATCGCCTTGGTGTATAAATCATTAGGCGATTATCAGCTAAGTCTCGACTCCTACAACCAAGCCTTATCTCTGTTTCGTTCTGTGGGCGATCGCTTTCGGGAAGCCCAAACCCTTGACAATATCGGTGGAGTCTACAGGTTATCGGAGGATTATCAAAAGGCGCTAGACTCCTCTTCCCAAGCATTATCTCTATGGCGTACCGAGTCAAACCGCTTTGGAGAAGCCACCACCCTCACCACCATTGTCAGGATTTACGAATCAATGGGCGATTACCCAAAGGCGCTAGACTCATCTACCCAAGCGAGGCAGCTGTTTAGTGCTATGAAGAATCGCTCTGGGGAAGCTGCCGCGATCGGCCTAACAGGTAGGGCTTACAAGGCAATGGGTGATTATCAAAAAGCGCTGGATTCCTTCAACCAGTCACTACCGCTGTTTCGTGCTGTAGGGAGTCGCTTTGGAGAAGCTACCGCGCTCGACAAGATTGGCAGTGTCTACGATTCATTAGGTCAGCATCAGCAGGCTATCAACTCCTACAACCAAGCGCTGTCGCTCTGGCGGGTGACGGGCGATCGCGCTAGTGAAGCAGAAACGCTTTACAATATCGCTGACGTTGAACGCGATCGCGGCAATCTTCAAGGCGCTCTGACTCAGATCGAAGCCACCCTCAAAATCATCGAGTCTCTGCGTACCAAAGTCGCCAGCCAAGAACTTCGCGCCTCCTACTTTGCCTCGGTGCAGAAGTATTACCAGTTGTACACTGACCTGCTCATGCAGCTGCACAAAAATAACCCATCTCAAGGGTACGATGGCAAGGCACTGCAAGCCAGTGAACGGGCACGCGCCCGCACCCTCCTAGAAATTCTCACCGAGGCTGGGGCTGACATTCGCCAAGGAGTCGATCCAAAGCTACTAGAGCGCGATCGCACCTTGCAGCAGCAAATCAACGCTAAAGCAGAACGCCAGCAACAACTGATCGCTGCTAACAACGAAGCCCAGGCGACAGCCATCAAAACAGAAATCGACGCACTCAGTCGGCAGTACCAGGAAGTCCAAGCGCAGATCCGAGCCACCAGCCCCCGTTACGCCGCTCTGACTCAGCCCCAGCCGCTCACCTTATCTGAGATTCAACAACAGGTACTTGATGACAACACCCTGCTGTTGGAATATTCCCTCGGCGAGGAGCGTAGCTATCTATGGGCAGTGACAAAGACAGGTATCACCAGCTACGAGCTACCCAAACGCGCAGACATAGAGGCAGCAGCGCGGCGGTTTCGGGACAGCTTGACTGTACCCTGGCTGAGGACTAGTCCTGCCAAAGTAGCGGAAGCAAGCGCGGCTCTGAGTCAGCTGCTATTGCAGCCAGTGGCTAGCCAGTTAGGGCAAAAGCGCTTACTAATTGTTGCGGATGGGGCATTGCAGTATGTACCCTTTACTGCCCTATCCGTGCCTGGAACGCCCACACAGGGCGGCGCTAATGTCCCCCTGGTGAGACAGCATGAAATTATCACCCTGCCATCTGCTTCAACGCTGGCAGTATTACGACATGAACTAGCTGGGCGCAAACCTGCTGCCAAAACAGTGGCGGTGCTTGCCGATCCAGTCTTTACCAGTAGCGATGAGCGAGTTAAGGGTAAGCCATCCCCAACTTCCAACTCCCAACTCCTGACCTCTCAATTAGACAGATCCGCCAGAGAATCAGGTGTCAAGTTTAAGCGCTTGCCCTTCACGCGGCAAGAAGCCGAGCAAATCCTCGCCCTAGCACCCCCAGCAGAACGCGAGCAGGCGTTGAATTTTGCCGCCAATCGAGCCACAGCCACCAGCCCCCAACTGAGTCAATACCGTATAGTGCATTTTGCCACTCACGGCATCCTCAACAGCAGCCATCCTGAGTTATCAGGTGTGGTGCTGTCGCTAGTGGATGAAAAAGGCACCCCACAGAACGGCTTCCTGCGCTTGCAAGATGTCTTCAATCTCAAACTCCCAGCAGAACTAATCGTACTTAGTGCCTGTCAAACGGGGCTAGGTCAGGATATCAAGGGAGAAGGGCTGGTGGGGCTGACCAGGGGCTTTATGTACGCTGGTGCGCCCAGAGTTGTAGTAAGTTTGTGGAGCGTGGACGATCAGGCAACCGCAGAGCTAATGACAAGATTCTATAGAGGAATGCTCAAAGAAGGCAAAAGGCCTGCGGCAGCACTGAGAGCAGCACAAGTTGAGATGTCGCAACACCCGCAATGGAACTCACCTTATTACTGGGCAGGTTTTGCGCTTCAAGGTGAGTGGAGATGAGGAGCAGGGGGAGAAAAATCTATTATTACAAGGCTTTAAGCTACTTTCCACCACAACATTAGACTTCTTGCAAAAATCATAATTTTGCTTTGAAACGCAGAGGATAAATCGGCTGCGTGCAAGAGGTCTATTAATGCATTAGTTTTAACTCCAAGCTAAAGCCTGTCAGGTTCTGAGGATTTCCACCTCACGCTTGAGTGAGGCAATCAGTGCATTGCGGCTGCGTAGGTAAACGGCAACGCCATGCAGGTTGCAGTCGCAGGGACGCAGGTTTACCCCGGTAAGAGGCATTAAGGCTTTGACTTGTTGGCAGTCAAGCCGATGGTGCTGGCAGTAGTAGACATAAACCTGCGTTTGGGGGTTGGGGTTGTGCTGAAATGCTTGCTCAACTGTGCCGATAGGATTACTGCCCAGCTTCTCCTTTAAGATTGAGAAGCGGTTATAAAGTGCTTTGCTCAAGCCGAGTTCCAGCCGCAGGTACTCCTCAGGCTGGTGCCAGAGACGGGGGTTGAACAAGTGCCTGCCCACATCAGGTCGCGCAAAGTCGGATAGTTTAACTTGAGGACCATAGGCAAGGATACTTTCGGCTCCGGTTATTTGCCCAATGTATAAGGCGGCGAAGCCTCCTGCTGAAGCCCCCAAGGTAATATGATGGCTGGCTCCCAGTTGCTTCTGGAGCTGCAATACCTGTTCGGCATAAAATGCTAATCCCCCCGGACTGCCTTGGGGAGTGAGGTGATACCACAGACCCCGAATATCGCGAAGGAAAACGAGATTAACCCTACTTCCTACGGTTCCCAGGGATTTCCGGAACTCGAATATGGGCAGTCCACCAAAGGGAAGTGCCAATCCAGCAAAGCTAAACAAGGTGGTATCTGCCTGGTTATCCACGACTTCATAAAAGTTAGCCATTTGCTCCGGAGTGAAATCCTCTGGCAGCACCAGCCGGTTAGTATCGCGGTACATATCCGCCAGCAGGACAAGATCCTCCTTAAGGCTTTTTAGCCATTTATTCATAAGCAGTCCTATTTGAGTTGTGAGAATTATTTGCGTGAATGAACCGCAAAGACGCGAAGAGCGCTAAGAAAGAAAAGAAAGGGACAATCAATATCACGTATTAGTTAGGACTGCATATATAGTGCTTGCGTAACTTGATTTTGAGATATTTTTATCATTAAATCTCTGGCAAAATTCGCTCAAATATTGCAAATTATCTGCGTTTATCTGCGTACATCTACGTTCTAAAAAACCAAAATCAATATTTTTGCAAGAAGTCTATTACAAATACCTGAGTAACCGATGCTATGAATTGCCGAAGATACTCAGCAGTCCTTCTTGGAGCAGGCGACGCACCAGCACCAGCTTGCTCTGAGTGCTGAGTCTTCCAGGAATTTCCTGCACGCAAAATGACTCTGTAGCCACGATAAACCGTAAGGCTACCTCGGTACGTAAAGGCAACTTGACAGTGTTACCAGGAAAGTGGATGTAGATGGAGTCATCCTGGGTGCTGGTGTGGCAGCGTATGCCTTTTCGCTTGCTCAGCACGGTTTCTGAGCCAACCTCATCAATGCGATCGCACTGATAAAAATGTCCGCCCGGTAAAGGTATCATGCGTTCAACGAAGGACTGAGCCATTTGCTCTACTACTTCCTCAAGTTGAGCCTGCTGAGAAAATACCTCCAGAACTTCTTGAAACTGTGCTTTAAGCGTTGGCGTGACTCCACCAGCGTTCAACGCCCCAAGGGGAAGACTCCGACGCAGGCGCACGTCCTGTTTACTCGCCTCAGTCAGCGCTACAGCTAGCACATGAGACCAACGGTAGACATAGGCTCCAATCGTAATATGAAGTGAGGAGGAGTGAGAGGTCATTGCCTCATGCACAAAACCACGGGGTATGTACAAGATATCCCCAGGTTGGAGACAAACCTCATACAAAGGCTCGCGGAACATCCCAGAGGGGACAGTTTCAAGATTTTCATGAATGGGTAACGTACAGAAGGCATCGTATACGCGCCACTGCTTAAACCCCTCAATTTGCAAAATGAACACATCATGCGTATCAAAATGTTGAGGGAAGCCTTGGGAATCCTGAGGCGTTAGGTACAGTTTAGCTACGACTGGACAGCTAAAGAAGTCTTCTAAATTCTGACAGAGCCTAGCTACAGGCAAAAAGCGCTCTTTTAAAGTATTTAGGATGACCGTGTTCCCCTGGCGGTAGGCGCTGTAGACATCGTTGATACCAAGCGGCTTATCCTTGTCTAACAGATTCTCAACCGTAAACTTTTTGCTTTTACTATAGAACCGAAGTTCGGAAATTTTGAGTTGAGCCGTAAGCAGATAAGAGTCCAGTTCCTGTAGAGAGAATAATCCTGAATAGTAGTCAGAATCTCTACCTGAGATTACTAGGGGCTGTTGCTCCCAGTACTTGTCAAAAAACACGCTTGTTTCAACAGGTGAAATAAGCTTTTCAAAGTTCAGGTTCTTGTCAGGCAACACCTGTTTTACCTCCTATACTATGGTTTGTCTAGCACAGTAAAACTTAGCTTTTAGCAATTAGCAATTAGTAATTAGCTTTTAGAGCCGCATCTGGATGGTGCTTGGGGGCGAGATCGATTGTCACTCTTCCAGACAAGGCAACCGCTATAATACCCAATAAATAAATCTAGGAGCTTGGACATTGATACTACGCATTTCCTTTGTTTTCCCTAAATAAATTTAGGGGCTTGAAACCGTGAATTACGAATTACGAATTACGAATTATTTTGGTCAACAGCCCTTCCTGTATCAGGCGGCGCACTAGCACCAACTTGCTCTGCGTACTCAGGTTACTGGGGATAGCGTGGACGGGAAAAGACTTTGTGGCAGCGATAAATCGCAAGGCTGGCTCAGTACGCTTGGGCAGTTTCACAGTGTTGCCTGGGAATTGTATGTAAATAAAGTCTGCCTGGCTACTGATGCGGCACCGCATACCTTTTCGCATACCTACCAGCGTGTCTAAGCCAATTTCACTAATGCCATCGAGCTGATGAAGATGACCGTCCGGCAAAGGTACCATGTTTTCAATTAAGGACTCGGTTAATTTATCCACCGCCTCCTCTAGTTGAGCCTGTTTGCAGAAAAGCTCCAGAACTTCTTGGAACTGCTCTTTAAGTCCTAGAGTTACTCCGCCTGGATTCAACGCACCCACAGGTAGGCTCTTACGCAGGCGCACATCCTGTTTACTCAGCTGGGTTATAGCTGTAGCCAGTACGTGAGACCAACGGTAGACATGAACCCCAATCGTGATATGAAGCGAGGATGTATTGGAGGTCATGGCTTCATGCACAAAGCCACGAGGTATGTACAACAAATCCCCTGGCTGAAGATACACCTCGCATAAAGGCTCATGGAACATCCCCGGTGGTACTTCCTCGAAGTTCTCATCAATGGGTAATTCACAGTAAGCATCGTAAACACGCCAGTGCTTACTTCCTTCAATCTGAAGAATAAACACATCATGGGCGTCGAAATGTTGGGGGAAACCCTGAGCTTCTTTGGGCGTTAAGTACAGGTTTGCTCCCACCGAACAGGTAAAGAAGTCCTCTAAGTTCCGGCACAGGTTAGCTACAGATGGATAACGCTTGCCTAAGTGGTTCACAATCAGAGTATTCCCCTGCCGGTAGGCGTTGTACACTTCGTTGATACTAGGGGGCTGATTCTTGTCCAACTGATTCTGAGCTGCAAACTCTTTAGACTTACTGTATAATCGCAATTCCGGAATATTCAGTTTAGCTGTAAATAGATAAGACTCCAGTTCCTGGATGGAAAATAATTCCGAATAATAATCATATTTTCTGCTAGATATGAAAAGGGGGTGTTGCTCCCAGTACTTGTCAAAAAATACACCTATCTCCATCGGTGAAATAAGCTGTTCAAAGTTCAGGTTATTGTTAGAAATCACGAAGTTTTTTTTCACCAAAAGCTACTAAATTTAATGTGAACCATCGCTAATCTAGATACGTCCTAAAAATTGCCGATCTCTGTAAATCATAATTTGCATCCCTCTTGAGAAGTATAATTAAGCGCTATAAACTACACGTTGCTTCAATTATTTACGGAAAATTTAATGGGATAATTATTTAAGTATAAATTACTAAATAAAAACTCTGTTAATTCCTTTGCAAAATCAGAAATCCTCGTTTCCCTTGTTGTAACTTGAAATAGTGTGTTATCAATTTGGCAGGAGAAACTTCAAATGGCAAATCCAAATGAAAACCCCAGCAATCCTGAAGAAAAGGCGACTTCAATAGAAAATCTAGCGCCTGAAGATCAGGACTTAACTGAGGAAGAACTGACCGAGGAGGACATCCAAAGCGTCAGTGGTGGAATGCGAGGCGACGAAGTTACAGGTCGTAAGGGCAACGTCCCAACCTATGATTAACACGCTTGCTGTAAGCGGGTACTTCATGTAATCGCTGTTACTGGGGTGCAGCGCAGGTTTCTAGACCTTTCTCGCTGTGCCCTTTCTTCGTAAGGGAACTTATTTTGTGCTCCTGTTGTTAACTACTCCTGATGACACAGCGGCCGATCGCGTAGAGAGCCGATTGAGGCAGAAAGGAGCAGACGTGCTGCGGTTTGACGACGCACAGTTTCCTGCCCATCTCGGACTTTCACTTGTTTATACGGCAAACGAAGGACTGCGACACGTACTGCACTTAGCAGGAAAAACAGTTCCACTAGAGGACATCACCGCGGCTTGGGATCGACGCCCTCGTCCGGCAACAGCATCAGAGCAAGTTACTGAGCCAGCCCTACAAAACTATATTGCTAAAGAGTCCAGTCATTTTCTTGATGATGTTTGGGAAACCTTGGATTGCCTGTGGTTGCCCGGTAAGCGTTCCGCCATCCATCGAGCAAATTACAAGGCAACCCAATTGAAAATTGCCACGAGCTTAGGTTTTGAAATTCCTCCTACCCTGATTACCAACAACTCAAAGGAGGTGCTGGAGTTTTACCGCACTCACAACGGCAATATCGTGAGCAAGGCATTCCACTCCTCCTTGGTGCAAAGTGACTCTGGCGGGGGAGGGAGAGCTTGCCATGTGCATACCCAACCTATATCTCACCGTGCCGTTGGTTATATCAACAGTGTTCGCTACTGCCCGGTTATTTTCCAGGCTTATGTGCCTAAACAGGTTGAATTGCGGATTACGGTAGTGGGAGAGCAAGTCTTCGCCGCCGAAATCCACTCTCAGCAAAATCACCACACGCGCCATGACTGGAGGCGTTACGACCTAGGTCGCACGCTGCACCGTCCCCATGCGTTGCCAGAACAAGTGCGGCAGCTGTGCCTGGAGTTCATGGCTCAACTAGAGCTTTGCTATGGAGCCATAGACATGATCGTGACACCTGAAGGAGGTTATGTCTTCCTAGAGATTAACCCCAATGGTCAGTACGGGTGGATCGAACAATTGACAGGTATGCCCATTGGTGAAGCTATTTGCGACCTGCTGCTGTCACCGAGAACCCCAAGCCCAAACCCTAATATGGCTGACTGGCAGGGGATGGAAGGAGCAAACTGTGATCAGTGAAACAATTCAAAGAGCATTGCTGGAAACCTTAGAGTGCCTCGTGGAGGTGCAAAATGAACAGGTGGATACTGAGGGAGCGATCGCGCGACTGGGTGTTGTGCAAGAGCGACATCCCGATCTAAATCTAGACTTGCTCTGGGAAGAAGAGGGGTATACGGAGGCTCTGCACTATGACGCACTGCTGCATCTGCCTGGGGGTGGAACCGTCTCTTTAAGCTATTGTCCTGAAAAAGGAGTGCCCTGGCTGTTGCGCGGCGGGCATTTTGCGCGGGAGTACAACATAGTCCGCGTCAACAGCATTACTCTTGATGTCCAATATGTGGTGTCCTGCCTGGACTTTCTCTGGAATGAAGCCCGCCTAATTGCGCGTCTGGTGAACAGATGTCTAATTGATGAGGCAATTCTCAAGCGTGGCATTCAAGCCTCTCCTGGGGAATTACAGCGGGCTATGGATGAATTTAGGCGATCGCGCAGGCTGTTCACAGCAGAGGATACATTGCGCTGGCTTGAGCAGCAGGGCACCACGCACAAAGAGCTTGAGCAAATGCTGGCTGCGGAGGTCAACACTCGTCTGCTGCGCGAGCAAATAACAGGTGGGCGTGTGGAACAATACTTCCGCGATCGCAGATCAAAGTTTGACACCGCCTGCATCGCCCGCTTCCGAGTCGCTACTCAGGAACACGCGCAGCACCTTAGTGAAACCATCCGTAGCGGCGCAATGGATTTTTATGACGCGGCTGAATCTTCTTTTCTCACTTGCACAGATCGGGAAGAGAAAGGAGATGGCAAGCTGTTTGCCCGTATACAACGCAGGCTGATGTCACCGCAGCAGGCAACGGAAATATTTGCTGCTTCGCCCGGAGCAGTCGTCGGTCCTGTTTCCAGCGGTGATGGTTATGATATCATCCGCGTTTTAGAGATCCATCCTGCCTGCTTGGACGAGAGGACATGCGAGGCGGTTAAAGAGGCGTTGTTTACAGAATGGTTGGCTCAAGAGCGGCAAAAGGCAAGTATTGAGTGGTTTTGGGGGCGCACCGAGGCTAGCCGCAGTCTATAACGGACAAGGGGGGCAAGGAATTAGATGCAAGGCGCTGTATAACAAAAATATTTATGTAGAAAATTTAATTTGATTGGCTCAGTATTCTTGACTTACAAAACAAAAACTATCAAATAATTAGGAGTTAAGCATGGAAGTAAAAGCAGCAGTCGCTTACGGCGCAGGTAAACCGTTGAGCATTGAAACAGTACAGCTAGAAGGCCCAAAGGACGGAGAAGTGCTGGTTGAGATTAAAGCAACTGGCGTATGCCATACAGATGCTTATACCCTTTCCGGTGACGATCCTGAAGGTTTATTCCCCGCTATCCTGGGTCATGAGGGAGCCGGTGTTGTCGTAGAAGTAGGGTCTGGTGTGACTAGCCTCAAACCAGGCGACCATGTAATTCCCCTCTATACCCCAGAATGCCGCCAGTGTGAATATTGTCTCAGCAGAAAAACCAATCTCTGTCAAGCCATCCGTTCAACTCAGGGTCGCGGTCTAATGCCGGATGGAACCAGCCGTTTTTCTCTAGATGGTCAGATACTCCATCACTATATGGGCACCTCCACGTTTGCCAACTATACAGTGCTACCTGAAATTGCCGTTGCCAAGATTCGCTCAGATGCACCCTTTGATAAGGTTTGCTACATTGGCTGCGGCGTCACGACTGGCATCGGTGCAGTAATTTACACAGCAAAAGTCGAGCCGGGAGCAAATGTGGTAGTCTTCGGGCTGGGCGGTATTGGTCTCAATGTCATCCAAGGCGCTCGCATGGTAGGTGCCAACATGATTGTGGGGGTGGATATCAACCCCGCCAAGCGCGCACTAGCTGAGAAATTCGGCATGACCCACTTCGTAAATCCTCAGGAAGTAGAGGGCGATTTAGTCGCCTACCTCGTTGACTTGACCAAAGGCGGTGCTGATTACAGCTTCGAGTGCATCGGCAACGTCAATATTATGCGTCAAGCATTGGAATGCTGCCACAAGGGTTGGGGCGTCAGCGTTATTATCGGCGTTGCTGGTGCTGGTCAGGAAATCAAAACCCGCCCTTTCCAGCTTGTCACCGGGCGTGTTTGGAAGGGTTCAGCTTTCGGTGGTGCCAGAGGGCGCACGGATGTTCCTAAAATCGTTGACTGGTACATGGAAGGCAAGATTAATATCGACGATTTGATTACCCATGTAATGCCGCTTGAGCGCATTAATGATGCTTTCGATTTGATGCACAAAGGTGAGTCTATCCGCAGCGTCGTAACCTTTTAAGCGGATCAGCATAATTCAACATCACTTGTGGAGGTCGGTGATTGGTCATTAGACCTCCTGCATGAATCAAAAAATTATCCTCACCGTAATCATAAAATCTCCCAATTATCTGCGTTCATCTGGGGTAAAAAAGCTCAAAGGCTTTTCAACTAACAACTAACAATCCCAACATACGTTCACATACTTATCTAAATGCCTGCATCCCTCAACCTGAAAAGTGAATATGCTTGCTTCGGCGGTACAGTCGGCTTTTATAGTCATCTCTCCTCTTCCTGTAATGGAGAGATGAAATTTGCCGTGTATCAGCCGCCACAGGCAAAATTAGAGCCTGTGCCGATTCTCTACTTTCTCTCTGGTTTAACCTGCACTGAAGAGAACTTTATGGCTAAGGCGGGGGCGCAGCGATTAGCGGCTGAATATGGTTTGATGCTCGTGGTGCCAGATACTAGCCCTCGTAATACTGGTATTCCAGGTGAAGATGAAGACTGGGATTTCGGTACTGGCGCTGGTTTTTACATTGATGCCACTGAGGAGCCTTGGAAGGCGCATTATCGGATGTACAGCTATGTGGTCGATGAATTACCTGCCCTTATCGTCAAGCATTTTCCAGGCTTGCCGGAGCGACAGGGCATTTTCGGCCATTCTATGGGTGGACATGGGGCACTGATTTGCGCTTTAAAAAACCGCGCTCGCTATTTGTCAGTTTCAGCACTTGCCCCGATTGCAGCACCAATGCGCTGTCCTTGGGGTCAAAAAGCGTTCACTAAATACCTTGGTTCTGACAAAGAAAGTTGGCGTGCTTACGATGCCAGTGAATTGGCACTCACTGCTCAATATAACCGTCCCATTCTCATCGACCAAGGTATTGCCGATGCATTTCTCGTTCAGCAGCAACTGCTACCGGAAGTGTTTGAGCAAGCTTGTGCAAAAGCTGGGCAACCGCTAACTTTACGAATGCACTCCGGTTACGACCATAGCTATTACTTCATCGCTACCTTTGTCGAAGATCACATCCGCCACCATGCTGCTGCCTTGTGTTAGCTTACCCCTCCCTGAAACTTACTAACTGAGAGTACCAACATAGTCTGGTAAGCTAATTGCGATCTGCATCCAAGCTGCAATTCTATGACCTCAACCCTAACCAGGCAAATTCAGCAATTCTACGACGCCTCCTCTGGTCTGTGGGAACAGGTGTGGGGCGAACATATGCACCACGGCTATTATGGTCCAGACGGCAACCAGAAAAAAGACCGACGTCAGGCGCAAATTGACTTAATTGAAGAACTCCTCAAGTGGGCTGGGGTGCAGGTAAATTCTGAGATAGCCAACCCATACAATATCCTTGATGTCGGTTGTGGGATTGGTGGCAGTTCCCTTTACCTGGTGCAAAAGTTTATTTCCATCCCTCAAAGCGATTCCATCTCAGACGCCAGTATTAATCAGGACTTAGATTTCAAATCCCTTCCCATATCCAATCCCACTGGTATTGACGCCACAGCCACGGGTATCACCCTCAGCCCAGTGCAGGCGCGTCGAGCCACAGAACGCGCCCAAGCAGCCCAATTGAGTACAAAGGCTCAGTTCCAAGTGGCAGACGCTCTGAATATGCCTTTTCCTGACCAGTCTTTTGATTTAGTCTGGTCGCTGGAAAGTGGTGAGCATATGCCGGATAAGGAAAAGTTCTTGCAGGAGTGTTACCGGGTACTGAAACCAGGGGGAACTTTCATAATGGCAACCTGGTGTCATCGACCCACTGATGGGGTAGCTGGGCCGTTGAATGCAGATGAGCAAAAACACTTACAAGAAATTTATCGGGTGTACTGCTTGCCTTATGTGATTTCGCTGCCAGAATATGAAGCGATCGCCCGTAATCTTTCCTTCCAAAACATTCGCACCGCAGATTGGTCTGACGCTGTGGCACCATTCTGGGATCTCGTGATTAGTTCAGCCCTTAGTCCCAGCGCGATTCTGGGTTTGCTCCGTAGCGGCTGGACAACGATTCAAGCGGCGCTTTCATTGAGATTAATGAGTAGCGGTTACCGACGAGGCTTGATTCGATTCGGCCTGCTCTGTGGCACCAAATAATTTTAAGACTTCGGCATAAAGCAAGGGAAAATTACAATAAATTTTCCCTTTCACACTCAAAACTCAGTATTTAGGCATCAGCCTTGCTTAAAATCAAGCCTGAATCCTATCTAAAGCATCCATGAGCCAAATTTCTACTCAAAAGCCTTCTCTTCACCAAATCCGTCCTTCTCAGTCCCACCCAGATCGGCAGGCTACTACCTGGCTTTACGCCTTTTGGAAATTCAGTCGTCCCCATACCGTTATTGGCACAAGCCTGAGTGTTATAGGGTTATATTTGATTGCCTTGGCGGAGTCCTCCGGTGGCTTTTCCAGCCCTCACCTGAGTCAGCTATTGGGGGCTTGGATTGCCTGCCTGTGCGGTAATGTCTACATTGTGGGACTCAATCAGCTAGAAGATGTGGAGATTGACCGGATTAACAAACCCCATCTGCCTATAGCTGCTGGTGAGTTCTCCAAGACCCAAGCCCAGATGATTGTCAGCGTTATGGGTATCTTGGCGCTGTTGTTGGCGTGGTTAATGGGACCGTTTTTGCTGGGTATGGTGGGGATTAGTTTGGCAATTGGTACAGCTTATTCCCTGCCCCCAGTGCGGTTGAAGCGGTTTCCTTTTTGGGCGGCGCTGTGCATCTTTTCTGTGCGTGGCGCTATTGTCAATTTAGGATTGTTTCTGCACTTTAACTCGGTATTGCTAGGGAAGGGGTTAGAATTTGTTCCCACGATTCCACCTGTAGTTTGGGCGCTGACACTGTTTATTGTGGTGTTTACGTTTGCGATCGCGATCTTCAAAGATATCCCGGACATAGAAGGCGATCGCCAGTACAATATCACTACTTTCACCATCCGATTAGGTACACCAGCCGTATTTAATTTGGCGCGTTGGGTGTTAACCGTGTGCTATCTGGGTATGACTGTTGCAGGCGTGTTGTGGCTTACCTCTGTTAACCCTATCTTCTTAGTTACTACTCATCTAGTAGCACTCAGTTTAATGTGGTGGCGCAGTTTGCAGGTAGATTTGCACGATAAAAGTAATATCGCTCAGTTCTACCAATTCATCTGGAAACTCTTCTTTCTGGAATATTTAATTTTTCCAATTGCCTGTCTTCTGGCTTAAATCAATTTCCATGTTCCTGTTTCTGGCGGGACATGGACTCATACCAATGTGCAGTCGAAACTGTAATTTTCAGCAGAGGATCTCCAGGAGTACAGGAAAACAAATTTACGCTTGTGAATGCAACTTGGTATCAATAGCAGCGCCTTAATGCTGACATCTTGTACAAATTTATGAGGTGATTACGCCTATTAGAGGCAAGGCTTGTGCTTTCTTCTCAAAGATCTATCTAGCGCTAGATAGTATTAATTTTCAAATTTCATCACGCTTAAGGGAAAGAAAAACATTGCACTTGTGCTGTTGTAAATCATCTGCGATCGCTCTGGTTCTCAATCGCTTGAGAAATTAATTGAAGAGAAACAATATTTTTGCAGCAGCGTAAGTCCATTGTGAAACTTGCTATCAAGCGGCGTCCTGCTAAACCAGGGTGAGGAGGAGATATGAACACAATGTACCCAGAGCGTAGAAGAGCTTTACGCCCAAGGGCATGGCTGCTTTCCGTATTGCTAACATTGCCACTTTTGACTAGCTGCGGAGGTGGAGGTTCGCAGAGTAATACTCCGCCGCCGCCTGTTGACGATACGCGCGGTGGAACACAGACCGCTCCTGCACCCAATCGCTCACCCCAAGCGAAAAAGGGATTGAGTGGTGGGCAAAAAGTAGCGATCACATTGGCAGGAGCGGCTGCACTTTACTACCTCTATAACAAGCACAAGAACGCGAAAGCGAAACAGGGTCCAGAGGGGCAGTACTACCTTTCTAAAAACGGGCGCGTCTACTATCGCGATGCCCAACATCGCGCTCACTATGTAACACCGCCACCTGGTGGGATTCAAGTCCCAGCATCGGAGGCGCAACAGTACCGGGACTTTCAAGGTTATGACAATAGGCCTACAGGTCGCGACTTAGCGGGTGTTGGTGCAGAATAGACCCCAGCGTCGTAGCTCCTGCTGTCAAAGTTGCTAGGCAAGATACAACGCCGATGCGATCGCATTGGCAACCTCAAAAAGACAACGGCAACGTGGAATAGGTTTTTAGCATTTACAGCGTCGTTTCATAGCTTAATTTAAAAAGGAGAAAAATCATGGTAGATGGGTTTTTACGAAAAGTTCAGGAAGCCTTAACTGGAGACAATACAGATCAAGGTGACTATCAAGGGGACAATGAACAATACGGTAATGTTCGCCCAGCTAGCGAAGATCCCTATGGCGATCCGGCTGATCAGGAATACGGTAATGTTCGCCCAGCTAGTGAAGATCCCTATGGCGATCCGGCTGATCAGGAATACGGTAATGTTCGGTCAGCTAGCGAAGATCCCTATGGCGATCCGGCCGATCAAGAGTACGGTAATATTCGGCGAGCTAGCGAAGATCCCTATGGCGATCCGGCTGACTACGCCTAGTCTTAATGCGGGGGGTTGGTGAGTGATAGTGCCGTGAACCATCCGCAAAAATTAGGGCCCAGATCAAGTCCGGGCGATCGCACATAATGTAGAGACGGGATATATAGCGTCTCTATTAATTAACCGGACATGATATGACTGCTCACAATAACAAAAAAGGCAGTAGCAATTAAAGTTACTGCCTTTTTTATAAGTAAAAATAAATTAGTTGTCGTCTTCGAGCTTTTCA
>JAHHGU010000026.1 GCA_019359765.1 Aphanothece sp. CMT-3BRIN-NPC111
TGCCCCATTCGGAGATCTCCGGCTCAATGCTTGCTTCCAGCTCCCCGGAGTGTTTCGTCGGTCGCCACGTCCTTCTTCGCCTCTGTGTGCCTAGGTATCCACCCTAAGCCCTTTGTAGCTTGACCACTTAAATCAAAGTCTGTAATTTCCGTAAAAGTCAAATTAATGACTTCTACTTCCTACTGACTACCTATGACTTGTTGCTATGCAGTTTTCAAGGTTCTGGCTGGAAAGAATTCCAGCAGGCTGCAAGGACTGAACCTAACAGTTGCAGGATTCTTTTTTTCCACTTTATCTAGTCTATCACCAATTATGGAAGATAAACAAGGTATGATTTGATTTTTTTGGTTTTACTGGTCGAGTGGAGGTAAGCGGACTCGAACCGCTGACATCTGCCTTGCAAAGGCAGCGCTCTACCAGCTGAGCTATACCCCCCTCAAAAAAGCTTCTAGTAAGGAGGTGTTAATTCCATACTTTTGACTTCTTCCTGTTAAGGTGGGCCATCCTGGACTCGAACCAGGGACCTCACCCTTATCAGGGGTGCGCTCTAACCACCTGAGCTAATAGCCCATAAACCGAACCGTTGAAGAGTTTGAAAGCTATCTTGCCCAGTTGTTTCCTCGCACGACCTTGGGATGACTGGCATCTGACCTAAATGTTTGGGTCGGTCATGATGGCAGCAGGTCTCCCTAAAAGGAGGTGATCCAGCCACACCTTCCGGTACGGCTACCTTGTTACGACTTCACCCCAGTCACCAGCCCTGCCTTCGGCGTCCCCCTCCCTTGCGGGTTAGGGTAACGACTTCGGGCTAAGCCAGCTTCCATGGTGTGACGGGCGGTGTGTACAAGGCCCGGGAACGGATTCACCGCAGTATGCTGACCTGCGATTACTAGCGATTCCACCTTCATGCAGGCGAGTTGCAGCCTGCAATCTGAACTGTGCCACGGTTTATGGGATTTGCTCGACATTGCTGTCTGGCTGCCCTTTGTCCGTAGCATTGTAGTACGTGTGTAGCCCAGGACGTAAGGGGCATGCTGACTTGACGTCATCCCCACCTTCCTCCGGTTTGTCACCGGCAGTCTCCTCAGAGTGCCCAACTTAATGCTGGCAACTTAGGACGAGGGTTGCGCTCGTTGCGGGACTTAACCCAACATCTCACGACACGAGCTGACGACAGCCATGCACCACCTGTGTTCGCGCTCCCGAAGGCACCCTCAAGTTTCCCTGAGGTTCGCGACATGTCAAGCCCTGGTAAGGTTCTTCGCGTTGCATCGAATTAAACCACATACTCCACCGCTTGTGCGGGCCCCCGTCAATTCCTTTGAGTTTCACGCTTGCGCGCGTACTCCCCAGGCGGGATACTTAACGCGTTAGCTACGGCACTGCCCGGGTCGATACAGGCAACACCTAGTATCCATCGTTTACGGCTAGGACTACTGGGGTATCTAATCCCATTCGCTCCCCTAGCTTTCGTCCCTCAGTGTCAGTGCAGGCCCAGTAGAGCGCTTTCGCTGCTGGTGTTCTTCCCGATCTCTACGCATTTCACCGCTACACCGGGAATTCCCTCTACCCCTACCGCACTCTAGCTCTTCAGTTTCCACCGCCTTTACAGAGTTAAGCCCTGCGCTTTGACAGCAGACTTGAAGGACCACCTACGAACGCTTTACGCCCAATCATTCCGGATAACGCTTGCATCCTCCGTATTACCGCGGCTGCTGGCACGGAGTTAGCCGATGCTTATTCCTCAGGTACCGTCATTGTGTTCTTCCCTGAGAAAAGAGGTTTACAACCCAAGAGCCTTCCTCCCTCACGCGGTATTGCTCCGTCAGGCTTTCGCCCATTGCGGAAAATTCCCCACTGCTGCCTCCCGTAGGAGTCTGGGCCGTGTCTCAGTCCCAGTGTGACTGGTCATCCTCTCAGACCAGTTACTGATCGCCGCCTTGGTAAGCCTTTACCCCACCAACTAGCTAATCAGACGCGAGCTCATCAAAAGGCAATAAATCTTTCACCCGAAGGCACATTCGGTATTAGCCACCGTTTCCAGTGGTTGTCCCGAACCTTTTGGCAGATTCTCACGCGTTACTCACCCGTCCGCCACTGAACCCCGAAAGGTTCCGTTCGACTTGCATGTGTTAAGCATACCGCCAGCGTTCATCCTGAGCCAGGATCAAACTCTCCATTTTGGTAGAGTCTTTATAGCTCTCTAAAACTTTCGTTTTAGTTTTTCTTCGTTTTTGGTCTCCAGGTTACCCTTTTGACCGATAATTTACTTAACGAGGACTGGATGCTTTCTAGCTTTCAAACTCTTTAATTTTCTAGGTTCGGAGCGGTGACTTCGGCTTCGCTTTCGCTTGCCTCTCTCGACCGCTTTATCAATGTAGCAACCTCAACCAGAAACTGTCAAGCTTTTGGGAAAAGTTTTTTTTGAATTCCCTAAAATCCTCTGGTAGTAGGGCTTTTGCGTAACAATGGATTATGCATTGTGTGCTTGAGGAGGAGTGCCTGTGAATTTTCAGTCGGTCATTGCTACATTGCATCAGTTCTGGAGCGATCGCGGTTGTCTGATTGCCCACCCCTACGATATGGAGAAAGGGGCAGGCACGATGAACCCTCATACTTTCTTAAGATCTCTTGGTCCTGAACCTTGGTCGGTTGCCTATGTCGAGCCTTGCCGTCGCCCTACAGATGGACGCTACGGAGAAAATCCTAACCGCTATCAGCACTACTATCAGTACCAAGTGTTGATTAAACCCTCTCCAGAAAATATTCAAGACGTTTACCTCGACTCTCTGAGAGCTTTGGGGATTCGTCCTGAGGATCACGATATTCGGTTTGTAGAAGACAATTGGGAGGCTCCTACGGTAGCCGCTTGGGGAGTTGGTTGGGAAGTCTGGCTAGACGGCATGGAGATTACCCAATTTACCTATTTTCAACAGTGTGGCGGAATTGATTGCCGTCCTGTCTCGATAGAAATCACCTACGGACTAGAGCGATTGTCAATGTATCTCCAGCAGGTAGATGCGTTTACAAAGATCAACTGGACAGATCGCGTTACCTATGGACATGTTCATTTCCAGGGAGAGGTAGAGCAATGTACCTATAACTTTGAGGCATCTAATCCGGATATGTTGTTGACGTTATTCGGTCTATATGAAGAGGAGGCAGAGCAATTAAGCCAACGTGGTTTGGTTCTACCCAGCCTGGACTATGTTTTAAAGTGCTCTCATACATTCAATTTGCTAGATGCCAGAGGTGTAATTTCTGTAACGGAGCGGACGCGGTACATTGGCAGAATTCGCAGCTTGGCGCGGCGAGTGGCTCAGCTTTACTTACAGCAAAGGGAGACATTGGGATTTCCGCTCTTGAGAGCGCAGGATGCGGCTTGAGGAAAGATGAAGTATGAAAATAGATAATCTTTAGGCAAGGGCAAGTGGCTTGTATAGTTCATATTTCATACTTCCAATACGATGACTTCAAGCGGAAGCGTCATTTTGAGTTTGGCCTACATTCTTGGCCTACTGTCTGCGGCAACTGCCTGGGGCAAGTTCGTGATTCTAGGGTTGGGAGTCGCAGCGGGCATAATTCTGCCACGATTATGGCGAACTGGTCCGAAGCTAAGACTGTGGGTGGCGGCTGGACTCGTCGCTTTTTTGGCATCATTTTATTTTCAAGTGCGGGTGCCACAACCGGCAGCAAATGACATCAGCAACTTTGTTTCAACATCTGAGGGGAGAACGCAGGAGCAAGTTGTCACCGTTCAAGGAAAGATTGTCAGCGTACCTCGACTAACACGAAGTCAGCAATTTTATTCTGGAGATGCTGCGCGATCGCAATTTTGGTTAGAAGCAACTAGCTTTAATGAGGTGCAAAGCAGCGACAACGAACCTGCTGATGTCAACCAAGAGGTAAAGGGGAAGTTGTATGTGACAGTGCCGTTACTACAAGGGACTGGCTTACATCAGGGACAGGCGATCGCAATTACGGGTGTCTTATACAAGCCGAAGGTAGCTGCCAATCCGGGAGCTTTCGATTTTAAAGCCTATCTAGCTAGAGAAGGTGGGTTTGCTGGTTTAAGCGGGCGGCAAGTTAGCTGGCTAGATGAACAAAAAGGACGACAGTGGGGTTGGTGGGCAATTCGGCAGCGAATTATCCGCTCTCAGGTTAATTGGTTGGGGAGTCCAGAAGGGCCACTTGTTAGTTCTATTGTTTTAGGAAATAAAGCTGTAGATTTGCCCTATGACATCCGAGACCAGTTTATTCAAGTTGGGTTAGCTCATGCACTAGCAGCGTCTGGTTTCCAAGTTTCCTTGATTTTGGGCGTGCTGTTAGCCCTAACTCAACGTATCTCAGTCAAGGCAAAATTCACTTTTGGAGTTACTGCCTTAGTCATATTTGTTGGTCTAACAGGCGTACAGCCCTCAGTTATGCGAGCAGCTGTTATGGGTTTAGGAGCCTTAGCTGCTCTGGTAATGAAACGCAAAGTTAAGCTGCTGGGGTCACTGTTGCTAGCTGCAAGTATTCTGCTGCTATTCAATCCCCTGTGGATTTGGGATTTAGGGTTCCAGCTAAGTTTTTTGGCGACACTGGGATTAGTGGTAACAGTACCGCCACTGACAAAGCAGTTGGACTGGTTACCACCGGCGATCGCATCTGTGATTGCTGTTCCCATTGCTGCCTCGTTGTGGACTCTCCCCCTACAACTTTATGTGTTTGGCTTGTTTGCTCCTTACAGCATAGGAGCAAATATCGTTACTACCCCCCTAATAGCTGGCATTAGTATAGGGGGAGTCATCAGCGCCCTAGCAGGATTAATTTGGCCTTCGGCAGGAAGCGCCCTAGCTTGGTTACTGTATTACCCCACCCACTGGCTAATTGGGCTGGTGCAATTCTTCTGCTGGCTACCCGGAAGTTCTGTTGCGATTGGCAGTATTTCAGTAGTACAACTACTAGCACTTTACGGGCTGATTGGCTTAGTTTGGTTAAGTCGCTGGTGGCATCGGCGATGGTGGCTAGCTGTTTTAGTGGCGGTAGCTTTAGTTGCGGTACCTGTTTGGCAAACTAAGGCGACGCTATTTAGAGCAACAGTGCTAGCTACAGCCGAACAGCAAGTTCTGGTGATTCAAGACCAGAGTAAGGTACTACTGGTGAATAGTGGGGATACGAATACAGCCAGTTTTACAGTGCTACCTTTTTTGCAACAGCAAGGAGTCAATCAAATTGACTGGGCAGTTGCTCTTGATTCTCAGCCTCGTTTGAGAAGTGGCTGGTTCCAGCTTTTGAAGCGTTTGCCAATCAAAACCTTTTACAATCCTGAGTACACACAAAGAGCTACTGAAGACACCGAAGCGATCGCTGGTGTAGTAAAAGCTCGTCAGGGAATCTACCAAGCAATGCCTGCGGGTACAACTGTATCTCTGGGATCTACACCCGTTAAGTTAATAGATGCTCAACCACCAGTACTGCAACTTCAAATTCGGGGACAGACTTGGTTAGTATTGGGAGATCTCAAGCCAGAGGAGCAAAAGCAGCTAGCCATAACTGGAGGTTTGCCTCGGGTTATGGTATTACATTGGTCTGGGGGACAGTTGGCACTGGAGTTATTGAACGTCTTGCAACCAGATGTAGCGATCGCTTCCTCCGCTACTATTGATGCAGAAACGTTGCAAAATCTGCAAATAAGCAAAACGAAGCTTTACTGGACAAGTCGCGACGGTGCGATCCAGTGGACACCTGCTGATGGATTTGAGCCTACTTTAGAAGCAATAGATAATAATGCCTCGCTACTGTGACACTCCGCCGCAGAGTAGGACGGCGGATGCGTTGGTTCACCGAGTCCACTTACTTAACAAGGTCGGCTAGTCAATTGTCCCCAGATGTCAGTAGAATATCGAGGTAGACCAAAATCTCTGGAGAGGTGGCAGAGTGGTTGAATGCGGCAGTCTCGAAAACTGCTTTGGCGGCAACGTCAACGTGGGTTCAAATCCCACCCTCTCCGTTGACTACTTATACTAATTCTCTGTAGACCCTCGCCCTAAAGGACGGGGCTACACGAACAAAGTCTGCCTACGCAGGCTAGATAAAGAGCTTGATTGTTAAGGTGCAATAATATTAGATTAGTTGATTGCTATACAACTTAGTGCGCCTTTTCAAACCAGGCGGCTGTACCTATATTTAGTTTTAAATTGTCTTCTAAAAGTGAAACGCTCACACAGAATGTGACTTTAGCCGAAGGGCACTAAGTTAAGAAGGTTTTATTGTAAAAACTTTTTTAGGCAGCATAGATACAATGCGACGAATATCGTCTGAGTACTGCGTGTACTCATCATCCTTTAAAACTGGCACTTTATCCCTAATAGAAATAGGTTCTATTAAATCAATCCACGACTTGCAGCCGCCATATTCTGAGGAATAAGGAATTATCTGGGGTTGGGAGAGTCGATAAGTCCGCAGCAGGAGTATAAATAGTGGCTGACGTGGTTTCCATTTAAGGCGATCGCTCACAAATATCTCGTTCCATATATGGAATGGAAGCAGATCAGCAATTGTTTGCTCCTCAGTTACCTGGAAAATATCCGTAATCTCAGCCCAGCTACCTATGGGGATAGTTTCCGGATGCCAACCTGGTTGTACTGGCTGTACCCGATCTGCATACTCTGGTTTAAGTAAGTGGGGCTGTTGATGCTCGTAAGTAGGATAGAGCAAAACGCGATCGCAGGTAACTTGGAAGCGATTATTTTCTTCACGAATGCCGCCTTTGCGTAGCAGCATAATTGTTTTCCCTTGTTCTAAGGCATCGACGGCAACAGCCCATTCTTTCAGCGCGTGGGTAGTAATTAATTGCATATCTTTCTCACTGTATCCTTATTGTTTCTCGACTTTATGAGTTAGGGTTAAATACCCTCAAATGAAGCTAAATTGTGTTTAATTAGTAACCTCTGTCTTAATTTTTGATAACTTTCAAGTTTTTTTATAGCAGCCTTAGGCAAAATCATTTTTTGTGTTAAAATAATCTTGATAAGGAATAACTAAGCTACGATTTTAATTTAAAATAGATTTCCATTATTTAATTATATCGCCAAAGCCGTAGGCATCTAGTAACAATAGATACAAACAGAAAGGATGTTTGTATCCATTGATTAATACTTATTCTTACTTACTAACTAGATAAACAAAGAAAAATTTTCAATGTAGATTTTTTGTCTCTCTGCTTTCTGAGTTGGTAAGCTTAATCATGTCGCACTACTAGATTCTTCCTCTACCTGGCGCTTCTTACCGTCAAGTAAAGCACTAACTGTCATATCTCCCATAACGTTAATGGCAGTGCGGCATCTATCGAGAAACCAATCCACCGTTATCAGCAAGATAATGTACTGAGTGGGCAGACCAACGGCACTAAATACTAACGTCATCGTCACCAAGCCAGCTTCAGGAATACCCGCGGCACCCACAGAGGCGAATATGGATGTAAACACAACTATAAGTTGCTGTGGAAGGGAAAGATTTAACTCAAGCACTTGGGCAATAAATAAAGCAGACATAGTCTCATAGAGGGCAGTACCATCGTTGTTGAAGTTGTTACCAACTAGCGCCCCCAGAGAAGCAGAAGATTCTCGCAGACCGATTTTTTTTATCAAACCCTCAAAGGTAATGGGCATCGTCGCCGTCGATGAAGCAGTAGAGAAGGCGGTTAAAAAGGCATCAGATCCTCCTGCTAAAAAGTCTTTGGGTTTTACCCAAGAACCGAATTGTACCCGGCTCAGGTAATAGCAGGCTTGTAAAAACAGCGCAACTAGCACTGCCACAATGAACACCCCAAAGATTTGAAGAGTGCAAAACCTTGAAGGGCAACGGTTTTGGCTACAATGCCGAAGACTGCCAGCGGCACCAAAGCGATAACCCAGTGCAGAATGCGTATCACCGCCTCAAATAAAATTACGATTACTTGCTCAATTGCTAGGTAATCCGTCTTTCCCTCAACAGTCTGCTGGGCTTTCAAGGCTCGCAGGACAATCCCGAAGGCTAAAGCAACGAAGATAAGTTGAATAACATTGTTATCCACTAGGGGCTTGAGGATTGATTCCGGTACGGTGTCCTGAAGTAATCCCCAAGGATCGAGAGTCTTATTAACTGCTTCTGTACCTTCAGGAGGATTGAAGCGCCCCCAAGTTCCTGGTCTCAAAATGTTTGCAACTAAAAGACCGATGAGGATTGCTACCAAGGTATTGGTGAATAAAAGAACTGCCAGACGGCGACCGGATCTGCCAGGAATATTAGCAGTTAGGAAGGAGTGAAGCACCGCCAGCAGAATCAAGGGTGTGGCTAGGGCACGTAGGGCCTTAAGTACCAAATTGCTGGGAATTGTCAGATGCTCAATCAGGTCTTTATCTACATTGGGTTGACCAGCACCTAACAAAATTCCTAACCCAACAGCAAGAATGAGAGCGATGACAATTTGTAAGTAAAGGGGGATACGCTGCCACAAAGGGCGGGCTTTGCTTTCAGAGTGATTCATGCTCAGTTTTCCAGCGTAGTGGGTTCTGACTTAGCATGAGCAAAGATGCACAGGATCGTCAAGCACTCTGTTGTTTTGTTAAGAAGGCAAAGATAATAAGGCAGGTAGCAATAGGGAGGACTTGAGGATGGAAATGGGATACGTTGCTTCGCAACACGAAGAGCGATCGCTCGGAACCTCTGGAATTCAAATCTCGCCTATCATTATGGGCACCTGGCAAGCAGGAAAGCGTTTTTGGGTGGACATTGAGGATTCGGAGTCAATCAAGGCAATACGGGCAGGATTTGAAGCTGGAATCACCACAGTTGACACGGCAGAAGTCTACGGAGAAGGTCACTCAGAGCAGATTATAGGTCAGGCGCTAGGGGATGTCCGAGAGCAGGTAGTTTTAGCTAGCAAAGTTTTCCCGACTCATTTTAAATATGACCAAGTGATTGCAGCGTGCGATCGCTCTTTAAAAAACCTGAACACGGACTACATCGATCTCTACCAGATGCACTGGCCGGCTGGTGCCTTTAACACTGAAATTGTCCCGGTAGAGGAAACTATGAGCGCCCTCAACGAGTTAAAGCAACAGGGCAAGATTCGAGCGATCGGGGTCTCTAATTTCTCCCGCGCTCAACTGGAAGAAGCCGCGCAATACGGTCGAATCGATAGTTTACAGCCGCCTTATTCCTTGTTCTGGCGTCAGGTAGAAGCGGAGTTAGTACCTTACTGCATTGAGAACAATATTTCCATCTTGGCTTATTCATCTCTGGCGCAGGGACTTCTAACAGGAAAATTTGGACCAGATCATAAGTTTCATCCAGAAGATAACCGTGCTAAAAATAAGCTATTTCAGGGTGAGAATTACCAACGGGCACAGTCAGCTTTAAACAAACTTCGTCCCATAGCAGAGCGCCATCAGTGCAGTCTCGCACAGTTATCGCTAGCTTGGTTAATTGCCCAGCCGCAAACTCAGGCGATCGCTGGTGCCCGTAATGCTGAACAAGCATCACAAAACGCCAAAGCGGCTAATGTGCAACTGTCTGCCGATGAGATCGAGGAGATTGATGCGATTGGACGCGATGTAACGGATAGTCTAGATGACAACCCAGTGATGTGGGACTGGAATGCCTAGCTATACTCCATATAAGTCACAAAGTAATTGAAGTTTAAAAACAATTGCCACCCACAGTCTCGCTTGCCTCAAGGGCGATCGCAATCATGCCCCAAACTATAACAGGCAAGTATATGGTATCAAGTTCAGAGCTGCGCTCGCTTACTCCTCAACAATCTCAACCAAATCCTCAATCATCACATCAAAGGTTCGAGCCAACTTGTGGATAGCGGTAAAGTCAACCATTGACATTTCAGGACGGCGAGCATAGCTTTTCACTGTGTTGTAAATAACCCCAGAGCGATCGGACACTTCCTTAAGTGTCCAGCCCTTCTCAGCCGCCAGTTCTCGAATCTTCAGCCTGACTAAACCCATTATTAACATTAGGTGCAAATGCACCCTGTACTAGGCATATCTAAAAAGCGATCGCTCCCAGCAGTCTGACAAACTTTAGGGCGATCGCCAAAATACCCCTCCCAATAAAGGAGGCAACTTCTATGGTATCAACCCCAAAGCAAAAATCACCTGCGATCGCAGAATCTAAAATTGTCCATAAGTCGCCAGTCCTCCACCCACTGGTGCGATTTGTCAACGAAGAGACAGCCGCTTTGCTCTTTAACCTAAAGCCAGAGCAGATTTACCGGATTGACTGCTGGCGGCACGTAGTCTATGTACACGGCAAAGGCGTAAGTAAGTTTGTCAGCTATGCCGACTTTCCGCCGAGTTTAGGAGTAGTGCCACCGACAGAGAGAGACTTTTTCCGCTGGCGCAAACGCTGGAAAAACAAGTGGAATAGCAGACAAGCGCCAGAATTTTGGCAGCAATTTTATGCATATCAGTTCCAGCAGGCTACCTCAGTGCCTAAGTTGTTTCAGTGGGGTAAATTAGTAAATTTAGTAAAAGCGGCTCTTTCAGAGGCAGCATTGCAATGGCTGCGAGATGTCTACAGCCAAGAAAAATATGTTTGGGATAACTTTTGTTGACACTCCTCGACCTGAAGGTACGAGGATTCTTAAGAGATAAAAATCCTTAATGGGTTAGCCAAAAACCCCCTAGACACTCGCTCAAAATTGAGTCTGTGCTTACTTTTTACCAAAATATTAGCACTCCCGTTTATATCTGCTGAAACAAAATGCTTATCTTTTGTTTGATATAATCCCCGCTTAACCCTTTTTCCAGAAAATTTAGGTTTGCCAGGATTGTCTGCGTTGTAAACGGGTATTTGATCTTGATCAAAAAAACTTGCTTTGGACGAGTAGGACTCTTCTTGTTCAAGGTACTCTATTCCGTACCTTGAACACATCGCACTCAGTTTTTGCCTGAACTGCCAAAAGGGAATCTGAACAAAATTCTGGTTATTGGAGCGTCCAATATTAATCTCTTGCTTGATTCCTGGGTTGTATCCAATCACCAATTTTCCTATGCAATGCTTGAGGCAGTGATCAATAATTGTCCGAGTAGCTTTGTTTAAATAATCTCTCACACAATCGTTGCGCCATTGGTAAAGCCTTGCTTGTTTAGTGGTGAAAGATTTTATCTTTTGTTTGTCCTTGGCAGACTGGAGTTGAGCATTGCGCTTGTTGTACCACTGATTAATGCTTTTAAGTTTTTTGCCATCAATCAAAAATTGATGCCCTTCAGTATCAAAACAAGCAGCCAGATTATCTACCCCCAAATCAATAGCTATAGCTTTTTCTTTTTCAACAGATGTTTCAACTTTTTCATCCTCGTAAACATACTCAATTTCAAACCATCGAGCCGAATATTTTGGATGTATCCGAACCTCCTTAATCTTCTTGTCTTTAAGTCTTTCAGGAAGCTGTATTTTAACTTCTCCATAGTCCTTTTTAAACTCCAAAGACATGGGAATATTAAATACACTATCCCTGACTTTAATTCTGGGGATAACCAAAGGAAAGTACCCATCTTTGGGTAAATACTTGGGAAGTTGTAGCTTTTGATCGCACCGTCCTATACTGATTGCTTTGATCAATCCAACGAAAGATCTCATGCTCCTATCTACGATTTTCATCGTCTGTTGAGCAATATCGGTATTAAGCAACCGATAGTTCTCGTTGGACTTGCAAATGTGATAGTTAGATTCGTATGTAAGGCGTTTCCTTTCTGTGAAAAAATACTGCCTACATTCATACAGCGCCACGTTAAAAAGATTTTTGCTCAAACGGCACAAAGCAGCAAGAGCGTTAAACTCCTGCTTGCTAAGTCTTCTGAGTTGATTCTTTTGAGTGGCGTACATAAAATTCAGTTCGCTACATTTCTAGTATATAGCGAAAGCACTCTTCTGTAAAGTCGCCGTAGAACGGCGGGGTTTCAGACCCAAGAGGTTTCGATGAGAGTGCGATCGCGCTCCCATCACAAAAAATAAAAAATCAGGGCTTTTTAGCTCTGATTTCAGACATAATTTGGATTTTACTTATAGATAAGTGCTAGTTAAACCACAAGATCCCAGCGATCTAGATAGCCTGTCGAGAAACCAGTTTCTCAAAATGCGCCTGGGTTTGGTGTAGCAGCAGCTCTCGGCTATCTGCCGCTTGGGTAAGAGTAGGAACTAAGTTACGAGCCTGTAGAGCCATGTGAAGCTGAAGGTGAGCCACATACTCACTGATATCTTCGTTACATGAAGGATTAGGGGATTGATTTAAGTGCAAGTTTAGTGTGTTCTCCATCCCAGTCTCTAAGCGGTTTGTCAACATCACAGAAATTACCACGTTATTGCCGACTCACTTGGAATTCCGTAAAGAAGTTTAATCATTTACCCTGCTAAATGTTGAGAAATGTAAAATTGTTTTACCAACTTTTAAACTTCTTTAGGATGATCTCCACTCGTAATGGTAACGGGATTTGAAACAGAAATGCACGCTGCACGCAAATAATTTAGCCGAAACAAGCTTGAAGTTTATGTCGTAGCCGCATCTAAAGTCTAAAAACCCTATACGCTCAGTGGATTATCATTCCAAAAGCTGGTTATGTCCCAGCAATAGCAGATTTGGGCAATCTCTAAAAAGTCAGCCGCTTTCACCCAGCTGCCATAATTGAACTCCCACCTGTTCTCAACGATGACATCTCAACTGGAATTTGTTAGCGTCTCGAACTCTGAAGAGGCTCAACGCCTTAGGTTTATCCTCAATCAGTGTTTCAACTTTCCCCTTAGTGATAGCCTGAGCTATTGGCAAAGCCTCGGCACGGAGAACTTTCGCGCCGTCCGCCAATCAGGGCAACTTCTTGGGGGATTGGTGATTTACCAAATGGGCCAGTGGTTTGGCTCTCAGCAGTTGCCAATGGCTGGAATTGCTGCCGTTGGTGTTGCTCCAGAGTATCGAGGCACAGGGGTAGTAACTGAACTATTGAGGCATACCCTCAGAGAACTTTATGCCAATGGAGCAGCTCTTTCGGTGCTCTACGCCGCCACTCAGCGTCCTTATCGGAAAGTGGGATACGAACAGGCGGGAAACTATTGTGCCTTTAAGCTGGCGGCTGAGAGTATCAACCTTGACCTTGGCGAAGAGTATCTAAAAAAGATTCGCAGCATTCCCATGCGATCGGTAGTTCCCATCAGCCACGAAGTCTTTCACGACATTTACCGCCAAAAAGCAATTCAGAACAACGGCAATCTCGAGCGGAACCGGGCGATTTGGGAAAGATTGGTTCAGCCGAGAAAAGAGGAAGTGATGTATGCCTATCTGGTTGGTTCCGAAACTCAACCCCAAGGCTACATCATCTTTAACCAAAAGCAAGAAGGTCAACAGCTACAGTTAGTAATTAAAGATTGGGTAGCTCTGACACCAGCAGCGGGACGCCGTCTGTGGATGTTCCTGGGAGATCACCGCTCCATTATTAAAGAGGTGCTGTGGCATGGTTCAGCCATCGACCCTTTTCTATCTCTGCTTTCGGAACAGACCTACAAAATTATCCGTTTGGAACGGTGGCTGTTACGAATACTCGATGTTCCTAAAGCACTCTCAAAGCGTGGCTATCCAGTGGGAGTAGAAGCTGAGTTGCATCTAAAAGTCCGGGACAATTTATTGCCTGAGAACAATGGAAACTTTCTTCTGGCAGTTTCGGGTGGACAGGGTGAAGTGACTAGAGGAGGTCGGGGCGAATTACAGCTAGATGTGCGCGGACTGGCACCACTTTATACAGGGCTGTTTACTCCTTATCAGCTTCAGGTAACTGGTCAACTCGAAGGCAGCGAGAAGGCACTGTCCGTAGCGTCTCAGCTATTTGCTGGGTCTGAGCCTTGGATGTCAGATTTCTTTTGATGCAGAGTCCAAGTCGTGATTTTATTTGGTGGAGAGCCACAGGTTGATTTCAAGTCGGTTATACTGCCTCTCGGCAAGCGGTTGTTTTGGTAGGTGATTTCGATTTAGAGCGATCGCTTGAGATAGTAAACGAGTTGACTGTATTTTTTCCGCTGGGAGGAAAGCGCGGAGTGGCAGGTGTTAAAAAAAGGAGGTTATTTTTTCGCCTGAAACCTTTGTCTGGCAAGCCTTTGATTGCTTTCTCTGTCAAAAGCGTTTCGCGCTAAGTACTGAAATGTCTATGCTGAGTTGGTTTGAAGGCTATAAGGATGTATAGGATATTTACAGATCGAAGCCTAGAATGCTATATTTGGCATTGCTACGCGCAACCGAACCTCGAAAACTTCATACTACAAGTCTTCCAGCATTCAGCCGTTGAAATTAGCTGTAATCCCTATTAGGGATTGAAACGGTAAGTGAAAAAGCCAACGGTAAAAACGCCGTTGGTTGAAATTAGCTGTAATCCCTATTAGGGATTGAAACCTGGGGTGGCGCAACGATGAGCAAGAAACACTCATGGCGTTGAAATTAGCTGTAATCCCTATTAGGGATTGAAACTACTATCCTTAGCCCCACTGATGACATCCTCATAAGTTGAAATTAGCTGTAATCCCTATTAGGGATTGAAACAATTGCTATTTCTCAAGATTGGATGTGTGAGCCTTGTTGAAATTAGCTGTAATCCCTATTAGGGATTGAAACAATCTAAAAGGGAATATCTTCATCAGGAATAGCCCGTTGAAATTAGCTGTAATCCCTATTAGGGATTGAAACTGAGAATATACAGGAAGAGATAGAAAAAGAAAGGTTGAAATTAGCTGTAATCCCTATTAGGGATTGAAACTGGGGTGAACATCGTAAATAGTAAGTTTGACCACAGGTTGAAATTAGCTGTAATCCCTATTAGGGATTGAAACCGCTAAAACTAAATAAACTAGAAGTGGCTATTCTGTTGAAATTAGCTGTAATCCCTATTAGGGATTGAAACAAAATTTCCCTTTCTTGGAGGCAAGACGTTCTCGGAGTTGAAATTAGCTGTAATCCCTATTAGGGATTGAAACAGCCATGATTCAATCTTTCCTTGAGATTAACTAATTTCATGGTTGAAATTAACTCTAATCCCTATTAGGGACTGAAACCAGCCCGATAATCAGAGTTCACCTCTCCTGGCATCAAGTACCTAATTATTCTAAGGGGCGATTTTCTGCGATAGAGGCATCGGTGGCGCTTTTCTTCCGCTTAGATCGATGGCTCTGAATTCCTTGGCGCAATCCCATGGCAATTTTACTGTGTTTCTCAATCTGACCCATTACTTGCTTTGCCCGTTGAATCACAGATGCTGGTAAACCCGCCAAACGCCCTGCCTCAATTCCGTAAGACTTATCTGCGCCTCCTGGTTGAACTTGGTGTAAAAAGATAATTTGGTCAGGTAGTTCTTTCACAGTTACCTGGTAATTAGCTACATTCGGCAAAATTGAGGCTAGTTCATTGAGTTCGTGATAGTGAGTGGCAAAAATTGTCCGTGCTTGAATCTCGGCTGCTAAGTATTCTGCAACTGCCCAAGCAATGGAAAGACCGTCAAATGTAGCTGTACCCCTACCAATTTCATCTAGAAGAACCAGAGATTTAGGGGTTGCATGGTTGAGGATATTTGCAGTTTCATTCATCTCTACCATAAATGTAGATTGACCTGTCGCTAAGTCGTCTACAGCACCGACACGAGTAAAGATGCGATCGCATATCCCTAAAGTAGCCGAGCCAGCTGGTACAAAACTCCCCGTCTGCGCCATCAACTGAATTAACCCCACCTGCCGTAAGTAACAGCTCTTGCCACTGGCATTCGGTCCAGTGAGAATAATTAAATCAAGCGATCGCGAAACCGATAAATCATCTGCTACATCCGTTACCACATCAGCACTCACGCCAGTTTCTAGTTCCCAGTTCCTGGTCCCCAATTGTGTTGAATTCGGCACAAAGAACCCTGCTGGCAACGATTGCTCTACGACTGGATGACGACCATCTCTAATGGTAATTTCCCGCCCTTCTACTATTTCAGGACAACAGTAATCCTGATACACCGCCACCTCTGCTAAACCACAGAGAACATCAATTGCAGCAACAGCACGGGAAATATTGCGAACCTGTTCTGCTTGTGTGCTTACCTCTTCTCGTAGACCACAAAAAATCTCGTACTCCAAGCGGTTCAAATCCTCCCGTGCGGTGAGAATTCGGGCTTCCCTTTCCTTTAACTCTGGAGTAATGTAACGCTCTTCATTAGTTAGCGTTTGCTTGCGAATGTAATTATCTGGAACTTGGTCAGCTTTTAGGCGGGAGATGCTGATGTAATAGCCAAATGTTTTATTAAACCCCACCTTCAGCGTGGGGATACCAGTACGAGCCTTTTCTGTGACTTCTAAATTGGCAATCCATTGCTGATCGTCTTGTGCTGCGGCACGCATCTCATCGAGTTGTTGGCTTATACCAGGGCGGATTAAGCCCCCCTCCATCAGTTGCTGGGGAGGCGAATCTACTATATAAGCGCGTAGTTGCTGTCCTAGCTGCTCTAGCACTGGCGGCACTTTCTGCAAGCTTCTGAGAAATGGAGAATGTCCAGTAGATGCCAGCTGAGCAAGTTCTGGTAATCGTAAAAGAGAATCTGCCAAAGCCGCTAAATCTCTGGCATTGGCTCTGCCAGAACCAGCCCTACCTGTGAGCCTTTCTAAGTCATAGATTTGGCGCAACAGCTGTTGCAAATCCTGCCGTAGGAAACTATTTTCCACTAATTCCTGAATAGTATCCTGCCGTGCCCGAATTCCTTTAATATCCAGCAAAGGTTGCAGCAGCCAGCGACGCAAAGCACGTCCGCCCATCGCCGTGCTAGTTTTATCCAATGCCCAGAGCAGCGAGCCATGAAATGTGCCGTCACGTACCGTTTGAGTAATTTCTAGATTGCGGCGGGTTTGGTTGTCAAGAATTAGGTAGTCCGCGATCGTATAGGTACGCAGGCTTTGTAATGGCACCTGATTTTCTTTTTGGGTGTCTTCCACATATTCCAATAAACCACCAGCAGCGCGAACGCCCAAAGGAAGGTGCTCACACCCCATGCCTTCAAGCGATCGCACTTGAAAGTACTGCAACAGCCGCTGTTTTGCTTCTCCTAAAGTAAAAGGTATTTGCGATCGCAAAGCGTAGCAAAATGATGCTGGTAAATACTCAGGTAGATGTTCAGATTTCTCCCCAGGTCGCAGCAAGAGGCGCAGATCCGGAGCATTCACCGGCACCAACACCTCAGAAGGCTGCAAGCGCATTAGTTCGTGCCCTAGCAACTCTAAGTTATTTGACTGAGTTGTAAAGAATTCGCCCGTAGAAATATCAGCATAAGCCAAGCCCCAATGCTCACCAGCAATTACCACTGCTGCCAGAAAGTTATTGCGACGGGCATTGAGCATCCCTTCATCCAATAACGTACCAGGAGTGAGAACTCGCGTTACTTCACGCCGCACCTGACGACCTTGGGCAGCAGCTTCAGCCGCATCTTCTACCTGATCGCAAATAGCGATCGCATACCCCTTCTCCACCAACAGCGTGCAGTACCGATCCAAAGCGTGGTGAGGAATTCCGGACATCGGCACCCGACCAACATCTTTGCCAGACTCCTTAGAAGTTAAAACCAGTTCTAGCGCCTCTGCCAAGGTTCGGGCATCTTGAAAAAACGTTTCATAGAAGTCACCAACACGATACAACAGCAGTGCATGAGGATACTGATCCTTAATCTCCGCAAAGTGTTGCATCATCGGGGTCAGCTTTTCCCGATCCACCGTGCGGTAGTCAGCGTTATTTGCAGAAACGCGATTCATCGCCTCTTTATGCTGAGTCGCTCTAGAATTTTTTGGTTCTGGGTGGGAAGATGCTTCGAGGTATGGACTCATGGATTGTCATTGATTTGGGATTTGGGATTGCCCCTAGGGCACCGCAGCCGGGGGCTGGCAAGAGTCAACCAATTCTTTTCTACAGCTAAAAGTTGGGGGCTTAAGACCTATGCGTGTTTTTGACTAGGACACTCAAAGTAAAAAGGTGTTGTTCTGGGGGAACCGAAGCGCGATCGCATTAGATCCCCGTCAATTAAAGTATTTGATAATTGCCTCAGCAAACTCAGAACACTTTAGTGGCGTTTCCACCGGAGGGGTCATCATCCGAGCCAGATCGTAGGTGACTTGTTGGCTAGATATAGCCTTACCAATTCCTTTTTTAATCAAGTCAGCTGCTTCCTGCCAGCCCATAAATTCCAGCATCATCACACCCGACAAAATCACAGATCCTGGGTTGATCCGGTCAAGACCAGCGTGCTTAGGAGCAGTACCGTGGGTGGCCTCAAAGATAGCACAGGTATCGCCAATATTGGCTCCTGGCCCCATCCCCAAACCTCCAACAATCGCTGCTGCGGCGTCAGACAAGTAATCCCCATTCAAGTTCATCGTAGCCAGAATGGAATATTCATCTGGTCGCGTCTGAAGCTGTTGGAAAATACTATCAGCAATACGATCGTTCACCATCACCATTTCTTTCCACTGACCTAAGCCGTGAGTTTCCCAAATTGTTTGGAGAACATTTTCGACTTCACGGCAAATTGCCGCTTGCTTCTCCGCTGTCAGTGCGTCATAGCCCGGTTCAATTTGACGTGCATTTTCTTCTAGGGTGATGTCTGGGTTCTTCTCCTTGTTGCTGAGAATCCAGGATTCCCGTTCAGTGACACATGAGGTCCGGAACTCTGTTGTTGCTATTTCATAACCCCAGTCGCGGAAGGCACCTTCGGTGTACTTCATGATGTTGCCCTTATGCACCAGCGTTACCATTTGCTTATGCTGGGGTAGCCGCATAGCGTGCTGAATTGCACGGCGCACTAAGCGCTGGGAACCAGTCTTGCTAATTGGTTTGATGCCGATGCCAGAGTCCAGGGGAATCTGCTTTTTGCCGTGTTCTGGCGTTGCTGGAATTAGTTCTTTATTAAGCAGGTCAATCAGCTTTGCGGCGATTTCGCTGCCTTGTGGCCACTCAATTCCCAGATAAATATCTTCTGTGTTTTCTCGGTAGACGATGACATCGAGTTTCTCCGGGTTTTTGTGGGGAGAAGGAGTACCTGGGTAGTATTTACAGGGGCGAACACAGGCGTAGAGGTCATGAATTTGACGCAGTGCTACATTAAGCGAGCGTATTCCACCTCCTACGGGAGTTGTCAACGGCCCTTTGATGGCAATACCATACTCTTTGATGGCTTGGAGAGTATCTTCAGGCAAATATTGGTAGGTGCCATAGCGATCGCAAGCTTCGTCACCAGCATATATTTTGAACCAGCTGATTTGTCGCTTGCCACCGTAGGCAGTTTGGATAGCAGCATCGAAGACCTTCTGAGCCGCAGGCCAGATATCGACGCCAGTACCGTCTCCACGAATAAAGGGAACGATGGGATTGTCTGGAACGATGGGTTCGCCATCTTTGAAGGTAATTTTGCTGCCAGTATCGGGGGGCACGATTTTTTCGTACATATTACAGTTTTGCTCTTGTGTATTTCATCTGAGTCAGGGCTTCTGGACGTAGGCTACCAGATCGCCTTGGCGAGTGGTAGTCTACATAGAAGCTTTTTTGCTGGCGTTTAAAGAACCAGCGCATCTAAATCTGCAAGTAGCGCTTGCCAGTTGCCGCTGATTACCGGATCTGGACAAACGATCCTACTATGGTTTTAGAAAGGTAGCAGATATTCAAATAGAACAGCATTCCTCTGGCACTTTCCCTGAAAGGTGAGTGTCGGGAGGAATGCGAGGTAGATTGAGGGGTTCAATGCCCCACAATCTAACAAATCCACTATAATCAAGACAGAAAGCTTCACTTATTGAAAATGTTCCAAATCCTCACAGTTTCTTGCAAACTGGAAGTATCGCCGCACCAGGTGGGAAAACTTGATGCGGTACTTTCTGCTTTTGCGAAATGCTGTGAGTTTATCAACTCCAACACACCTAAAAAACTAACCAATCAGATTGCTGTACAATCCTTAATTTATAAGGAGGCAAGAGCGCATTCTGGCTTGTCCGCCCAGATGACCATTCATGCCATTAGACGGGTTTGCGCTAATCGTAAGACCGCAAAACAGAAGGATAAGTCTGTTAAAGACTTTGCTCCAACCAGCGCCACTTACGATAGCCGCACGTTGACATTTCGGGAATCTGATTGGACGGTTAGTCTGACCATGTTGAAAGGCAGGGAGAAATTTAAGCTACATATCGGCAATTACCAGAAACATTTGCTGCAAGGACAAAAACCTAAGTCGGCAACCTTGGTAAAGCGCAATGATGGAAGTTTCTATCTGCAAATTCAGCTGGAGGCCGAACCTCCTATAATTCCTGAAACTGACGAAGTTTTGGGTGTAGACTTAGGACGCACAGATATTGCCTGCACCTCGGATGGAGATAAACATAGCGGCAAACAAATCACGCCAACCAGGTATAGATACAGCCGTGTAAGGGCTGCGTTGCAACGTAAAGCGTCCAAAGGCACAAGATCTACTCGCAGACGAGCCAGACAGGTCTTGCAACGGTTAAGTGGACGTGAACGAAGATTTCAGGCATGGCTGAACCATACCATCAGTTATCGGCTTATCCAGCAAGCACAACAATTTAATCGAGCGATGGCACTGGAGGATTTGACCGGAATTAGGGAGCGAACCAATGAACTGCCACGCTCCAAGACGGAACGTAGACGAAGCAACTCTTGGGCGTTCTACCAGTTGCGCCAATTTCTGAGCTATAAAGGCGTGAAGTTTGGCGTAGACGTGAGACTGGTTGATCCTCGGTATACCTCGAAAAGCTGTCATTGTTGCAAGGTGATAGGTAATCGTCAGGGTAAAAAGTTTGAGTGCCTGAACGTCACTTGTGGTTGGATTGGCGATGCTGATGTAAATGGGGCAAAAAATATTGCTACTTTGGGGGTTATTGTAAACAACCCCAGAGGTTCCGGGATGATGTCTTGCAATTTGCAGGATGTTGTCTTGAGGGCTACTGAAAGCCCGCGCTGTACCGCAATTATCGGTCAACTTCGGGTAGTTTACACCTCAATTTATTTGGAGGAAAACATCTAACAGGATGTTAATGTGTGTAGGTAAATTCCGTGAAAAAAATTTTAGTGGTTGATGATGATAAAACTTTGCAAACTATTTTGAGACTTTATTTAGAAAAGCGGGGGTACGAGGTTAAGCTGGCGAGTTCTGGAATCGAAGCATTAACAGTTTTTGAGCAAGATCCACCGGATCTGGTGGTTTCTGATATTATGATGCCGGAGATGAACGGGCTGGAATTTTGCCGACGCCTACGAAGTACACGTTTGGGTCAATTGGTACCGTTTATCTTTTTGTCCGCCAAAGGTGAACTAGAAGATCGAATTGAAGGTCACTCTACTGGAGCGGATGATTATCTCACTAAACCGTTTGAAGCTCGTGAATTAGTCGCCAAAATAGAGGCTCAGCTAGAGCGATCGCGCCGTATCCATTCTGAGATGGTAAGGTTGATGCAGCAGCTAGCTACGGATTCACCAGCTTCTGTAACCTCCACCTCCCCTGATCCACCAGCATCAGCCCAGGTTATGGAGTCTATTTTATCCTCACCAGTAATGCCTGCGTCCCTGACCCCAGCGGAAGCAAGAGTATTTTGGGAAGTGATTCAAGGTTTTACTAATAAACAAATCAGCAATCACTTGTTTATTAGTCCGCGCACTGTTCAAACCCATCTCAGTAACATCCTCACTAAGCTCAAGTTAGACAATCGCGCTCAGTTAGTTCGCTTTGCTTTTGAACGCGGATACCGACCACCTGAAGAGCCGTAAGAAAGTTTTGAGTTTTGAGTTTTGAGTTTTAAATTAATAAGTTGATGCGAACCGCTACGTATTGAGTATATTTACTAAGTAAAAGTAGCTTATAACTAACTCAAAACTTAGCACTTTTTACTCATAACTCTTTTAGCCCTTAGTGCCTATCTCTGATGATTCCCGACGTCTATAGCTTAAACGAACTAAAAGAAGCGATCGCCGCTGCACCAGAGCAATGGCGACCACTGGTATTTACCAATGGCTGCTTCGACTTGCTCCACACGGGTCATGTCCGATATTTAAAAGTGGCAAAGTTATTAGGGCGATCGCTCGTTGTAGGGTTAAATAGCGATCTCTCAGTAAAAATGATTAAGCCGCAGAAACCTGGATGTCCTCCCCGACCTATTGTTCCAGAGACACAGCGGGCTGAGGTTATAGCTGCTCTCAAGTCGGTGGATGGCGTTGTAATCTTTTCCGAAACCACCGCCACTCAATTAATTGAGGCACTCCAGCCCGATATTTATGTCAAAGGAGGCGACTACAGCCTGGAAACACTGCCGGAAGCATCTGTGGTTCAATCCTATGGCGGCCGGATTGAGTTGGTCAAAGTGGAAATTCCCACCTCAACCACAGCCATCATTGACCGTATTCTCCACCCCAGCGATTAACGATTGTCATTGTGACATACTCCCACCGCTGACAGCCTTACAGGTACAGCGTGGGCTTCACACCAACTCTTGATATTGCCTAGGATAAACGATGTGCGATATTAACGAGACTGGATGCCCCTCAGCCCCGGAACGAATACAAACAGTATGTTCATAACCTCTGTACCGCTAGAATTTTCCCAATTCACGGAGACGACACGAAAGTGTCTATTCTGGAATGGAACCATATATTCTAGATTGTCGTGGTTCAATTTATTAACCAGCATTTACGCGCGATCGCTTCGCGAGGTTAACGCCAACACGCAGGCTTCGCCAAAGGCTTTGTTAATGTATTTCTTGTATTACGATCCGACGCGATCATCTGTTGTGCCTAAAGGCACTCATCCGCTATAAGCGGGGATTCATCCTCGTTAAAAGCTAAAGATAATAGTTAACTTTGTCCTACAGCTAACAGTAACCGGAAACGAGTCGCTTCATGAGTGATTTAACAACTACCTCACCAGACGCCCCCAACAATATAGCTAACCTGCGCTTCAAATTTAGGTCAGAAGCTGAAAAAACTCAGCTACAAATGATTTCACAACTCATCGATGCCGATGAGGCCGGTTTAGAGATTTTGATGGAATTTTTACTTGAAAGCCAATCGGCACCAGTCAGCTTGGTTGTAGGGAAAGCCTATCAAGCCCTCTACAAAGCCAATTCGCCAGCAGCCTCTGAATTTGTCCAGGCTAACTTTCCCACTGGCGTGGTGCCACTGCGCTCAGAGCGGGGCATTGACTACAATCCACTGCAACAACTGCTAGCCCAACAAAACTTTCTTTCAGCTGACGAGCTGACACGGCAAAAGCTATGCGAACTCGCTGGCAATAGTGCAGTGCAAAGAAAATGGGTGTACTTTACAGAAGTAGAAAACTTCCCAATTGTAGATCTACAAACGATCAATACCCTGTGGCTTGTTAACTCAGAGGGCAAGTTTGGCTTTTCCGTTCAGCGGGATCTTTGGCTGAGTACGGGCAAGAACTGGGAAAAATTGTGGTCGAAAATTGGCTGGAAGACAGGTAACAACTGGACTAGATATCCCAATGACTTTACCTGGGATCTCACAGCACCCAGAGGGCATCTGCCCCTATCTAATCAGCTGCGGGGCGTCCGGGTAATCGCCTCATTGCTGTCTCACCCGGCTTGGTCAAGTTGAGAATTGAGACCTAAATCCCCAAAACCTTTATAGTTCCTGTTTTATCCTGTTAAGCCGCAGCTCTCTAGAACCTACTCAAACCTAGTCACCGAACAGCGATAGCTGTTTGGGAATAAACTCAATGTCTAGATCTTAATAGAGGCGCGAAATTTCGCGTCTCTACACTAGTATGCGTAGCTATTTGTTAATTCTGGGGTCATCTGCTGGTGTTCCTCTAAACCAACCATAGATTTAAGTCTATGACATCTATTAAAAGTATTGATTTTACTTTATTCGACTAATTCAATATCATCTTTATTAAAGAGAGATAAGTTCTCTTAGTTAATTCCACGCACACAAGCGAAGTTTTCCAAAGGATAGTTATTAAAAATTTTCCAGACTATTCACGGACTACTAGCTAAAGTCCAAAAAATCAATCATTAAACCTACACAAAGCATAGTACTTCCCGTGTTATTCATCACTGGCAGGGGATAACATTTGTTATCAGGAGACTTCATGGTCAAACAATCCACCAACCTTTCTAGGCGTCAATTTCTGTTTACTGCTGGAGCAACTACGATAGGAGCTTTATTGCTCAAAGGCTGTACAACACCCTCTTCTAATTCCACTAACGCAAGTCCGAAGCTTAATACTTTTAACGTTAATCCTGGATTAAGACCAGAAACAACAAGTGCCAGAATTGGTTTTGTCGGTCAAACTGATGCCGCACCCCTGGTTATTGCCAAAGTAAAGAATTTGTTTGCCAAGTACGGTGTGCCGGATGTGCAATTAGCCAAGCAACCTTCTTGGGGCGTGACGCGGGATAACCTACAACTTGGTTCTAAAGGCGGTGGCGTGGATGGTGCTATGGTTCTTAGCCCTATGGCTTACCAAATGGCATTAGGCACCGCCACAGTGAACAACAAGAAAATTCCCATGTACGTGCTGGCACGAATGAACACAGGTGGACAGGGGATTTCTGTATCCAATGTTCACAAAGATGTGGATGTTCGCTTGGATAGTCGGGTGTTGAAGTCAAAAGTCGAACAAGCGAAAGCCGCAGGCGAGCCGCTGCGGTTTGGGATGACATTTAAAGGCGGCACCAGCGATGTGATGCTGCGTTATTGGTTAGCTGCTGGAGGCATCGATCCAGATAAGGATGTCTCCGTTCTAGTGGTGCCGGGGTCCCAATTAGTAGCCAATGTGAAAATCAAGAACCTAGATGGTTTCTGCGTTGGCGATCCTTGGCACGTGCGATTGATTAATCAAAAACTCGGATACACCGCTACCACTACTGATGAATTTTGGGCAGACCATCCTGAGAAAGCTTTGAGCTTCCGTGGCGATTGGGTAGATAAGCATCCTAATACCAGCAAGGCGATTCTCATGGCGGTTATGGAAGCGCAGCAATGGTGCGACAAGATGGAAAACCGGGCTGAAATGGCACAAATTATCTCCGATGCAGAGTGGGCGAAAGTACCCGTACAAGACATTAGCGATCGCCTCAAAGGTCGTATTGACTACGGTAACAATCGCACAGTTATGGAAAATAGCCCCTACAGGATGCGCTACTGGGAAAACCATGCCTCCTACCCTTACAAGAGTCATGACCTGTGGTTCTTGACGGAAAACCTCCGCTGGGGTCAGATGCCTGCCAACCTTGACACGCAGCAAATCATTAATGCAGTTAACCGGGAAGATTTGTGGCGGGAAGCCGCAGCTGAACTTGGCCTTACCGAGTCTCAAATTCCCCAGAGTACCTCCCGCGGCGTGGAAAAGTTTTTTGACGGCGTGACATTTGACCCCAATAATCCCACAGCTTACTTGCAAAGCTTGCAGATAAAGCACGTTTAACCGTCCCAAACAATTTTAGATTTTGGATGCCGGCCAACTAACCAATAATCTAAAATCGCTCGCCTTCATTGCCTTAAAGCTTTACTAAATAACAAGGAAATTCCCCATGAGTGTCAGTATCACCCCTCGTAAAAAACGCAACAAACAAGCAGTCGGCTTTCTTCCGGGCTTGCTAGCCGATAAGAAATCAAGAAAAATCGTTGCACCCATCATCGCTATTGGCTTCTTTCTTATAGTGTGGCAGTTGTTTTCTTTCGGTCCTGATGCCAACCTGCCAGGACCGATAAAAGTGGTTAGCCAAACTTGGGAATTAATTATCAATCCCTTTTTTGATAAAGGCGCGACAAATAAAGGTTTATTTTGGCAGATTTTCGCATCCCTACAACGGGTGGCAATCGGTTTCACCCTAGCAGCAATTGTGGGTATATCCTTGGGTATCGTCGTCGGCACCAACGGCTTTCTATTTGACGCTTTAGATCCTATTTTCCAGGTCCTGCGGACAATTCCTCCGCTGGCTTGGTTGCCTATCTCCCTCGCCGCCTTCCAGCAGGCAAACCCCTCTGCTATTTTCGTGATTTTCATTACCTCTATCTGGCCGATCATCCTAAATACAATTGTCGGCGTTCAGCAGATTCCCCAGGATTACGTCAATGTTTCTAAAGTGCTGCAACTGTCACGCCGGGAATACTTCATGGACATCGTTTTTCCAGCAACTGTCCCCTACATATTTACAGGTTTGAGGATTGGCATCGGGTTATCTTGGTTAGCGATAATTGCAGCAGAAATGCTGATTGGTGGTGTGGGAATTGGCTTCTTTATATGGGATGCCTGGAACGCGGCTAACATCAGTCAAATCATTTTGGCTCTTGTGTATGTCGGAGTTGTGGGTTTGCTACTAGATAAGCTGATTGGCTTTATAGCTGCAAAAGTTGTGCCAGACGAGCAGAAGTAAAGTTGGTTAATTAGCAATTAGCAACAAACACTCACTCATTAACAATTACCTACCACCATGTCTAACTTCGTTGAAGCAAACCAGATTGATAAAGTATTTTTCTTAGCAGATGGCGGCACCTACGTTGCTCTCAAAGGAATTGAACTGGAAATCCGCAAAGGCGAATTTATCTCATTAATTGGTCACTCTGGCTGTGGCAAATCCACTCTGCTGAACATGATTGCAGGTTTGGATTCACCCACTGAGGGAGTGGTGATGGTAGACGATACCCCAGTCAAAGATCCCGGCCCCGATCGCATGGTGGTGTTCCAGAATTATTCCCTGCTGCCTTGGCTAACTGTGCGCGAGAACATTACCCTAGCAGTAAATAAAGTGCTGGCCGACTTATCTAAGGAAGAACGCCAAGAAGTTGTCGAACAACACATTGATATGGTGGGGCTGCGCCATGCTGCTGACAAAAAACCCGGTCAACTTTCTGGGGGGATGAAACAGCGAGTAGCGATCGCCCGCGCCCTGGCTATTCGCCCGAAATTGTTGCTGCTAGATGAACCGTTTGGCGCGTTGGATGCCCTCACTAGAGGTGGCTTGCAAGAGAAATTGATGCAAATCTGCCAGGAAAACCATCTCACCGCCGTGATGGTGACTCACGATGTCGATGAAGCTTTGCTGCTGTCCGATCGCATTGTCATGCTTACCAATGGCCCTGGTTCGCATATCGGTCAAATACTAGAAGTAGATATTCCCCGTCCTCGCAAGCGCATGGAAGTAGTCAACCATCCCAGCTACTACAGTATGCGGAGTGAAATTATTTACTTCCTCAATCAGCAGAAAAAAGTCAAGAAACGCCAAGCAGCGATCAAGAAAGGTGCGATCGCCCGTCATGGCTTAGAAAAAATCAACTTAGAAATAGGCTTCTTACCCCTCACAGCTTGTGCCCCCCTAGCTGTCGCCAAAGAAAAAGGCTTCTTCAACAAGCATGGTTTAGAAGAAGTCACCCTAGTGCGGGAAGCTAGTTGGCGCGGCATCACCGACGACATAGCTGCTGGCTACTTAGATGCAGCCCAAATGCCCGCGGGAATGCCGATGTGGTTAACTCTGGGGGGAATGGACAACAAATCTATCCCCGTCGTTACTTCCCTCACCCTTTCCCGCAACGGCAATGCTATCACCATAGCCAAGCGATTTTACGACCAAGGAGTGTACACCTTAGCAGATTTTAAAGCCGCCCTGAAGAATTCCCCACAACAACGGCACACAATGGGGATGGTACATCCAGCTTCCCTACACAATCTGTTGTTGCGATATTGGCTGGCATCTGGTGGCATTGACCCGGATCGCGATGTCAACATCACGATGATTCCCCCTGCTCAGATGATATCTAACCTGGAAGCGGGGAATATAGATGGTTTCTGTATCGGAGAACCTTGGAACCTACGCGCCGCCATGGCAGGAATTGGCTTTACCGTTGCCACAGACTTAGAGATTTGGGAAGGTCATCCAGGGAAAGTGTTGGGCGTCCGCGAAGACTGGGCGCAAGCTTATCCCAACACTCACGTAGCTTTAGTGAAAGCGCTGCTGGAAGCTTGCTACTATTGCGCCGACGAAAACAATGCCCAAGAAGTGCGTCAAATTTTGAGCCAGCCTAAGTATCTGGGCACCGACCAAGCTTATATCAACTTAGGAGATCCAGACCTAAATAGCTGTAGCTTGGATCATCCCATGCGGCAGTACGCTCATCACCAGTTTGCTGGGGTTGGCATTAATCGCCCCAGTCGCACCGAGCAACTTTGGATCATGACTCAGATGGCACGCTGGGGACACGTACCATTTCCCAGAAACTGGGTGGAAATCTTAGAAAGACTGTGCAGAATTATTGAATTCAGCACAGCAGCGCGAGAACTGGGATTATTGGATGTTAGTTACCAACGCGCACCTATTCGACTATTCGATGGCAGCGTTTTCAATACTGACGACCCCCTGGGCTATCTCAACAGTCTGGAAATTAAACACGAGCTTTACGTTGCGGAAATTGCCCTCAATAATCCCAGACCGAAAGTTGCCTAATTAAAAGTTTTGAGTTTTGAGTTAAGTTTTTGATGGAAATTCTAATACTTAAATAACTCATAACTCAACGCTCATAACTCAGCACTCATAGAGCAGAATTTCTTTACAACCATGCAAAACATCAAGAAAACTCAGCAAGTAAGCTTTAAATTTCCAGATTCAAAAATCCCAGTTCAAAACTCGCCCCGCGATGGATTCTTGGTGATTGAGAATGTCTCCAAAGTCTACCAGACGCCCAAAGGCCCTTATACGGTACTAGAGGAAGTTAATCTAGACGTAAAAGAAGGGGAGTTTATCTGCCTTATCGGCCACTCTGGCTGCGGGAAATCAACGCTGCTGAATATGGTGGCAGGTTTTAGCGAACCTACAGATGGAGAAGTGCGACTGCAAGGGGAAGCAATTACCGAACCAGGGCCCGATCGCATGATGGTGTTTCAGGGCTATGCTTTGCTACCTTGGAAGACGGCTTTTGAAAATGTCTACCTGGCAGTTAATTCAGTTTATCCCAAGAAATCTGAATCACAGAAGGTAGCGATCACGCGGCAACATCTGGCAATGGTGGGGCTGACAGAAGCAGCAGACAAAAAACCTAAGCAACTTTCTGGGGGGATGAAACAGCGGGTTTCCATTGCCCGTGCTTTAGCAATTCGTCCTCAAGTGTTGATTTTGGATGAACCGTTTGGAGCATTGGATGCAATTACTAAAGAAGAGTTACAAGAAGAATTGCTGAAAATATGGACAGATCATCGCTGCACAGTGCTGATGATTACCCATGATATCGATGAAGCGCTGTTTCTTGCGGATCGCTTAGTGATGATGACGAATGGCCCTCACGCCAAGATTGGGGAAGTACTAGAGATTTCTTTTCCGCGTCCGCGCGATCGCACCCGCATCATGGAAGACCCAGAATACTACAAATTGCGGAATTACGCTTTAGATTTTCTCTATCACCGCTTTGCCCACGACGACGCTTCTTAGTAGTATTCTTCATGGGATTTAGTTTCATCAAGTTCTTGTTTAGGGGCGGAGTCGCAAGCAGCTAATAGCAATCCCCAAAATCAATACACAGATGCCAATGCTTCGCCCTGACAATTGCCTTTTTCCTACTAATGGTTAAATGCGATGACATTACCACGCCATAACAAGAACTTTATAATCGTATTGTTAATCAGAAAATTATTAACAGCAAAGCTGTTTAAAAAAATGAGTAAAGAACTTAATCATGCGACTAAGGACGAAGGATTTTTACACCTACTGGAAAAAATTCAATCCCTTGTTTCCAAAATTCTATCCGTAGCGATGGTGTTAGTAATACTGTTTGCCATCGGTCACTTAGGCTTTTTCCTCGTGCAAACGCTCTTACAACCAACTGATGAGCCATTTACCAAAATAATATTTCAGATATTTAGTTTATTTTTGAATATTTTGATTGCTCTGGAACTTCTGGAAAATATTACTGCTTATCTACAAAAAAACGTGATTCAGGTAGAATTAGTTATCGTTACATCTTTAATTGCCGTATCCAGAAAAATTATTATTTTAGATTTGGAAAAAACCTCAGGGATAGATTTAATTGGTTTAGCAATAGCTATACTGGCTCTTTCCATTAGTTACTTTACGATTAAGTACGTAAACAAAAAAATGTAGCTAAATAGGTAGTTAGATAATAATCTTTTTCAGAATCCATTAACTCAAAAATATGATTGCCGTTGAGTGCTAGGAATCACCAGAAGAAAGTTACCGCTATTAAGCAAATCTTACTTCGGATTGGGCAACAGGTATTTACTCTCAGTGCCAGGCTGTTTTTTGCTAAAGGTAAATCTTTCATAATACCTCAATCCCTACTAAATTAATGTGGGTTTATCCTGATAATTACTCAAACCCTCATTAGTACGTCCAGCGCCATGACTATACGAAAGAGAAATATACCCAGCAATTTCTTTTCGATGTGTTTGTTGTGGGCTGTTGTTCGGGAACTTTAGAGATAAGGTTCACCCTTCAGTAGCAGTTGGGTAAGCAAATATAGCAGCACATACCGGGGTAGGGGTGTTTATGGCAGACCCAGAAAATCGACTTTTTTGTCGTCTCGATAGTCTTACACAAGCAGCAAGAGAACAACAACGGTTCAAAGCTCTGGTAGAGCTAGATCTACTAAAAGCAGAGACAGTTCCAGCTTTTGAAGAAGCCACTCAAACATCTGCTCGCTTTTTGGAGGCACCCATCTCCATATTGAGCTTAATGACCCAAGATCGTCAGTGGATCAAATCAGCTGTGGGTTTATCGAGAGCTGGGCTAATGAACGAGCTGATGGCGTCACGCCAGCTGCCGCGCAGTGAAAGCTTTTGCACTTATGTGGTCGATAGTCATCAGGTGTTGGCAATTGAGGATACAGCAACTGATTTATTTTTTTCCAGAAGTTTACTATTTCAGCACTACGGCATCCGTGCTTACTTAGGTGTGCCCCTGCTGACAGCATCTGGGGATTGCTTGGGCACACTTGCAGTTATGGATCTGGTGCCTCGCACCTTTACTACCAAAGACATTGACTTCCTAGTACTTATGGCTCGCTGGACTCTCAGTGAAGTTGAGCGGAATTATCTCCTAAAAGCACAGCGTAAACCATCTGCCTACATAATTCCCAAATCGACATTACAAGTACAGAACGGCCACCTACCTAACCAACTCTCAACTCAAGTAGTTAAAGTCAAACTGCTGGCTCAGCTGTCTGAGGAACTGCGGACACCCCTAACGTCTGTGATGGGGATGACGAGCGTTCTCAACCGCGAAATTTATGGTCCTTTAAGCGGTAAACAAAAAGAATATTTGGAGATTATTTACCATAGTGGTCAGCGCTTAGTTTCGCTAGTTGACGAAATTTTAGCCCTTGGTGCTTTGGATGAGAACAGCCAAACACTGCATCTAACGTCTGTGGATGTTGAAATGCTGTGTCAACAGGCAATAAAAAGCTTGGAACAGGTTGCCCATCAGCGGCGGCAACAGATTAAGTTGTCCGTAGAGTCGGGGAATCGCATCTGGTTGCTAGATAAAGATAAAGTCCGGCAAATTTTGTACTACCTGATTTTCAGCGTGATTCAATCAGGTGAGGCAGGAGGTGTTGTTCGCATCCTTGTCTCTCGTCATGGCGAAAGGCTAAATATTGAACTCTGGCTATCCCCCCCTTGGCTAGAAAATTGCCTGCCCCAGGCTGAACTATATTTCCAGTCAGCTATTAATGGCATATTTAATGGTTCTGAAAGACTACTGAGCCTTAGCAATAGTGCAAGCAACGAGCAACTACCAGTGTCATCACGACTGCCAGCCAGTCAACCTTTGTCAAGTTCTTCTGTTTCAGCTGCCCTTGGCACTGTCGAGGGGCTGGCAAAGACTTCTAGCGGCGGTAATAACTCCCGTGAAAGTCTGGGACTATTACTCTGCTGCTACCTAGCAGAGATACACAGTGGAGAAATATCTGTTCAAGGTTCATCAGAGTTAGGCTATCGCTACCTGGTCAGCTTTCCCCAACTGGCTGCCGATGAGAGGCATTGATCTATAGAGGAGGCTGCGCGATCGCTACTGTCCCAAGAGTCGAAACGAATAATCTCAAGCTCCCAACTTCGGTGTCGTGCGGACAATTCCATTATCCTCACATCTCAAATTTAATAGTCACCCAATTTAAAGCTGATGTGGAATTAAAGTTTATGGTGCGGGTTACAAGCCCCTAGTTTTAACTATAGAAGAAATCCTGGCATCCAAAGTTGCATGACAGGTGGTTAGAAAGTAACCATTTGTGAAGATAATAGGATGGTCTTTGCCGTAGTTACAGTCATTTCCTTGGGAACCTGCAACAACCGTTTATGAATTCAGTTTGGGAACGATTTACACTATCAGATTTGCCTCTGTCTCAGTGGCGAGGCAGCAGCTATTTATACCGATTAGTCGGTCCCCTGCAAGCGTGGCGGCAGAGCAGCAGGCTCCTGCAATGGGCTGATCCCATAGGGGCGTTATTGGTTAGTCTACTGTTTGGTTTGGCACCTTTCGCGTCGAGAACGCTGGTTCTAATCTTGCTAGTTGCCTGCGCTGCTTATTGGGTGTTGCTGACGCTATCGGATGATACTAAGACTGGCTTGACACCAATTCACCTGCTGATATTGCTGTACTGGGGCATTAGTACAGTGGCGACAGCCCTCTCGCCAGTGAAGAAGGAAGCTTTTTTAGGGTGGGGAAAGCTAACGCTGTTTTTGCTGCTATTTGCACTGATGGCCAGGGTGTTGCGATCGCCCCGCCTACGCTCTTGGTTAATCACCCTATACTTACACGTAGCCCTGATTGTGAGTGTATATGGATTACGACAGTGGTTTTTTGGAGCGGCGCAACTGGCTACCTGGGTAGATACAGAATCCTCACTCTCTAAAACAACGCGAGTCTATAGCTATTTGGGTAATCCTAACTTACTGGCTGCGTATCTATTACCCGCGATCGCCTTATCACTGGCAGCTATTTGGGCTTGGCGCGGTTGGGTGCCCAAAGCCTTAGCAATAATAATGTTTGTAATAAATTCAGCCTGCCTAGTGCTGACTTTTAGTCGTGGCGGCTGGATCGGTTTTGTGGCGATAATTTTCACCTTCTTGCTCCTGCTTTTTTACTGGTGGAGCGTTCATCTGCCGCGTTTCTGGCGCACTTGGTCGCTGCCTTTAGTGATCGGTAGTTTGGCTGGGGTATTAATTCTGGCGGTGATATTCGTGGAACCACTGCGCGATCGCGTTTTTAGTATCTTTGCCGGTAGAGAAGATAGCAGTAACAATTTCCGGATCAACGTCTGGACAGGGGTAATTAATATGATCCGCGATCGCCCCCTAATCGGCAGCGGTCCTGGCAATGACGCTTTCAACAAAATTTATCCCCTTTATCAAGTCAGCCCCCGCTACACAGCCCTGAGCGCTTATTCGATTTTGCTGGAAATTGCTGTAGAAATCGGGTTAATCGGGCTAGGTTGTTTTCTCTGGCTGCTAACAGTCACCTTTAGCCTGGGTATGCAGCAGTTGCGACGCTTACGGGCAGTTGCGGGTCGTGATGGGTTTTGGTTAATGGGTGCGATCGCGGGTATGATAGGCCTGCTGAGTCACGGCTTGTTTGACACCGTTTGGTATCGCCCGCAAGTGAATACGCTTTGGTGGTTGGTAGTGGCGTTGATTGCCAGCTATTACAAGCCAGATCGGTTAGCCCTCAAAGGCGAGCAAGAAGTGCGCGATCGCTGCTAAAATCGCGGAAATAAACGCAAGTCCTGGTGGCTGTTAGTGGTTAGTAAGCTGTTACGCATTTAATTTTGTTGCCCAGAAGCCTTACTGCAAGCCGCAAAATATGAAATTTAGATGCGCGTCAGTTTAGTTAGTAGAAAGATTGCCTACTAACCACTAACTACTAACAATCCCAACCTAGGTTAATTTAATAACGTTTCATTGCCCGTTCCATCTCGCGTTTATCTTGACGCTGCTTCAGGTCTTCGCGTTTATCGTGGAGCTTTTTCCCTTTAGCAAGACCGATACTGAGCTTGACCTTGCCCCGCTTCAAATACATTTTTAATGGCACCAGAGTTAAACCTTGCTGTTCAACTTTGCCGATTAACTTGACAATTTCCTGCTTGTGTAGTAACAATTTGCGTGTACGGCGGGGATCGTGATTAAAGTACTGGCTAGTAGTTAAATGGGGTGAGATATGGACGTTAAGTAGCCATGCTTCCCCATTCCGAATCAGCGCATACCCATCTCGCAGATTAGCCTTCCCTTCTCGAATAGACTTGACCTCCGTACCCTTTAACTCGATACCCGCCTCATAAGTTTCCAAGATTTCGTAGAGGAAACGGGCTTGGCGATTGTCGCCGACAATTTTGATACCTTCGTTTTTGTCGCTCATATAGCAATTAGAAATTAGCTTTTAGTAATTTTTTAGTAGAGACGGCCTGCCAGGGCGTCTCTACTATCCATGCATGGGGGTGATGTCGATTGTCAATAGCCATCGTTTATAGCCACTGCCATATATTCAATTTATCCTGGCTACTAAAGTCGCAGCTAGATAGGACGTCACCAACAGAGCCAGAGAGGGAGAGACGCGGCGACACTGAGAATGTTTGTAGATTTCCCGTGTCTAGCTATGTTCCAATAGAGATAAACAAGCTCGCTAATCCCCTCCATTCTTGTGGCAGAGGTTTTAGATACAATAATGCTATATTAATTCCGGCAGCGCTACCCATCAGTAGCTGAGGCGTTGCAATTGCTCACTACGGCAACGAATCCTTTAGCTTCTATTATGCCTTATTCCAATCCTCAACCTGTACCTTCCCAGCCTGACGACGCGGAATTTTTCTTTCAGCAAGGTGAAAAGCTACACAGAAAGGGTCGGAATACAGAAGCGATCGCAGCCTACGACGAAGCCGTTCATGTTAAACCTGACTATGTTGACGCTTGGTATTACCGAGGTTTTCGCTTAGAGGAATTGCAGCAATATCTAGAAGCTCTCGCCTCTTACGATGAAGTTATTCGCCTCGATCCAAATCATCAACACGCCTGGTGCCGCCGAGGCATTTTGTTATTAGAAAGATTACAACGGTACGATGAAGCCGTTGCCTGCTATGACAAGGTTATTCAAATCGCGCCTAATGATTATGAGGCTTGGTATGGTCGAGGTGATGCATTTATAGAGTTGAAACGGTATCCAGAAGCAATTTCCTCGTACCAACAGGCAATTCACATTAATCCTACTAGCTGTTGGGATTGGTGCGAGCGAGTCCAGAGGCTACACGCATTACAACTAAATAAAGAAGCGGTGAGTTTGTGCCAAAAAGTAGTGACAGTGTTAGATCGCCTTGTTACTGAAATTGACCCTAATCACTCTTGGATATGGGATAGCCTACATCAATCTTGGCATATTCTAGGCGACTGTCTACTAGGACTAGAGCAGTACGCAGAAGCTGCCGACGTCTGCGGCAAAGCTATTCAAATTAAGCCAGATGAATGTTTATCTTGGTATTGCCGAGCTAAAGCACTAGAAGGATTGCAGCGCTACCCAGAGGCTGTCAAATGCTATGATATAGCGATTAAAATCAAGCCAGATTTTCAGGAGGCGAGTAGAAGTCGAGCGCGAGTAATGGAAAAATTTAAAAGTTAAATAAGGAAATGTTTCTTTTTTTTAATGCGGTCACGCTATAAGGGCTATACGGCTTATAGAGCTATTAAAATTTAGCCTAACAGCTCCTTGTAGATAATAGATACTTGCAAGCAGGTGCTTGATAATTAAAACTGCATGAATCTGGTAAAAGAACAACCATTAGGTGGGCGCTACCAAATCATCAGCCATTTGGGAGGTGGGGGATTTGGCGCTACTTTTGTGGCTGAAGATAGACATCTCCCTGGCAACAATTTATGTGTCGTTAAGCAACTCAAGCCGCAGGAAACCGATCCATTAACCTTGCAAACGGCAAGGCGTTTATTTGATAGCGAAGCCCAAGTTCTGCACAAGTTAGGAAGCCACGATCGTATTCCTCAACTTTTTGCTTACTTTGAGGAAAATAAAGAATTCTATTTGGTACAAGAATTTATTAAAGGTCGCGATCTCAGCCACGAACTAGTGTTGGGGAAACAGTGGAGTGAGGATGAAGTATTTTATCTTTTGCAAGACATTCTGGAAATATTAGAGTTTGTTCATCAGCAGAAGGTCATTCACCGCGATATCAATCCTCGTAATTTAATTCGGCGAGAGAAAGACGGCAAGTTAGTTTTGATTGACTTTGGGGCAGTAAAACAAATTGGCACCACATTGGTAACCGAGAATTCTGTTAGCTTCACCGTTGCTATTGGCACTCCTGGTTATCGACCTAGCGAACAAGCTAATGGCAATCCCAGATTAAGTAGTGATATATATGCTGTGGGAATAATTGGTATCCAAGCTCTTACCGGATTGCTTCCTAACCAACTCCCACTCCATCCCGATTTTAGTGAGATTATCTGGCGCGAACAAGCATCAGTTAGCCCTGAACTAGCTGATGTTTTAGACAAAATGGTACGCTATGATTTTCGGGAGCGCTATCGTTCAGCATCTGAGGCATTGCAAGCCCTGAAAGAGTTGAGAAGCCGGACTTGTGCAACGTTAGCTATTGCCTCTCCCCAATTACCAGCTACCCCTGTCACGCAGAATAAAGTAACAAAATCTAAATTTAAGCTGCATAAGGCTTTAATACCCATCGGGCTAATCGGAGTATGTGTAGCGATAGCAGTGTCAATTGTCAATGTTATTAATTCCTCTAATGCAGCTGAATTATATAAGCAGGCCAAGACCCTAACTGAACTAAAACGATATGAAGACGCTATTGATGCGTATAAAAAAGCTATTGAAATTAGACCTGATTACGTTGATGCTTGGACTGGCAGAGGCAATACTCTTTATGACTTGAAACGTTATAAAGAGGCGTTGGCAGCTTATGATACATCAATTCAAATCAATCCAGATGCTGTAGAAGGTTGGAGTGGTAGAGGTTATGTATTAGAAAGTTTGCAGCGCTCTAAAGAGGCGCTAGATTCGTTTGAAAAGGCGATTCAAATCAAAGCGAACTATCCAGAAGCTTGGAATGGTAGAGGCAATGTCCTAAAAAATTTGCAGCGTTATGAGGAAGCGATCGCATCTTATGAAAAAGCTCTGCAATTCAAATCTGATTACTACGAAGCTTGGGATAGCCGGGGATGGGTACTGCATAAATTGCACAGGTATGAAGACGCGATTGCTTCTTATGACCAAGCTGTTAAATTTAAACCAGACTATTTCAAAGCTTGGTATAATAAAGCCAATTCTTTAATTAATTTGACTAAATATAAAGAAGCGATTGAATCGTATGATAAAGCGGTTCAATTAGAGCCTAGCTACTATCAGGCATGGTACAGCAGAGGAAATGCGCTGCTCAACTTACAACGATACGAAGAAGCAGTTGGCTCGTTTGATAAAGTAATAAAAATTCAGGATAATTACTTTAAAGCTTGGTATAACAAAGGCTGGGCACTCCATCAATTGCAACTGTACGATAAAGCAATTAATTCTTATGATAGAGCGCTTCAATTGAAGCGGAAGGACTCTCAAGTTTGGTATAATCGGGGCAATGCGCTATACAATTTAAAGAGATACAAAGAAGCGATCGCCTCTTATGACAAAGCGGTTCGCTACAAGCCAGACTACTACGAAACCTGGCACAGCCGAGGCAACGCACTATTTAGCTTAAAACGATATCAAGAAGCTATTGCCTCTTATGATAAAGCAATTAGCTACAAGCCAGACTACCGGGAATCCATAGAGGCTCGAAACCAGGCACAGAGTCAGCTAATTTTACAAAAGTTAAACCTTAAGCAAAAGAAAGAAGAACTAAAGCAGCCGAAGGATTTAACTCAAAGTATTTCACAAAAAATCAAAAATGTCTTAAACCGCTAGCTTTCAGGCATAGAGGGAATTATTGTATATGAAATTGAATGAGCAGTTAATTGGTTGATATTTACAGCGCTTTGTATCTAAAAATAGTACACCCCTCCCCTGGAATTTGGGGAGGGTGGAAGATAGCGCGGGTAAGGTATTTTTGTAGTTCACCAACTTGCAATCTTCTGTAAATATAGGGGCGCACTGTACGCCCCTACATATTGCTTATTTGTCTGTATTCTGGTCTTCTGGTCTTTCAGTAGCAGCAGTATTCTCTGGAGCTTCTGAAGCTCTTAATGCATCAGCACCTTCACCCAGTAACTCCTGAGGATCAACTGCCATGTCCGCAGCAGTATCAATTTGACCATTAGTGTTGGTGTTGGGTTTTATAGAAGTGCTTTTATGGCTAGCATGACCACCAGGCATAAGTACGTCCTCAAAATCTTAACTGTATACCTTTAGCCTAGACTCGCAAGCGATCAGGAAAACCCTACCCTAAGGGTTAGATTGAGTTGAGGGCATGCTTGCTATGAAGCCGACTGTAGCCTAACCTCGGTATGATTCGGTTCAATAACTTGTAAACGCGATCGCGAAAGGTTTCGGCTCATGATTTTCATGCCTTTCAATTTCCTCCTGTTATGGCTGGTGGGACTGCTGTCAATCGGGATACTGGGCGGGGGTATCTACATTCTCTATGAGTGGTACCAAGGGGAACTGGTGGGGATATCCTACTTGGTGGGTGGGCTGGTCATGGTTTTGTGGTCCGTTGGCGGTCGTTTTATCAGCTTGCCCCTATTTCGTCGTCAAGGATCTGACGAACCCCATTTTCTGCGTACTGGTACTGTAAAGCGCCTATCCCGACCGGATGGTAGCATACTTCAAGTAGAGTTTTATGGACCAGAGGATGGTCAACCGATTATCCTTTCACACGGTTGGGGACCTAATAGTGCTGTTTGGTATTATGCCAAGCGGCAATTAGGCGATCGCTTCCGACTGATTATTTGGGATATGCCAGGGTTAGGAAAATCCAAAAGGCCGAAAAATAAAGATTATTCCGTAGAAAAATATGCGCGGGATCTAGAAGCCGTTGTGGCGATCGCGGGGGAAAAGCCTGTTATCCTCCTGGGACATAGCATGGGCGGTATGGTGACACTAACATTTTGTCGGCTGTTTCCCGAGTCTGTGGGACGGCGCGTGGCTGGCTTAATTCTTGTGGATACTACCTATACCAATCCGGTAAAAACTTGTATCTTTAGCGGTTTGGTACGCGCTTTGCAGAAGCCGTTGCTTCAACCTCTTTTGTACCTGACGATTTTCCTATCGCCCATTCTTTGGGTAATGGCTTGGTTGAGCTATTTTAATGGTTCCCTGTACATCACCACAGAACTGTCTGGATTTACTGGCAAAGAAACGCGCGGTCAACTAAATTTTTCAGCTTTACTATCGGCTTTGGGTTCACCTGGCGTGCTGGCGCGTGGCACCCTGGGGATGTTCAAGTACGATGAAACTCAAACGCTCTCTAAAATTAACATTCCCGTGTTGCTAGTTACCGGGGATTCAGATATAGCAGTTCTCCCAGCAACTAGCATACGCATGGAAGCGGAATTGCCTCAAGCAGAAATTGTGACTTTAAAGCCAGCGGGACACATGAGTTTAATAGAGCGGAATCAGCAGTTTTCTGAAGCTGTCAGCAGGTTTAGTGATGGTTGCTATTGAGACTCCCCATGCGTTTACGCAGGGGATTCTTGCGTTTAGTTACTTGCTCCCTAGGGAGGCAGTTATCAAAAAAAATAGGCTTACATAAATAAGAAGTAGAGACGCGCCATTACTCGTCAAGGCAAGGGTTCAATGGTTAGCACCTTTAATTTCTGGATAGGCCTAGCTGAGTTAAAAGCAAAAGCCGTTGCTGATGATTGAAACTATCAATCAGACTAAAGGCGATCGCTTAATATAAAAGTATCCCAAAGGAGCCTTGAAATATGACTGCTAGCCAAAGCTCTACCTACGTCTCTCCAGAAGACTATTTAGAAGGAGAGAAAATAAGCCCAATTAAGCATGAATATAGGCAAGGAGAAATCTATGCAATGGCAGGCGCAAGCGATGCTCATGTCACCATTGCTGGAAACTTATTTGCGCTGCTGAGAAACCATGTTCGAGGTAGTGGCTGCCGTGCTTATATGGCAGAGATGAAAGCACAAATTGAGCAAGCTAATATATTTTACTATCCAGATGTGATGGTGACTTGTGATGAACGAGATAGAAATCCTGAAGATTTCAAACGCTACCCATGCTTAATTGTGGAAGTACTATCCCCGACCACAGGAGCTTTTGACCGAGGGGATAAATTTGCAGACTACCGCACATTAGATACTCTTCAAGAATATGTGTTAATCAATCAAGAAAGGGTAAGTGTAGAGTGTTTCCGTCGCAATGAAGAGGGGCGATGGGTTCTCTATCCCTATGGCGAAGGTGAAGAAGTCTACTTGGCTAGTGTTGATTTTCGATGTGCGATCGCCGCTTTATATGAAGATGTGGCAGGGCTTGTATGATATAACAAATTGCCATTAAGACGAGGGTGCGACCTCTAGAGTAGAGTCCTAGTATCAACTTGTTAAATGCAGCAAGCCTCACAGCCGATTGTTAAAGATTTAGTACTAATTGGGGGCGGTCACAGCCATGCTATTGCCCTAAAAATGTTTGGTATGAAACCGCTACCCGGAGTTCGCATAACTGTAATTACAGAAACTTCAGATACGCCCTATTCTGGAATGCTGCCCGGTTATATAGCAGGCTTCTATAGCTACGATGAATGCCACATTCACCTGGAAGACATAACCGAATTTGCCCAAGCCCAGCTGTTAATTGACCGGGTAATTAATTTAGATCTAGAAAATAACAAGGTTATATGCGCTAACGATCCAGATGTTAAATTCGATATTCTATCAATCAATATTGGCAGTACCCCAGCAACATTATTTGTACCGGGAGCATCACAATACGCAATTCCTGTCAAGCCTGTACAAAAGTTTTTAATACACTGGGAACAGCTGATTGAACGTGTAGCTCAGTTTCCACAAGAATTAATTTGCCTCAGCATAGTGGGCGGGGGGGCTGGTGGTGTGGAACTGGCAATGTCAATGCGTATGCGCCTGCATCAAATGCTCAAAAATGCTCAGATGCCTGTAGAAAACCTACAAATCCATTTATTCCATCGCGGTGCCTTCCTGATGCCGCACTATAACCCCTGGGTGCGCCGTCGCCTGCAAAAAATTCTCACTCAGCAGGGAATTAAGCTGCATTTGGGGGAAACAGTGTGTGAGGTTCAACCCCACAAGGTTAAATGCGAGTCCGGTTTAACGGTGGAATGCGACTGTATCTTTTGGGTAACTGAAGCATCCGCACCTACTTGGCTGAAAACGGCTGGGTTGGCAACGGACTCAAAAGGCTTTATTCAGGTAAGCGACTCTTTGCAATCAGTATCTCACCCTGATGTATTTGCCGTTGGTGATATTGCCACAATGGTGAATCATCCCCGCCCTAAAGCTGGAGTGTTTGCCGTGCGTCAAGGGAAGCCTCTTTTTAAGAACCTGCGGCGGGCTTTAGTGAAAAAGCCGCTTAAGCCGTACAGACCACAGAAGCAATATCTCAGCTTGATTGGTACAGGTGATGAATCTGCGATCGCTTCTTGGGGGGGCTTCGGCTGTCAATCACCGCTGTTGTGGCGCTGGAAAGATCGCATTGATCGGCAGTTTATGGCTCAGTTCAACGAAAATCAGCAACCTTTTGAGCGGTCAGCCCAGCTTGAGTCATCTCTCGGCATACTGAAAGAAGGAGAGCAGTTGCAATCGCTCCCCGCTAAGTCTGTGAAATATAACCAGGAACAATGAAACGTAACTCTAGGTACTCCGACTCTCAACCTTCCGCGCCTAAATCCTCTGCCTCTAAATCCCCATTCAATTACGCCTACCTGGCGATTATAGGTGGCATATTTATTTTGGGTATTGGCTTTGGCATTGCCTTTAGCTCCACAGCGACGCTAAATCCACAAAACGTTGCCTCTCGTGAATTTATTGACCAAAGTGCGCCGAATCCGGAGCTTTGCGTCCAGTTTGGAGCCAGTGCGATGGTAATGGATACCCGCCTATTTGTGACGCTCAACCCCTTTAGTGTCTATATCTCTCAGCCTAGTATGCGTCCAGGGTGTGTGCTGCGTAGCACGAACTGGACTATCTTAGAGCAAAGAAAACTGGTGACATCAGATCAGGTGCGGGAATGTAAGCAGCGGATGAACACCTTTGGCTACACGGGAGTCCTTGAGGGTTCACCTCAGATTAATTGCATCTATCAAAACGACGCCGCCAAGAATTTATTCTCGAATCAACCAGGTGTCGGCGCATCGCCACCGGAAGCTAACAATTTCTAAAGCCCATGATAAGTAGTCAGCTGTGTTCTATTAATATTTAGCGCCCATCCTCGGCAATCTGGACTTGCAAAATTTGACCGGGCTGGATGTTTGTTGGTTGGGGAGCATTCAAAGTAGAAGTAGAATTGGGGGCAATTCGGCTCGACGCTCGCTGCTGGTTGCCGCCCAGTATCTCTGACTGAGCTACCAAGGGAACATTATCCCGACCCAAGATGATCGCTTGGGTAATGAAGCGACTACCGCTACTATCAGTTTCAAAGCGCCCGATTATTGGTGTACCAGATGGAGCCAGGATCTTGCCAGTGCGATCGCGAATCTCTTCGTGTAACAGCAACACTTCCTGTATCGGCTTCTCCACTTGGAGCTTGAGAATATTTTTACCTGGATAGCGTAGTTTAATTAGCGTGCCAGCTGGTAGTAGCACCCTCGAAAAGTTGGAACCAGTGCCGCTACTGGGCAATGTTACGGAGGCTTGTCTAGTATTCGGTAGTGGCTGACCAAATTCAATCACCGAGGCTGTGGGTACAGGTGCCCCTGCTGTTTCTGGTTGCAACACCGGAACATTAATCCTGGGCGCTTGATTAGTCACAAAAATGGCTGGCGGCATTGTATTGGCAGATGCCGATGTGCTGGAAGTTGATGCCTCATTACGATTCAAAGGCGGCACCTTTACCACTGGTGTCTGTGGGGTTGTGAAACTAGCTGGTGGCAGCGTGGTAGGTAAGATTGTCGGCGCTGATGTACTTGAGGTGTTGGGCTTCTCAGTAATTACGGAACGTAGCAACCATCGATTGCCATCCGACTCTGGGGGAAGGAACAGTTGCACTTCTTCCGGAGCCAAAACCACTTGTGGCGATAGCTCCAAGACAATCCGGGTAACATTTCCCTCTAACTGCGTGACTTTAATTAAGCGTACTGAGCCTAAATAAGTTTTTTGCCTTTCAACTCTTCCTAACTGAGTGCGCGGTAAATCTATGACAATACGAGGCGGTTGGGACGCTAGAAAGTAGCGGGGCATCGTAGCTTCATTTAAGTTGATTTCCAACTGATTTGTAGCTGGGTCAAATCGCCAGCTGGTGAGGCTGGCACCTTGAGCAGAGAGCGCTAGGCAGCAGACTGCTACAGCAGTTGAAACACTAGTGAGGCTAAGCGTTTTCACTCCCTTCATACTAGACCAAAATTCCCAAATTGATTTTTGTTTAGACATTGCTTATGACCAGAAGTTGGAACCTAGCTTGGCTCCGGGATACTCATAAGGTGGGAACTTCAAAAATTTTTATCATACTTTTTTGGGGTGAAAACCCTGCCCCTTGCGACCAACTTTGTATTACGATTAGCAATAATAATACGGTACCGTTTTGTGAGTTTGACGCCCAGATCCGCTTTTCAATACTAATCAAGACACAGCGGTTGCTTCATTAATTTCTGCGCTAGGCATCGCAAAATCTTTAAAATTCCCTCACAAAGCAACTGTACTAAGATTACCCATTAATCGCAGGTAAATTACTAACCTCGAAAAAGTGGCATTAGCCAGCAATTGAGTACAGCTAATCCAAAAGATTTATTAATCTGTAGCTTAAATGACACAAATGCGAGCTGGCTTTAAACTATTTTTTCTTAAAAGACAAGGCAATCCGTGGAAATGTATTTCAGTATTTGAGCAGCAAACATAATTGGTAATTTAGATTCCCAATTGCCTCTTTTTAGGGGCAACATTGAACCAGCAAGAGATATTGCTGATGGGTTTGCACCTTATAAAAATACAGGCGTAGGCTGCCGCAGATGTGTATAAAGTGTGCGATAAACTCCTTGCTGGCGATAGCTAGGTTCAATATAAACATCCTGTATCCACCAAAACCAAGCATTTCGCTAATCGGTTCACTCATAAGTAACTAAGGATTAATGTTCTTTTCTTGAGAAACCTCAGTCAATTTTATTAAAAAATCCCCTACCGAAAGGCAGGGGATTTTTTTTAGTTACCTAAAATGCTGGAGTCAGTTAACTACTCGGAGATTAACCGAATTTACCAGCAGTCGAGGCAATCAAGAATGCCGCATAGGTAATGACGTAGCCAGCTGCGAAGTGAGCTAAACCAACGACACGACCTTGGACGATGGACAAAGCAACAGGCTTGTCCTTCCAACGAACTAGGTTCGCCAGCGGAGTACGCTCATGTGCCCAGACTAGAGTTTCAATCAACTCTTGCCAGTAACCACGCCAAGCGATCAGGAACATGAAGCCGGTTGCCCAAACCAGGTGTCCAAAGAGGAACATCCAGGACCAGACAGAAAGGTTATTCATGCCGTAGGGCGTGTAGCCGTTGATCGTCTGAGCGGAGTACAGCCAGAGGTAATCGCGGAACCAGCCCATTAGGTAGGTTGAGGACTCATTGAACTGAGCGACGTTGCCTTGCCAGATACCCAGATGCTTCCAGTGCCAGTAGAAGGTGACCCAACCAAGGGTGTTCAGCATCCAGAATGTGGCGAGGTAGAAGGCATCCCAAGCGGAAAGTTCGCAGGTACCGCCCCGACCAGGACCATCACAAGGGAAGGAATAGCCGAAGTCCTTTTTATCGGGCATCAGCTTGGTGCCACGGGCATCCAACGCACCCTTGACAAGAATCAGGGTGGTGGTGTGCAGACCCAGTGCGATCGCATGGTGAACCAGGAAATCGCCAGGGCCAATTGTCAGGAACAGAGAGTTGGTGGTGTTGTTGATGGCATCCAACCAACCTGGCAACCAGACGTTACCGTAGTTAGGCCAAGCGGTAGTCGCAATACTGTCTGGGTTAGACAGCAGCGTGTTCATGCCGTACAGCACCTTACCTTGAGAAGCCTGGATGAACTGGGCAAACACCGGCTCAACCAAAATTTGCTTCTCAGGTGTTCCGAAGGCAACCACAACGTCGTTGTGGACATACAGACCCAAGGTGTGGAAACCCAGGAATAGAGACACCCAGGAGAGGTGAGAGATGATCGCCTCTTTATGCTTTAACACCCGGTCAAGGACGTTGCCCCTGTTTTGATCGGGATCATAGTCCCGAACCCAGAAGATGCCAGCGTGGGCGAAAGCCCCAACCATTATGAAACCAGCGATGTACTGGTGGTGGGTGTAGAGCGCTGCCTGCGTTGTGAAGTCCTTAGCCATAAAGGCGTAAGGAGGCAACGAGTACATATGCTGCGCCACCAAGGAAGTAATAACTCCTAGAGCTGCCAGGTGTATAGACAACTGGAAGTGCAGAGAGTTGTTATAAGTGTCGTACAACCCTTGGTGAGGCAGGTTGAACTGACCTTCGACCTTGCTGCCAAAGAAGCTTTTGGCATTCAACATGTCTTTGATGCTGTGACCAATGCCCCAGTTCGTCCGGTACATGTGGCCAGCGATGATCAACAAGACTGCGAGTGCAAGGTGGTGGTGAGCCATATCCGTCAGCCACAGGGACTGAGTCTGCGGATGGAAGCCACCCACGAATGTCAGAATTGCCGTTCCTGCCCCTTGAGACGTTCCAAACACGTGCTGAGCCGTATCCGGGTTCTGGGCGTAAACTCCCCAGTTGCCGGTGAAGAACGGACCTAGACCAGCCGGGTGAGGTGGGGTAGTCAGGAAGTTCTCCCAACCCACATGCTGACCGCGAGATTCGGGGATAGCTACGTGAATTAGGTGACCTGCCCAAGCCAAACAGCTGACACCAAATAGACCAGCCAAATGGTGATTCAGGCGAGACTCAGCATTCTTGAACCAAGACAAACTAGGGCTGAACTTGGGCTGTAGGTGTAGCCAACCTGCGAACAGGAATACTGCTGCCAGCAACAGTAGGAACAATGCCCCCGTAAACAGGTCATTGTTTGTCCGCATCCCTTGGGTGTACCACCAGTGGTATACCCCGGAGTAAGCTATGTTCACTGGCCCTGACGCTCCCGCTTGGGTGAATGCGTCCACTGCCGGAGAGCCAAAGTGGGGATCCCAAATCGCGTGGGCGATGGGACGGACATTTAAAGGATCTTTGATCCACTGTTCGAAGTTACCTTGCCAGGCTACGTGGAACAGGAGGCTAGAAGTCCACAGGAAGATGATTGCTACGTGGCCGAAGTGAGAGGCAAAAATCTTTTGGTAAAGATTCTCCTCAGTCATACCATCGTGGCTTTCAAAGTCGTGGGCTGTAGCAATCCCATACCATATCCGACGTGTTGTCGGATCTTGAGCGAGATCCTGGCTAAATTTGGGAAATTTAGTTGCCATAAATTTGACTAACTCCTCCATTTAGCCTCCAGCTATCAGCTAGTAGCGGATCAGATGAATGGCTGACCGCTAACCGCTGATCGCTGAATGCTAGCCTAGTGAAATGATTCGCGCCTCAAAGAACGCCCAGATAGTGACGATTGCGCCCAGAAGGTAGTGAGCTACCCCCACAGCCCGACCGTGAATGATACTCAATGCACGAGGCTGAATGCTTGGTGCAACCTTCAACTTATTGTGAGCCCAAACAATTGACTCAATCAACTCCTGCCAGTAGCCGCGACCGCTGAACAGGAACATCAGGCTAAAGGCAAAAACGAAGTGTCCAGCCAGGAACATCAGACCGTAGGCTGAGAGCGCTGTCCCGTAGGACTGGATTACCTGAGCAGATTGTGCCCATTGGAAATCACGCAACCAACCGTTGATCGTGATGGCGCTCATCGCAAAGTTACCACCGGTGAGATGGTCAACTGTGCCATCGGCAGCTACTGTTCCCCAGACATCGGATTGCATCTTCCAGCTGAAGTGGTAAACCGCGATCGCGATGGTGTTGAACATCCAGAACAGGCCTAGGTATACATGATCCCAACCAGAGAGCATGCAAGTACCACCCCGACCTGGACCGTCGCAGGGGAAACGGAAGCCCAAATTAGCTTTGTCTGGAATCAGACGAGAGTTCCGGGCAAACAGGAAACCCTTCAGCAGAATCAGTACAGTGACATGAATTTGAAAAGCGTGAATATGGTGGATCATAAAGTCCGCCGTACCCAGCGCGATTGGCATCATTGCCACCTTGCCAGCCACAGCGACAACGCCGCCGCCGAAGGCATAGCTAACTGGCTCTAGCGCGTTGGGAGCAGTGGCACCCGGAGCCAAAGTGTGGATGTTTTGCACGAACTGGGCAAACACCGGCTGGAGCTGAATTGCGGTGTCTGAGAACATGTCTTGGGGACGCCCCAAAGCCCGCATGGTGTCATTGTGGACGTACAACCCAAAGCTGTGGAAGCCCAGGAAAATACACACCCAGTTCAGGTGAGAGATAATCGCTTCTCGGTGACGAATCACCCGATCGATCACGTTATTTTGATTTACTGCCGGATCGTAATCCCGCACCATAAAGATGGAAGCATGAGCGGCACCGCCAACGATGCAGAAAGCTCCAATCCACATGTGGTGGGTAAAGATGGACAGCTGCGTGGCATAGTCAACCCCGATGTACGGATACGGAGGCATCGCGTACATGTGGTGAGCCACAATGATAGTAACGGAACCCAGCATGGCTAGGTTAACGGCCAACTGAGCATGCCAAGAAGTCGTGAGGTTTTCGTAGAGACCTTTGTGACCGTCACCTGTGAAGGGGCCTTTGTGGTTCTCTAGAATTTCCTTGATACTGTGACCAATACCCCAGTTTGTCCGGTACATATGACCGGCAATGATGAACAGAACAGCCAGAGCCAAATGATGGTGTGCTGTATCTGTTAGCCACAAGCCACCGTTGACTGGGTTCAAGCCGCCCTTGAATGTAAGGAAGTCGGCATACTGTCCCCAATTTAATGTCCAGAAGGGTGTTAATCCTTGGCTAAAACTAGGGTATAACTCAGCCATCAAGTCACGGTTCAGGATGAACTCGTGGGGCAAAGGAATGTCCCCAGGAGCCACACCAGCATCCAACAGCTTGTTCGTTGGCAGAGCTACGTGAATCTGGTGACCAGCCCAAGAAAGGCATCCCAGACCCAGTAAACCAGCTAAGTGGTGGTTCAGCATCGACTCGGCATTCTGGAACCATTCCAGTTTGGGAGCGCGCTTATGATAGTGGAACCATCCAGCGAACAGCATCAATGCTGCCATTACCAAGCCACCGATGGCAGTGACATAAAGCTGGAATGTGTTTGTAAAACCAGCTGCACGCCAGACATAAAACAGACCAGAGGTGATCTGAATGCCGTGGAAGCCGCCGCCGACATCGGCGTTCAAAATTTGTTGACCGACGATGGGCCATACAACCTGAGCACTGGGTTTAATACCAGTCGGGTTCGTTAGCCAAGCTTCATAGTTGGAGAAGCGAGCGCCATGAAAATACATGCCGCTCAACCAGATGAAAACGACGGCCAGGTGGCCAAAGTGAGCACTGAAGATTTTACGAGAAACGTCTTCGAGGTCACTGGTATGACTGTCGAAATCGTGAGAGAGGGCGTGAAGGTTCCAAATCCAGGTAGTGGTTTTGGGACCTCTAGCAAGTGTGCGATCGAAGTGACCGGGTTTTGCCCACCTTTCAAATGAAGTGGGCGTTGGGTCTTTATCGACTACAACCCTTACTTTTGCCTCTCGCTCCGGAGGACTGATTGTCATGAGGAATCTCCTCTCTAGACAAGGAACGAGAAATATCCCAATTAAATTTGATTTTAATGGGAGGAAAGCCAGTACGGGAATGACTGATTTCCACAATACGATGAAATGTCCGTTTTGAAAGAGTTAATTTCAAAGGAAAACGGAGCCAAAAACCTTTGTTGGTTCCCTCACCCTAAATTCAGGAAAAAGGGCTTCCCAAGCCTCGAAGCAGGTTGTAACAGGAATAAAGCTGCTTGAAGCGGGTTCTTCTGAAAAATTATATGCCTTGCCATACCGGATATTTCGAGACTGTTAACAATAATTCAAAGTCGGTCAAGCATAGATTGAAATTGGCTTTCAGACTCATAGGTGCGTATAAAAAGTCAAGAGAGTGTGACAATAACTTTTAGAAACTTAACAATAACCATTTAGGCATCGCTGCGCTAAAGGCCGAGGGTCGTATTCAAACTCAGCCAAATTTACATCGGCAGGTTCATTGTTTCCGCTATAGTTCCTATGGAGAACTTCAGTTGAGCTTTGATGTTGGTTGCTTAGGAGGGGATTAGCGTGTTGGGCATAATTCGTCGTTGGACGCTTGGGAAAGCGTTAGTTTCGTTTTTAATGGCAACGGTTTTGGTTTTGAGTCTTGCCAGCTGTGGCGATCGCGCTGCTTCCTTGCAAGCTCCCGGTGCCAACCGGGGAGGCAAAACCCAGATGGTCGGGGAAATCTCAGAAGTAGCTCCTCCTGAGGTCATTCAACAGCTGCGTCCGGCTTTGGAAGCTAACCAGCCTCAAGTCACAATATTGAGCCCTCAACAGGACGAAGTTCTCCAAGACACAAAAGTAGCGGTACGATTCCAGGTTCAGGATTTGCCAGTATTCAAAAATCTAGAACTAGAGATGGGTCCCCATCTGCACGTCATTCTGGACAACCAACCCTACATAGCGGTTTATGACAAAGACAAGCCTCTAGTATTTGAAGACTTACCTCCTGGAACTCACACCCTGCGGGTTTTTGCCTCCCGCCCGTGGCATGAAAGCTTCAAAAACGAGGGTGCCTACGCCCAAACAACCTTTCATATTTTTACTAAGACCACAGACAACAACCCTAATCCAACACAACCGCTGTTGACCTACAGCCGCCCCAAAGGCAGCTACGGGGCTGAGCCGATAATGCTTGACTTCTATCTAACCAACGCCCCGTTGCACCTGGTAGCTCAGGAAAATCCTAAAGATGACATTGCTGATTGGCGGATTCGGGTGACTGTTAATAATCAAAGCTTTGTACTTGACAAATGGCAACCTATTTATCTCAAAGGCTTTAAGTCAGGGAAAAACTGGGTGCAGCTGGAATTTATTGATGAACTGGGAAACCCGCTCAAAAATGTTTTTAACGACACGGTGCGTCTTATTACCTACGAACCTAATGGCAAAGACACACTCTCCAAGATGGTACGGGGCGAACTATCAACCGCTGATGTTCGTGGGATTGTAGACCCCAACTACAAGTCACAAAAACCAGCAGCAACACCAATTCCTACCCCAACATCTACGGCAAGCCCAGAACCCTTACCCACGCCTACTTCAAAAGTTGAACCAACACCAGCTGATGAAGCGAAAGTGCCTGAAGTAGAGCTAAAAGAACCAGATGAATCGGTGCCAGCAGAATTAAAACAAACAGAAAAAGGCAAATCAGGCGGCTTCTTGAGTCGCTTCCGACGCCCTAGCGTCAATCCCAGTCCACCGGACACACTACCAGAGGTAGTAGAGACACCAACGCCTGAAGCCGTAGCACCTGAATCACCAGCACCAACGCCGACGCCCACCCCTACTGTTGAAGAAACACCAACGCCTGAAGCCGTAGCACCTAAATCACCAGCACCAACGCCGACGCCCACTCCTACTGTTGAAGAAACACCAACGCCTGAAGCGCCACCAGCACCCCCCCAACAAACAGAAAAAGGCAAATCAGGTGGCTTTTTGAGTCGCTTCCGGCGTTCCCCTGCCTTTCCAAGTTTGGCACCCACCTTGCCAGAGATAGTACCAACTCCAGCGCCTGAACCTGTTGCACCTGAATCACCGATAGCGCCACTAGAGAAGACGCCAACTACTATGCCACTCCAACGAACACCAACGTCTGAACAAGCTGGTGAAGTTCTAGAAAATTCAAATCAGGAACTGTCAGCACCAAAATCTACTTCAAGCCCCAGATTTCGCATCATCCAAACCACTGCTGAGTCACAGATTCCCAGCCGCTTTATCCAGAAATCTGCATCGGCGACACTGACACCAAAATCCGTAGATACCTCTGAGAAACCAGCAGATTCAGATAAATTACTCTCTGTTGAGTCAGAGGCAGGAATAACGCCTTAGTTTCACTAAGTTGATATCTTCCCCTACTAAATGCGTAGCATGATAGTGGGGGATTTCCAGCTGAAACTGTTTTCCAATTCAACAAGACAACTTAAAAGATCGTTATCGGCTTAAGGATGTGTCGAGTGGGTAACGGGGGACAAAGCGATAGACGCAGACAAACTTCCAAATAGTTAAATTAGGTGCATCGCCCTTTTGTAAATCCGCAGTTTGAGCTGTCAAGCTCGCGTCTACCCACCAGCGCCCCAAGATGTTCGTGGCGCTGTGGTTTCAGCCTATAGAAGCATTTAAACTTGAATTAGTTGTTTAATACCCAGCAGGTAATGGGTAGCAGAAAGTAAGTCGCTGTAGATGTGAGTCGGTTGAAATTTCTTTAGCCTATAGCAACTGCGAATACCACAGGTAAGGGCAATCGTGGGAATTCCCCATGCTTGTCCTGCTAGGATATCGGCTTCAGTATCGCCTACCATCCAAGCTGAGGCTGAACACGAATCTGGCAGAGGTTGTTCTGCGATCGCTTTTGCTAAAAGTTGTGTTTTCACTTCCGCGTAATTTTGATAAGCGGCGTTAGCTTCCTGAGTTCCATAAATGCCACTAAACAGGCGCGCCAAACCGTAATTTTGCAATATCTGTGTGGCTTCGTCTTGACAGCGCAACGTTACCAATACTAGCCGGACTCCCTGAGAATGTAGCAACGCCAATGCCCAGCTAACGCCTGGTTGCATTTTATCTTTTTCTAACAGGGCAGGCTGATTTACTATCTGAGTCACGTACCCCAAAAAGACATCAATCTGTTCTCCTTGCAAACCTGAGCGCATGGCAATTTCTATATCTGGAACGCGGTCTTGCTTCATTTGCCAGAACATCTGTTTGCTCAGTACCTGGATGGGCAAGTTGACGCTTTGGGCACAGTACGATGCCTGAGTATCAGCCAGTGCCAGTCTGTAGGTGCTGTAGTAGCGCTCTGAGACATCAACGATAGGGCCGTCAAAGTCACAGAATACAGTCAGGTGTTGGGGAAAGGAGGCCGCAGTGCCTGTCATAAACTGTTACCTACATCCGCCTTTTTTAAATGTTTCTTTACATTAACAGTTACAACATAAGTTGTCAGGGAGTTGAGAGCGAATTTTATATTAGAAAAAGCTATAGGTAGAGAAAGCTTCTCTGCAAAGAGTTGACAAAGGCTTATATCCCGGACTGTTGAGGTTGCAGCTAGACGATGGTTTAAGGCTCAATCGCGTCTAAGGTTGCACAAGCTACATGTCAGAGCAATCGCCCTTCGCGTGGGCGTAGCGTGTATTGCGGAGCAACGTATAGTCCCTACTCCCAATACTTCTAGGTGAACTTCTCCCCTCCAACCCCTCTTTTGCTCTTCCCTGACATATCTGCTGTAACCCATATCTGGTTTACGAGGGCGGCGGGAAAGCCTCATCCCTTCATGGGTGAGGATGCTTATCCGTCCGCCGTCGTTAATCGTTAGTCGTTCGTCGTAAATAACAACTATCAACTAACCACTATCCACTATGAACTAACTGAATCTCTGCTCCTTGTGGGCAGAGTATTCAACAGCAGGTGTAAGCAATTAACAAGTACGACACTGCCGTGCCCCCTACTGTAGCAACGCTACTGCTAGAGTAGGTTGGCTATGCCCTGATTGATTAAACTCAGGGGTAGGCAGCAACCTTACCAAGTTTATGGAAAACTTTCCCGTAGACGCTCCACAGGACGCATCGAAGCAGGAGTCAACATTCTCCTCCTTCGACCGCGCTATGATGCAGCGGTGCATTGAACTCGCCCGCCGCGCACTAGGACAGACAGCACCTAATCCCCTGGTAGGTTCTGTTATCGTTCAAGATGGGCAGATTGTGGGGGAAGGGTTTCACCCCGGTGCTGGTAATCCCCATGCCGAAGTTTTTGCATTGCAAGACGCCGGTGAACGGGCAAATAAAGCCACAGTCTACGTTAATCTTGAGCCGTGCAATCACTACGGACGCACCCCTCCCTGTTCAGAAGCGTTAATTACCGCTGGGGTATCTAAAGTAGTGGTGGGTATGGTAGATCCCGATCCGCGAGTATCTGGCGGTGGCATAGCTCGATTACGGCAAGCTGGGATTGAAGTTGTGGTGGGCGTAGAAGAGTCAGCCTGCCGTAAGCTAAATGAAGCTTTTATCCATCGCATTCTCTACCATCGACCTTTTGGTATTTTGAAATATGCTATGACTTTGGATGGCAAGATTGCCACCACTACAGGTCATAGCGCCTGGGTAACTAGCACTGGTGCCCGTCATGAAGTACATCAGCTGCGGGCTGCTTGCGATGCTGTAATTGTTGGTGGGAATACGGTGCGTTTAGACAATCCTCAACTTACCAGCCATCAAACATACGCCCACAATCCTTTGCGTGTGGTCATGAGTCGCACGCTCGATTTGCCGCTAGATGCCTATCTCTGGCGAACATCAGATGCTCCTACATTGGTATTGACAGAGGTTGGTTCCTCTCCAGATTTACAGCAGCAACTACTGAAAAATCAGGTTGAATTGGTAGAGTTGACGCCGTTAACACCTGCAAAAGTGATGGCGTACTTATACGACCGAGGCTTACTCTCGGTACTCTGGGAATGTGGCGGTACATTAGCTGCAAGAGCGATCGCAGAAGGAGCGGTGCAAAAAGTTCTTGCCTTTATTGCTCCCAAAATTGTTGGTGGCAGGTTAGCCCCCTCACCTGTGGGAGATTTGGGGTTGGCTACTATGACAGATGCACTAGCCCTAGAACGAGTCACCTGGCGGTCTGTGGGTTCAGATTGTCTGGTGGAAGGTTATTTGCCATCCCTACCACCGTCAATCATCTGAATACTGCTTTGCCATCCAAAGAATATCTATTGAGGAAGTAGAGAAGCTTGGAAGCTAAGCCGTGAACTTTAATTTCCAATCGAGCCGTCAACGACTTGAACTTTAAGATCACACTAAAAACATGCTCACAATAGTATTTGGCAGGCTATTAGTCGGCAGTCTCAATCTACAGGAAGTGCTAGGGAATAGAGGGCTACAATGGCTGCATGTCATTATTGGTCAGCAAAACGAAGAGGAGGAGGAAGAGATCTTGACCAGCTTTGAACCGACGGAGGACATCTGTACAGCAGAGCCGCAAATACAAAATGCTCCCGCTATACAGTTGTCTACAGACCCACGTTTGTCCGGCTGTGAATTTAAGATTGTGCGGGCAAAAGGTAATTTGTTCCGCGACCCAGCAATTTTTCAACAGTTGTGTGAAGAAGAGGCAGAAGCTGGTTGGATGTTGCTAGAAAAACTTGATGACCGACGGGTGCGCTTCAAGCGGCCTGTAGCTTTGCGTGATGTCATTAATCCAGAGTTTCTGGAATTCGATCCCTATCGATGCTACTACGGTACGTCGTGGATGTCTTTGAAGTTGCTGGGCGCGATCGCGGCTGTTTTGACCCTGGTTGTACCAGCTTATTTAGGCTATACCTTTGTCTCAAGTCTACTAGCACATGTGCCAGGGCGATCGCTGGAGCTACCCTCTCAGCAGCCACCTTTACGAGAACAGCCACCTACGCCATAGGGCTATCAGCTTTTAGGGCTTATAGAGTGGTTAACACTTGTTTCAATATTAGTAAATCAAAAAGAGGTAAGATATGTTGAATTTTTTTCTAAGCACCCTCGTTGGGTTGAATCCCTTAGGCTTTACTAATTTGCTGGCTCAGACTCCAGTTAATACAACTGTTACTACAGCTGTTCCCATAAGCTGTATAAAAGTTTTCGGGAATAACCCGGTTTTTTTTGAAGAAAATATATCTATAGGTAGGAAATTTGAACGGGCTATTTGGAGCCTCAAAGCTTCTCCCAATTTTTACCATACCTTTACATGTAATCTCGAAAATACTAATTTAAGATCTTTGGATGGGACTTTTGCTATTGCGGATACTTCGACACTTCCTCAGGCTCAGGTTTCTTTCTATTTAGATGGGGCGTTGGCTCAAACTATTGAAGTTTCCGGAGGTCAAGTAGCTGCTTTTTCTTTAGATCTTACCAATCATACCGATTTGGCAGTTGAATATAGATTTGCTCATGGTGGTAGCTATAATTATTTGCACACTTTGCAATGGGATTTTAAATAATTATAGAAACTACCCTTGACCAGCTTGGCAGAGATAACTCGCAACTCCTAACCAGAGAAACTCTAGGGACAGAGGAAAAATTAATATTCCTCATCTCCTCTGCTCTGTTATAGCAATCCTTCAGTTAGCTTTTAGCAAACATACAGTTATAGCAGTAGTTCTAGGTGCATGGGGGTGAGGTTGATTGTCAAGCACCCTTATGGCAACTGCTATACATTTTTTAGCTGGTGGGTAACTTTTGTTATTATGCCCCGCCCTAAGTAGGCAATGCCTTGAGCAGAAAAGGATTTCCCCGCAGTTACGTTACACCCACCCGGGGTGAGAAACTACTCTAGCTGAAGTTGCTACTCTGGAAACAGACAAATATGGGTTACACCAGAGACAGAACAATGAGCCGAGATAAAGCAAACGCGATCGCCAGTGAATTGAAAACTCAAGCCATTATTTTAGGCGGATTCATCGTCATTATCTGGATATTAGAGATTGTAGATCTGCTCTGGGGAGGGAGGCTCAACGCCTATGGTATCCGCCCCCGCAGTATCATTGGGCTGCGCGGCATATTGTTTGCGCCCTTTCTGCATAGAGATTTTGGTCACCTAATCGCCAACACTATACCTTTCCTCACCCTAGGTTGGTTGATCATGTTGCGAGAAACCAGGGACTTTTTTGTTGTCACAGCTGTGACAATATTCATTAGTGGTTTTGGTGTATGGCTCTTTGGCGCACCAAACACGATTCACATTGGTGCCAGTGGCGTTATATTTGGGTATCTAGGTTTTCTGCTTCTACGTGGCTACTTTGAGCGCAGCGTAGTATCAATTTTGTTATCGTTAATAGTCGGCTTCCTTTATGGGGGCGTTATTTGGGGTGTTTTACCATCCCAACCCGGAATATCCTGGGAGGGACATTTGTTTGGCTTTCTGGGCGGCGTACTAGCTGCACGCCTCTTGGCGCGTCGAAAGCGGAGTAAATAGCTAATGCTTTAGGGGGAAAGTAAGAGTTTATATGCGGCGTACACTGTTAAATTAGGTATAAAGACTAACCCGTAATATAAACGCCTTCATGCACCTCTGCACACAAGCAAAAAATAATTGGATATGTATCCCCTGAATCCTGAAGAAGATGATTTTCTTGTGCCAGGACACCGCCGGAACCAAAACTTTGGTGAGCGGCTGCGTCAATTCCACAATGAGTTTGACAGCAGCATCCGTGCCATTTTGCGCGACTGCCTATTTCGAGAGGTCAATGAACAAAATACCCTAACATTACAGATTCTTTGCCCGAATCAAGCAGTGCAAAAACGCTTGATCCAGAAGCGGCAAAAAATTGGTAATGAGATTCGCTGGATCTGGTCGGAAAACGTTGATCAGTTCGCACTATGTGTGGATAAAGAGGGGCTACAGTGCCGGGTATTTTCCCTCAAAAACTATCTAATTGATTAACAATCTCACACGCTTTCCCTTATAGCTAGGGCTGGAAACTATTTTTTAGGGCTTTATAGAGGTAGCATTATAATAAAACCTAACCTAAAAAACTTATGCCGAAAAAGCAGAAATTTCCCTATTTACTGGGTTCAAAATGGACATCTCATCAGAAAATGTGGGGCTGGAGGCACTTTCAGGTAATTACACGCAAAAATGAAGGCAAGTGGGTATTTGCGGAAATGGTTGCGTCCTGCGATTCTAATGTACGTTTTTGGATAAACGCCCGATTGCTAAAAGACCGCTCCCAGTGGCAAGCTGGTTGGCAATCTTTGCAGGAAATGGAAGAAACTCATAACCTTGCTTTAGACGCTTGAAACCCTCGCTGAAACACAGCATAATCTTGCTCCGGAAATGATTCTAAACAGGCGGCGATGGCGCGTTTTAGTAAGTACTATCCGGTATACACCTAGGCATTACAATTCGGCACCCATTATTACAAATTCACTTCCAAGTCGTTGCTACCTAAAGAAATTCCCGTTTTTTTTGTTGTTGTGGCTTTGTTGGGCATGGCTTTAATTAATATGCTTAACTTTCACCCTTAAAACTAGTGCTTTTATCCCTCCTTCTAACAAGTAGAAGGTTAAAGAGAATAGATAGCTGCAAATTATAAGTTTTCGGTATTTGCAGCAATTTTACTGAATTTTTAAGTTATTTTCTTCCAACTATTGTAGAGACGTTTTGCCGGAACGTCTTTACTAACGGGCGGCAGAAATTTTGCCCCCCATTGAAACACGGGCTAAGAACCGTCGCCTCTTTTTTGTCCCCCTTGTGCGTAAAGCAAAATGGCGGAGTCGTTCAGTAGTTGAGCAATGTCTAGTTGCTACGTCATCGGTAGGGCTAGAACTTGATAATATGACTACGAGTTGAGCCTTATTCAACTTTTCATTTCCTATTCTGGCAAATGTTCGGATATAGCCTTTAAATGCCTCGTCTAGCAACCAAAATTGAAGCAATTCTCTACTTAAAGGGGCAACCCCTCGACCTGGCGGCGATTGCCGAGTATGCAGGGTGCGATCGCGAAGATGCAGAAGTTGCCCTGATTGAGCTTATGGCAGACTATGCCCACCGGGATAGTGCCTTAGAAGTAGTCGAAACCCCGGCTGGCTATAGCTTGCAACTAAGAGTATCTTTTCAAAACTTGATTCAGACAATGATTCCAGCAGAGTTGGGCACTGGCGCGCTAAGAACCTTAGCTGCGATCGCCCTCAAAGGTCCGCTAGCTCAAACCGACTTGATCGATCTGCGCGGTAGCGGTGCCTATCAGCACGTCCAGGAACTTGTAGAGTTGGGTTTTATCCGTAAACGTAGGCAAGTCGGTGCTAGATCCTACTGGTTACAAGTTACAGACAAATTTCACCAAAGATTTGAATTGGATCAACTTCTGCCACCGCTGGAGCAAAACTCCTAAACTGCTCAGGATAAGCTTAAAATAATTATCACTTAGACCAAAGGGTGTAAGTCACCTCTGGTCACGATCGTTTAGAGTAGAAACTAAGCAAGTCAATCCCCAGAGTCCAAATGGCATTTAACCCTGACTTTCCCCATTCACACACTGAAGAAGCACAATTCAACCAACTTTTAAAATATCTTCAACATCAACCACCTGAGGTTTTAGAGCGGGTCGCTAAATCTGCCAGCCCTCAAATTAAACAAATCATTTCCCATAACGTGCAAGGACTGGTGGGAATGCTGCCATCAGAAAATTTTAACGTGCAAATTACGACAGATCGGGACAATTTAGCGGGTATGCTCGCCTCAGCCATGATGACTGGCTATTTCTTGCGCCAGATGGAACAACGCATGGAGCTGGAGGAAAAGTTTACTGGTTCGCTTTCCCTGCATCGCGAACCCGCTAGTGGTGAAAAATCAGATTCATCCTCGCGAATCGACCAGTAAATATAGTCGTAATGCCTATCGCGACCAAACTCAATACATAATAAAAAACTATAGCTGCGGCAACAGGCGACTAGCGGTCGTCATTGATTCTGTATGGAGGTTGCCAGCACTTTGATGTGAGTTAAGCGATTTAGAAGATTAAAATCGCCCACTTCAACCTTACATAGAACTCACTAGCCGCCAGCAGCGAAGGCGAGCATAATGAAAAATGAAAGTAAAAGACCAGGAGTGAGTAGCGACACTAACATCAACAAATCGTGCGTGGTCATAAAGCTTAACCTCCTAAAATTTTAGCTTTGAAATTACCTTGCTACGGCGGTAATTCCCGTAAAATGAACAATTTATTTCAAATTGCTTCCTGGTTCATTCTAATCTATGGTTCCGTTGTTGTGCTGGGCGGAGTTGTCGGTTACGTCAAAGCAAAAAGCCAAGTGTCGCTGCTGATGGTTTTGGCAAGCGGGATAGCACTGCTTGCAGCTTGGTTAATTTGTGGGAAGACTCCTCTGACAGGGCTAGGGCTGGCAAATCTGGTGGCGTTGGTTCTCCTTGTTGTCTTTGTGATTCGTTTTGTCCGCACCCGCGCCTTCATGCCCGCAGGATTGAGATGCTTTTCTCTGGTGCAGCAACGGTGCTGTTTACGCTAGGTTTGGTTACTATTAGCGCTTCTCCTAAATAAGCTACTGCTACGTATTAATTGCATTACCCTCGCCACGCCTGTACTCTATCTTCTACAAGAGAATACTCTAATTCCCTCACGTATGCTGCTCTTAACTTAGCCTCATCTTCGGGAGCTTGCCAAACATGGTAATGCAAGTGTGATCGCAGATCTGCTAAACCAGTCACTACAGCACAAGGACATAACGAGAGATGCGAGCTTTTAACCGCTCTCTCAAAGTTGCAATTATCTTTATTGGTATAGACATCTCTGCTGTGTTAAACAATCTAGACAATACTTTTACCGAAAATTTACTGAGTTTAGCAATCGGTACTTTTTCAATTTTACTGCTTAATACTTATCTACGGGATAGTAAACAGATGGTGGATGAAATGCAGCAATCCAAAATAAATTCCCCGACTTCAAAAAATAAGTAGTTTAAATTATATTTCCCCTAGTTAGTAGGCTGATTCACATAAAAATTATCTTCAATACCTTGCATAGCAAATACAAAAAAATCGAATTTATGGGCTGACAACGTGCCTCTAAAGATTGGCAGTGGACGAACCTAATGGATGAGCGATCGCTACTACCCCTTAGTACAGGTAAGGGCTACCGGATTTTTTTGTAAAAATAGTAACAGATTAACTTAATGCCAGGATCATTCTTCAGGTAGATGAATTTAATTCCTAATTACATTCTTCAGATGGAAGTTGAGTTAAGCAAAAGCCTTTATCTTGAATAAAAGCTTTGAAATAAAATTTTTGGGGTGAATTGCAATTTAGCCATAAACCAATTTATCAAATTACCCAACTTACATGCAGAGCAACATAGTTAGATCCCAAAACAATGATTCTGAGGCAATGATTACACTAGAAAATCAACTAACACTTACAAACTACTATGAAGCTGAGCAGCAATTTATACAACTGCTCGAATTGGAAGATTTAGACAAGAAAGTCACTGCACAGCCTGAGCTGGCAAGCTACTTTGAGAAGGCGGTAAGCGAAGCCATATTGAAAGCTTTCGCAGTGGATATTAATGATGATACGGCACACCGCTTTTTACAGCGCGTGCTTTATCGTATCAATCGGCTAAAGCTATTTTGGTACGACGATCTGCGACGCTACACCAACGAGCGCTCAGCCTACTTGAGAATTATACGTGACCAAATTGAGTCAGCTTGGCAAGAATGGGAACTGGCACAAGTTGATGTGGCAGCGCTTCAAACAGCGGATGTTAGGCAGGGGTTGATTGACAGAGTAGCAGTTGATGTCGATCCCCCTATCTCAGATGATGGTTTGTTTATTCGGGATCAAGTGACTGAGGCAGGTTACCGCCGCTTAATGGCGATCGCCTCACTTGATGGGTTAGTAGAAGCAAGCCAGCTTTCCCGTACTTTAGGGGGTGTCAGTAACGAAGTGCATGCAGTGCTGACGCGGTTATTGCTGGAGGAATACGGGGGTGGTCGTCTTGGTCGCAAACACTCTTCTTATTTCACGACCATGCTTGTCGAGTTGGGAATGCAGACTGAACCAGAGGCATACTTTGATTTAGTGCCTTGGGAACTGCTGGCAGTCATTAACCATAGCTTCCTACTCACCGAGCGTAAGCGCTTTTTTCTACGCTACATCGGCGGACTACTCTACGGAGAGCTTTCCGTACCTGCGGCTTTTCGTAACTACCAAGCAGCAGGCGAGCGACTAGGCCTATCACCGGCGGGAATGGCTTATTGGAACTTGCACATTAAGGTCGACGAACTACACGGTCGCTGGATGTTGGATGATGCTGCCCTGCCACTCGTGACGCAATACCCTGCTGATGCGTGGGAACTCTTGCTAGGGTATGACCAGCAACGACTGATGAGCGATCGCGCTGGTGCAGCTGTAACGCGATCGGTACGCGAGGCTGAGGAAGCAGCATCCAAATAGTTCAATATAAATTTCCAAAACCTCTCAAAGCTTTTCTGAAGCAGATTTTGGGGGGTTTATTTCTATAGCCGTCGCCATAATATTTAGGACAACCGACACGAGGCCCTATGCACGCTATGAGTCGCTATAACTGCCAATCTTGCGAGTTTGCTAAAAGTTAATTGCTAAAAGCTATATCTACAAATTGCCAAAGTAAACGCTAGAGTTGAAGGAATCTGTGTTTATCACTCTGCTTGGAGGAGTGGTGCCGCCATGACGACTGCTTCTGCTTCCTCACAGACTGGCAACTTCTGGAACTTTGATTTTACTGCCCCCGCGCCGCACCAGGATGCTGACTTACTCAAGCAACTGAGCTTTATTCCAGGGTTGCAGGAAATCCTCATGCTGCGTCAGGTTCACGCTTTGGAACACGCAACAGTTTGGGTTCTCAGCGACGCCGCTAACTTTCTTGGTTACAGTCGTTCTCCAACTGCCCCCCAGCTAGACAACGAGCAGCTAGGCGGTCTTTCTACTGACCAGGGATTCTACCTATATGGTCAGGTGAACGCTGCCCAATTACAGCGTGCAGTTCGCATTGCTCTCCAGCGCCTCACGAATGGAGAATGGCATCTGGCGGTACATCCCCGCTGCGGCACGAATTTATCAGTCGGGATACTCTTGACAGCTGGATTGGTATTGAGTACCTATCTAATCTTGCCTCGCAGTCCCATTGAACAAATCTTCGGTTTGGGCTTGGCTGCTACTGCTGCCACCCATTTAACGCCCGACTTAGGTAGCCTTGCCCAGCGCTACCTGACAACCTCGATTCCCTTCAACCTAGCCATTGAAGATATTACTGTAAAGCCTGATATTTGGGGGCGTTCAGCGTATTTCGTCCGGGTGCTGTGGCAGGATCTGCAATAAAACTTAAAGATTGGACGGCTCAGAGAGTCCAGATCGAGTAGTAACCTGAAGCTAAATAACGTCAAGGAAAAAACACTTATGGTACAACGTGGTTCAAAAGTACAAATTCTTAGGAAAGAATCCTTCTGGTTTCAGGATACGGGAACAGTCGCCTCTATCGACCAGAGCGGCATCGCCTACCCGGTGATTGTACGCTTCAATAGCGTTAACTACGCAGGCGTCAATACCAACAACTTTGCTGCGGATGAAGTGAAAGAGATTGAAGCGCCCAAGGCAAAGACGAAAGCAACGGCGGCAACTTCTGGTCAAAACCAAACCCCCATTGATGAGCGTGCCCGCACGACAGGTCAGGGTAGCCCGAAACCGAGTGGGAAAGCGAGTGCAGCACCAGAGTCTGGAGAGGCTAAGGAGCGTGTACAAGGCGCACCAAACCAAGGAACCGACTCTCGTTAAGTTGTGCCGGAACTGCCTGAAGTTGAAACAGTTCGCCGGGGTCTAAATAAATTGACCCTAGGTGAGGAAATTCGGGGTGGGGATGTATTGCTACCACGTGCGATCGCCCACCCTCTTTCTGTTGAAGATTTTTTGGCTGGGATACAAGGGACAGCGATCGCCCACTGGTATCGGCACGGCAAATATTTACTCGCCAAGCTGGTAGAACCAACTCATACATCGCCTCAAACAGCGCCACCCGCCGGTTGGCTAGGTGTACACCTGCGGATGACGGGTCAGCTTCTGTGGCTTGTTTCCACCCCAATCAGGGACTCCAGCTTAGCCGTTGCAGAGAGGGAGAACATTAATCCACAGGAAACATTACAGAAGCACACGCGAGTGCGACTGTTCTTTAAAAACGGTGACGAGTTGCGCTTCGTAGATCAACGCACGTTCGGCCAGATGTGGTGGGTACCACCAACAATGTCACCGTCAACCGCGATCACAGGACTAAAAAGACTTGGCCCAGACCCTTTTTCAGAGCAATTTAGCCTTGAGTACCTAGCTGGGCAACTGCAAAATCGTCGCCGTGCCATTAAAACTAGCCTCCTGGATCAGGCGCTTGTTGCTGGATTGGGTAATATCTACGCTGATGAAGTTTTGTTTGTCGCAGGCATCCTACCGACAACTCCGTGTACTGACCTGAACTTAGAGCAGATTGGGCGTATGCGGGCAGCTATTATTCAGGTTTTGCAAGCTGCTATCGACGCTGGTGGAACCACCTTTAGTAACTTTCTGAATGTGCAGGGCGTAAATGGTAACTATGGCGGGATAGCTTGGGTTTATAACCGCGCTGGAGAACCTTGCCGCGTATGTAGCACACCAATTCAGCGTCTTAAATTAGCAGGGCGATCTGCCCACTTTTGCCCACAGTGTCAACGTTAGTAGCTTGTTGTTAAGTATTAATTATTACAAAATACGCTATCAAACCTCTAGTATTTCGATACCCTTTTAGGCAGATGAATTAACCTCTTAATTTGAGCCAAGGTTGTTGAGGAACCTAGTGGAGGATAAAGTTATGGCGGACAGTGGAAATTCACAAGTTATCAGCAATCTTGAGTACGATTTGCTGACAGTATTGCAAAATAAAGCTGAAGCGCTTAAGGCATATGAAATTTACATCAAAGATGCCCAGGAAGTAGGATCTCAGCCTTGTGTAGACCTGTTCCAGAAATTGCACCAGGCAGATATGCAGCA
>JAHHGU010000027.1 GCA_019359765.1 Aphanothece sp. CMT-3BRIN-NPC111
TTCAATCGCTTGCATCACCTTTTGCCGGAAGTCATCACTGTAGGGTTTAGCCATCGTGCGGGGAGCGGAAACGTTAACGTTAAGGATACTTATAGTCTATGTCCTAACTAAACTGGCTACAGCTATAGTTAGTGGAAAAACATTACCATACTAACCACTAGCAGCCCCCATAGTTAAGTCTAAGTATGTGGGCATACTTAGACTTATTGCCAAAATATTTATCTTGTTTTTTTAGAACACAGATAAACACAAGAGCTATTCATTCTTAGCTCAAAACTCAAAACTCAAAACTCAAAACTCAAAATTTATGTCGTCTTATCATCAACGCTCGGCTTTTCATCAGCCGCTTTGACCTCTGTCCGCTGAGTCTGAGTTAATTCTGAAGATTCAGCAACTTCACGATAGTCAGAAACAACAACTAACTCTCTATCGCTGGTATGCTTGCTATTCCACTGATCCAAAACATCTTTGACCAATACTTCTTTTATCCACACCTGAGACACAACGGTTAGGGGTAAAGACATTACCAATCCTAAAGAGCCAAAAGCTGTGGTGAAAAAAACCTGCGCTAATAAAGTTATCGCTGGCAGCAGTGATACTTGTTGCGCCATGACCAAAGGTGTTAGAAAATTACTTTCAAACTGCTGAATGACGATGTAGATAATCAATACAGCACCAGCTTTCCAGGGAGCATCTAAAAGAGCGACTGATATTGGCAGCACCACACTTAAAGTAGGACCAATATTGGGAATAAAGTTCAGCAATCCTGCTATAACACCGTTAGCAAACGCCAGCCGTACTCCTAAAATCGACAAACCAATCCAACTCAATATAGCAATTACGCTCATGCTGATCAGAGCGCCGATAATCCATTTTCCTAGTGCTTGCTCGCACTGAGTTAAAATTCCATCTGCCCGTCGTCTATAGAATGATGGAAATAGCTTGATAAATACTCGTCGGTAGGGTTGGGGATTTGCTAGGAACATTAGCGTCAACACCAGTACGAGCAAAATATTGATCAGCACTCCCAGCGAACTAGAGAAAAAGGCAACCGATCTGCTCAGTAGCCCACTGATTAAGGGCTGTACTTGTTGAGTCAGGCTCTCAACATCAGGTATAGAAGCAGTGAACTGGCTAGGAAGGCGGGTTCTAAGCTCTTCAAGCCAAATATTGAGACGGCTAAATCCTTGAGGCAACAGAGTTGTCAGTTCTTGAAACTCAGTCGCAAAAGCTGGCACAACCAGCACGAAAAACCCCACAAGCAGGGCTAGCAACATACTAACCGAAAGTAGGACAGCTGCTGGCCGCTTCAGACCCCACTGTTGCAACCACCTAGCCAGGCGATTCAAAACAGTCGCTAACACGACAGCGACAAAAACTAGCAGCAACACCTGCCTAATTTGCCACAGTATGTATAGGGAAAGGACTAAGGCAATTAAGCCGATCCACTGACCTAGATTCACGATGAGAACTCCCGGCTGTTCTGGCTGTATGGGATTGCAGTATTGATCGCTGGCTGCAATTCCTGTTCATTGCAGCTAGATTAACCGATCTTGGCTTTTTCGCCTAGATTTTCGGTGGTATAGATGCGGCAGTAGCAGATTTATTTTACCTCTCCCTGAAGATATGCCCGCCACAAGAGCGCGATCGCTACGACGAAAGTAGGCATAAACACGGCAATCAGCACGTTTGCCGGTGTCGCAGGAATGGATAACGTGGGGCCACCGTACTTAATTAAAGCAGAAAGCCCAGCTGAGACAATTAGTACTTTGAAAATAAATCCAGTCTGAAAGCTCATATCACAGATTCACCGCGAAGTTGCATCACGCAGCTGTAGGGCAATGCGAATAAAAGTAGGGGGATATACCGAACCAACACCAATGCATACAATTCCATACAATAACCTTAGTGTTACAAATCTTAAATCTGTAATAAGGAAATATCCACAATGCCTGTTGACAAAAATAACAAGAGCCCTATTAAAACGCCCAAGGCCAGGCAGTTTGGCGGCAGTTTACTGATTCTGTTTACAGTACTTCTACTGCTAAATTTTATCCTCCCCAGTTTTGGTCCCCGTAATCCGCAGGTTCCCTATAGTGACTTTATCAATCAGGTAGAAACAGGTAAAGTAACAAAAGCCATTGTTGGCTCTGAGCAGATTGAGTATGCAGTTAAACCGGATGTAGCTGGGGATCAAACCGTCCCAGAACGGGTATTTGTCACCACGCCTGTAGCACTCGATCTGGATTTGCCCAAGATTCTGCGCGAGCATAACGTAGAATTTGCTGCACCTGCGCCTAATAATAATGGCTGGATCGGAACGCTACTAAGCTGGGTTGTACCACCCCTGATTTTCTTTGGCATTTGGGGCTGGCTAATGAACAGAGGTGGCGGCGCTGGGGGTGCGGCGCTGACAGTGGGTAAAAGTAAGGCTCGGATTTACTCAGAAGGCACCACAGGCGTTAAGTTTAGTGATGTTGCTGGTGTCGATGAAGGCAAGATGGAACTGCTAGAAATTGTAGATTTCCTGAAAAATGCCAGTAAGTATACTCGACTAGGAGCGAAAATTCCCAAAGGCGTGCTGCTAATAGGACCGCCGGGAACTGGGAAAACTCTGCTGGCAAAGGCGATCGCAGGTGAAGCAGGTGTTCCCTTCTTCAGCATCTCTGGTTCCGAGTTTATTGAATTATTCGTCGGCGTGGGTGCTGCACGAGTCCGGGATTTATTTGAACAAGCTAAGAAACAGGCTCCCTGTATAGTCTTCATTGACGAGTTAGACGCTCTTGGTAAATCTAGAGGCGGTGCTGGTGGCTTTGTAGGTGGCAACGATGAGCGGGAACAAACCCTCAATCAGTTGCTTACAGAGATGGATGGCTTTGATGGCAACACGGGCGTTATTATCGTCGCCGCCACTAACCGTCCAGAAGTCCTAGACCCCGCTTTGCGTCGTCCAGGTCGCTTCGATCGGCAAGTCCTTATAGACCGTCCGGATAAGATTGGTCGAGAAGCGATTCTGAATGTTCATGCCAGGAATGTGAAGCTGGGTAATGATGTCGAGTTGGCTGTCATTGCTGGCCGCACTCCAGGGTTTGCTGGTGCCGATTTAGCCAACCTCGTGAATGAGGCGGCGCTGCTTGCGGCACGTCAGAACCGCGACTCGGTATTGATGGCAGACTTTAATGAAGCAATTGAGCGGCTGATTGCTGGTTTAGAGAAGCGATCGCGCGTCTTGAATGAAGTTGAGAAAAAGACTGTTGCTTATCACGAAGTCGGTCATGCCATTATCGCTGCTTTAATGCCAGGAGCGGGTAAGGTACAGAAAATTTCCATCGTGCCTCGTGGTGTGGGTGCTTTAGGCTACACACTCCAGATGCCGGAGGAAGACCGCTTTTTGATGGTAGAAGACGAAATTCGGGGTCGGATTGCCACTCTTTTAGGTGGGCGCTCTGCTGAAGAGATAATCTTCGGTAAGGCATCCACTGGCGCAAGTGACGACATCCAGAAAGCCACAGACTTGGCTGAACGTGCTGTTACTCTCTACGGCATGAGCGATAAACTCGGTCCAGTTGCATTTGAGAAGAGTCAGCAACAGTTCCTGGAGGGTTATAGCAACCCACGTCGCCCCATTAGCCCCAAAGTAGCCGAAGAGATTGACGAGGAGGTTAAGGAAACTATCGATAGGGCGCATCACATTGCTTTGGCAATCTTAGAACAGAACCAAGACTTGCTGCAAGAGACAGCACAAACATTGTTGCAACAAGAAGTTCTGGAAGGCTCGCAACTGCACGAACAGCTTAACAAGGCTACAGCACCAGCGGAGTTAGATCAGTGGCTGCTGACGGGTAAAATTCCCGAAAATATACAGCTAAGACAAATGGCTCTGGTGTAATCACTGATTCAGTTTAGGTAGATGCGATCGCTTTTCTTTAGGGAAGGGCGATCGCTTTTTATTAGGTAACTAATTTGTAGTTCACAATTCCTTCTCATAGGGTATAAGGCTTTGACCAGCTCAAAGCTTCTTGCCTTTCCCAATAATTTACCTTAATATAAAAGAACGGTATTCCTACTGGTTTACAGTAGTTTGTGAAATGACCAGCTTCTTAGTTGTGGTTGATTCAGTCAGAAAGCTTCCGGTTGACAACTTCCTGCGCCGCTCTCTCCGGGAAGTGAAACAGCATTCCTTCAAAGCAATTGCTTTTGGGCAGAGTTTTTTAGCTGTGGGGAAATTGCTTGAGCTATTAGATGAAGACGAATCAGATAGATGGTAAGAGCAGCTTTCTCCCAACTGACACAATTGATACCATTGTGCGCTCTGGGATTGTAATTGATTGCTACTAAATTATTGGGCTATTAGCATTTCCCTCTCAACAATCCCAATACTGGGGTGAGATACATACTATACCCGCCCTGCCGGCTCGTGGCTGGGGTGTAGGATCGCATTCTCCTTGAGCAGCTATAACTTTTACAGCACAAGGAATTAGCCGCTTTGTAAAGAATTGTTAAGTAAAATTTATTAAAAATTGTTGCAGTTTATTGATTTAGTTGTTAGGGTGTGCTTAAAGCGTTGCTTTTGGTAGATGCTCGTATTTAGGAGACTTACCACCCATGCTCTACATCAACCTTGGCTGTTCACCGATTCACTAATTCGGTAAATTGCCTGCAAGATATTTCTCTGACGACTCTACACCAACCTTCCTGATTGACGGCTGAGAAATATTATTGTTTCTCGTTTGAGCTGAGGACTACTTCATCGGTGTTACTCATGTGCTTTCAAGAGTAGCCGTTGACAGTCCAACTCACCCACAAGCTGAAGCGTTACTGAAAGACATTTCTCGGCTTTGTCTATAAGCATGAGGTCCCTGCAATATTTCATCAGAAATGTCTTGCCCTTAAAGGTTTAAGTCCAACTCATACCCCACTCACGAGTCACTGTTTGTTTGACTGCGTGTGAGTACGATATTGCGGCGAAATCTTTCAGCTCGCCACTGACTAACAGCGCGATAGAAACTCGCTACTGGAGGTTAAAGTTTATGAACATTCAAGGAAAAACGGCTCTAATTACCGGAGCTTCCCGTGGAATTGGACGGGCGATCGCTATCGAATTAGCAAAACAAGGAGCAAAACGCCTATTGCTGGTGGCGCGCGATCGCCAGCGTTTAGCTGAAGTTGCCGCTGAAATTGAGGCGCTGGGCGTAGAAGCGGTAATATTGGCTTTGGATCTAACTCAGTTGGTAGAGGTGAATATTGCGATCGCCCAAGCTTGGCGAGATCAAGGACCAATTCATCTACTAGTAAACTGTGCTGGAGTTACGCACCAAGCGCCCTTCTTAAAGTCTCAACTGCCGGATGTGCAGAAAGAGATCGCGATTAATTTACTGGGAATGTACGCCATGACTCGTTTAGTTGCCCGACGCATGGCAGCAGAACACTCAGGGACAATTGTTAACGTTTCTAGCTTGATGGGCAAGATTGCAGCACCCACGATGGCAACCTATTCCGCGACAAAGTTTGCGATTTTGGGGTTTAGCCAAGCTTTGCGCGGGGAACTAGCTGCACACAACATTAAGGTGATAGCTTTGCTGCCATCTTTGACAGATACTGACATGGTGCGAGAGTTAGATTGGTTTCGATGGGTGGTGCCGATGACTCCCCAGAAAGTAGCTGAGGCACTCGTTGCCGGAGTAAATAGGGGATCGTCGGAAATATTGGTGGGATGGCAAAGTCATTTAGCAGTGTGGTGCAACCGCATTGCACCCTGGTTGCTGGAGAAGGTTTTACTGATGGCTGCTCCGCTGTCAAAATATAAACAAAAGCGCAACCACAGACTCAGACGGGCTGAATTAATTTCACGTTAAGGCCTGTTGCTAACTAAGAATGTAATTCCCATCCGTTCAGTTTAGAGAGCCAGTTTATTCTGGCTCTCTAAGAGATCTATTCAATCCGCCTTATTAAGGGAATCATGATCAATAGGACTTATACACCAAAAGCCTAAAACCTTGATCCCCCCTAGCCCCCTTTTTTAGGTCCTCACCTTTACTTCAAGTGCTATATCAGTTTTATGGAGCAGATTTCAACAATGAGTCACAATAGCCAGATATTGGACGACATTGCTCTTCGCGTTAAGGAAATCGTTAATGCTGAAACAGCAGTTGTGGCGCTAGCGGAGTCCGAGGGAGAAATAGTCCACTATGCGGCGGCAGCAGGCAAGCACGCTGAGTGGGTGTTGAACAAAAAGGGTGCAGCTGCTACTTCTGGGTTGTGTGGCACAGCATTTCAGAGCAACCAACCAGTGTTAGTCTGTCGTACTGAGGGCGATCACCGAGTCCGGCAGGATCACGCTAAAGCGTTGGGGATTGATACTGCCTTAGCCGTACCCCTTTATCACGAAGGCAAGCTCTTGGGAGCGCTAATGGCTTGGAATCGTAACGACGGCAGCTTATTTGACGAGGAAGCGGAGCGTGTTTTGGCTGCTTACGCCTTTGAAGCTACGCCGCTGGTTTATCAATACCAAGTAGAGATCCAGTAGAGGCGGTTTTGGTGCGGGGATGTTGAGGTGCGATACGTTGCGAGAGCAACACGCTACGCGATACGTGCTCCGCACACGCCAAGGGCGATCGCCATAGTGCATCAGCCCAAGCCACATCTGACTCTGTATAGATGAGCACAGGTACCTTCACGCAAACCTGTTATATTGATCGCACGCACTTCTTCCTATTCCTCTCAGTGAGATTTCGACAGAAGGCACCCTCAAAGAGAAAACCGCATCGTCCACTCTCGTCGGTTCGCATTTTGATCCGAGATGGACGATTCCACATTATGGGTATAGGTGCCTGGTATTCCTACTGGCGCGATCCTTACCATTTGCTGCTGACGATTCCTTGGCCTGGATTCTTGGCATTGACGGGTTTCGCGTATGTGGCTATCAACACCCTGTTTGCCTTGGCATACCTAGCGGGAGGGGATTGTATCGCCAACGCTCACCACGGCTCCTTTGCTGACGCCTTCTTCTTCAGCGTTCAAACCTTAGCGTCTATTGGCTATGGGGCGATGTATCCGCGCACAACCTACGCCAATGTAGTTGTTACTCTAGAAGCGCTGATAGGGCTGCTAGCAATTTCCATGAACGCTGGGCTAGCGTTCGCGCGGTTCACCCGACCTACAGCGCGCGTGATCTTCAGCCGTGTAGCGGTGATTGCTCCCTATGATGGCGTACCCACCTTGATGTTTCGCACAGCCAACCAGCGCCGCAATCAGATCCTGGAAGCACAGATGCGAGTGTATCTGATGCGTGATGAAGTCAGCGCCGAAGGGCAAAGGATGCGTCGGTTCTACGATCTCAACCTGCTGCGTAGCCAGACACCAAGCTTCACGTTGACCTGGACGGTCATGCATCCCATTGATGAGAGAAGTCCTCTTTATGGGGAGACAGCAGATTCTTTGAGCCGAATGCAAGCCACGCTCGTGATATCACTGAGCGGAATTGATGAGACTGTTGTACAGACGATCCACGCCCGTCACTCGTATTCTCCTCTGGATATCGTCTGGAACAGACGCTTTGTGGATATCTTTTCCAACACAGCAGATGGGCATCGTTACATCGACTACACCCACTTCCATAATGTTAAACCTCTAGAGTAGAGGAGGTTATCCAGTGCTGTTAAGAACCCTTGTAGAGACGCGCCATGGCGCGTCTCTACGGGCTGGGCGATGTTTGTAATGGTTTAACGACGACCCGACCATTTTCAACAACAGTGCAGCTTTTTTGCGTAGTTTTGCCTTGGTTGACCGAGGCATCATCAGCACACTGTTTGTGGTGGTAAGTATGTTGCTGCTGTTGTTGGTTGAGAACAACGAAACAACAGGCAGAGGCGGGGAACGACATATTAAATATTTTGCTCTCTACTAATTAGTATAGCACCGATTAGCTAACTAATCCTCTTGGGTATTTTTATAGCAATTAGCAGTTAGCTTTTAGCAAACATACAGTTATAGCAGCATTTATGAGAGTTTGGGGGTAAGGTCGGTTGTATAGCACCCTTATAGCGGCTGCTATACAATAAATATTTTTAGCTTAAAAAAATATATCAAAATAAGAAATTGCTAGATCAGCAAAAGATTTAAAAAACCTGATACCAAATACGCTCTTATAACCTCTTTTGATTTCTACTCGTAGAGACGTTCCGCCGGAACGTCTCTACAAAACTACATATCGTAGCCAAATAAATTGGGGTCAACTTCTCCTAAGTTTAAATCCGCTAAGCCATACTCAGCCCAGCGACGTTCCACCATCGCCGCCACATCCGGATCGGATTCTAGCGGTGCGCCCCATTCATGTTCGGTTTCTGGGGGAATCTTGGTAGTGGCATCAATTCCCATGCGCCCGCCTAAACCAATCTTTTCACTCGCAAAATCTAAACTATCAAAGGGGGTATTAGGCAGAATGAAAACATCGCGCACGGGGTCTACTTTGGAACTAATTGCCCATACCACTTGACGGGGATCGCGGATATTAATGTCCTTATCCACAACAATTACAAACTTGGTGTAAGTAAACTGAGGCAATGCACTCCAAAAAGCCAGAGCAGCACGCCGCGCTTGTCCGGGATAAGCTTTATCAATGGAAATAATCGCCGCTTTATAACTTAGGGCTTCCATTGGCAAGAAAAAGTCAACAATTTCTGAGACTTGTTGCCGGAGAATGGGCGTGTAGATGCGGTTAAGCGCGATCGCCATCATCGCCTCTTCTTTCGGGGGACGCCCGCTAAATGTGGTCATATACATGGGATCTTTGCGGTGCGTCATACACTGGAAGCGAATTACTGGCGAATCTTCCACGCCGCCGTAATAACCCATATGATCCCCAAATGGCCCATCTGGCATTACTTCCCCTGGCGTAATCGTGCCTTCCAGGACAAATTCTGAGTCTGCTGGCACTTCTAAATCCACTGTTTTGCACTTGGCTAGCTGAACTCCTGAACCACCATAAAGTCCAGCAAACAGCCATTCTGATAAATCTACGGGAATGGGCGTAGCAGCTGCCATGATGATTAAAGGATCTACGCCAAGGGCGATCGCCACTTCTAACTTTTTCCCCTGTTCCGCCGCCTTTCGCAAGTGCCTTGCACCACCGCGCACTGATAACCAGTGAACGGTCATCGTATTACGAGATTGCAGTTGTAGCCGATACACTCCCACATTCGGGGTGCCTGTCTCGCAATCTTTTGTAATTACTAGTCCCAGCGTGACAATCTTGCCAGCATCCCCCTGATAGGGGCGAATTAGCGGCAGACTATTTAAATCTAGTTCATCCCCGGCGATCGTTACTTGCTGGCAAGCGGGGAAAAAGTCACGCCCCGGTTTCGCCTTTAGTACATCAAATAGTACCTTGCCAAACTCCACCGCCTGGGAAATCTTTTTCGGCGGTTTTGGCTGTTGCAGCATCGCCAGCTTCTTACCTAGTTCCTCCAACTCCTGTGGCTGTTGCATATTCATTGCCCAGCAAATCCGTTCCAGCGTGCCCATTAAATTTACCGCTACCGGATAGGACGACCCTTTCACGTTTTCAAATAGTAGCCCTGGGCCACCCCGTTGCAGCATCCGATTGGCAATCTCAGCAATTTCTAAATCTGGATCTACAAGGGCGTCAATGCGCCGCAATTGCCCCCGATCTTCCAGCAGTTTGAGGAATCCCCGCAAGTCTCTCGCCATTTTTATTAAGAACTATTAAGCACCACCTTTTATTATGGGTCGAGAGGCAACTATAGAGCTACAGGGTTACAAGTGCGATCGCAATGAAATGTCCCAGATGTGAATCAACTTCATACCGTAAAAACGGTCATCGCCATGACAAGCAGAATTACCTGTGCAAAAACTGTGGGCGGCAGTTCACCGAGTCTGCGCCTTCTCAAGATCTGCCCACAACTGAAATTGAACAGGTCTCATTTTCTAGTAATGGACACGCTAAAACCTCTATTACAGAGTCAATATTACCTTCAATAACAGAGTTAGCTGAGACAGAACCCTCAGTTCAATCTACTGAGGGAATTGCTATTTTGCTTCTGGATATAGAAAATCTTAAGCTTGATATATACACAGAAAAATTTTTAGCCAGTCTTTGTAATTATCCTCTCCAAGTTAAGATTGCTTTTGCTAACTGGAGAAGTCAGACACTGGGAAAACAGGATGCTGAATTTTATGAACGTGGTTATCAACTCGTCCACGTACCAGGTGGTAAGGACAGTGCTGATGCGAAAATGATTGCCGTTGGTTCTTCTCTTTTTTTGCATTATCCCAATATTAAAGAGGTGTTTGTCTGTTCTTGTGATTGGGTATTAACACACCTCTGCAATCAACTACAAAATCAAGGATTAATCGTTCATTGGGTGCGTAGGCAAGACAACACCCTGAATGTGGAAAATCTTAACACAGGTGAAGCAAGTTACTATTCCCTAGCACTCAACTCGGAAATTCCCTCTTGGGAAAGATTAGTTAATAAAATTGAGGCTTTAATTAATGCAGAACAGAAATCTATTACTGAGCGTATAGCCAATTTATCGACTATTGCAAGTCTTTTCCTAGAGCGACGCCAGATTACAGCCAAGGAAAATAGTTTAAATGTGCCACAAGTAACAGCGGCAGCACCCGAGTCTCAGGCTACAGGAAATAAATCTACAGCATCTATTGACCAGTCACAGGATATTAAGTCCTCAAATTCCCCTGAATCTGTAATACCAACTGATTTCAGAGCTATTGACTCATTGCTTCAATTACAAAATGTGCTGATAGAAGTTATTAAAAATATAACTATTGAATCTAAACAAGATTATGTATCAGTAAACCAGCTTAAAAAGAAGTTTTTATCTATATATAAGACATCTGCCGATTCCGTAGTTAAAAAGTTTAATCAGAAATCTAGTTTAATAAAATTATTTACAGCAAATCCGGAAATATTTAAACTTAATTTAGTGGGTACAGATTATGAAGTAGGTCTTGTTTTAGATTATCCCATTACTATTAAGTCGGTAGAGGATTTAGAACAAAAACTAGTAAATATTAGCCATTCTTTAAATAAAAAATATCCTAATAAACCCATTTTTATCGAAAATTTAGAAACTGAATTCCAAAATAAATATGGGGTAACGATTACCGCCATAATGAAACACTTGAAATTAGAAGATAGCTTTCTCTCTTTCCTGCAATCGTGTAGTGCATTTAAGGTGGAAAAATCAGGGAAATCACATCAGGTGACGCTAGCTTAGTCTCAACTTAAGAGTGTGTATCCGCGCTGATTACCTCCCCAGGTGCGATCGCCAAGGTCTAGCATTTCACCAGTTCGATCGCGCACTTATTTTTCTAGCAAGGTAGGATTCCCTCTTAAGAGTGACCGACAAGTACAGTAAAGCGGGGCAAAATTGACACTCAGGCAAGCTCTGAGACAGAATTTTCACCAAGCTATGAAAATCGATCACGTTCACTTCTATGTAGAAGATGCTACGGCATCGCGCGACTGGTTTGTTCACATACTCGGCTTTCAACTAGTTGCTGGGGTTAGCTGCAACCACACCCGCACGGAAGTCGTGAGAAGTGGATCGGTGTACTTTATTCTGTCTTCCCCTCTGACGTTAGCAAGCCCCGTAGCCGAGTTTTTGCGGCTGCACCCTCCTGGGGTGGCAGATGTGGCGTTGCGAGTGTCAGATCTGGAAAAAGTGATGGAGATGGCTGTTAATGGGGGTGCTAAGCCTCGGCAACCCATCCAAAAACAACAGCTGCCTCAAGGCTTTCTGAAGTGGGGCAAAATTGCGGCTTGGGGTGCTATGAGTCATACTTTAATTGAGCCAACAAAAGTAGATACGGCTTTAGAGAGTAACCGCACCCCTGGGAAAAATCTGCAATCTTTTGACTTGCAGGAAGGCTGGATGGCTAAATTCTGGATAGATAAGGATTTAGCAGATATCACTAAGCCTAATATCGGCGTTACGTTTACTGGCATCGACCATGTGGTGCTGAATGTTGCCAAAGGCGACTTGGAGCGAGCGGTAAGCTGGTATGAAGACGTTCTGGGGTTCCAGCCTAAGCAGGTATTTGAAATTCAGACCGAGCAATCGGGGCTACGCTCTCAGGTGATGCTTCATCCTGGCGGCGAGGTGCAATTACCAATTAATGAACCAACATCTGCTAATTCCCAAATTCAGGAGTTTCTCGATGTCAATCAAGGGCCAGGAATTCAGCACATGGCTTTGCATACGTCTAACATTGTCCGTGCGATCGCCCACTTGCGCTCTTCTGGTCTATCCTTCCTGGCAGTCCCTGCTACTTACTACACCCAGTTGCGATACCGACATCCCAAATGCCGTTTACTACCAGCTGAATGGGAGGAAATTGCCGCCCAAGAAATTTTGGTGGATTGGCAGGAAGATGCTCCCCAATCTCTGCTACTGCAAACCTTCACGCAGCCTATTTTTAGACAGCCAACTTTCTTTTTTGAGTTAATTGAGCGTCGCTTACAAGCACAAGGCTTTGGAGAAGGTAACTTTCGCGCTTTATTTGAAGCGATAGAGCAGGAACAGATGAAACGAGGCAGTTTAGGGGCTAGCACCTCAAAATTGCTAGGCAGTAAAATTTGAGATATTCTGTATAAAAAGTTAACAATTGCCGCGATATGTTAAGGCTGATTACAGACTTCGACGGTCCAATAATAGACGTCTCTGAGCGGTATTATCGTGTGTACCAATTTTGTCTGGAAAAAACCAGAAGTCCCGATCAGCCAGTGCGACAGCTATCTAAAGCGGAATTTTGGAAGTGCAAGCGAGCATACGTCCCAGAACCGCAAATCGCTATGCTTTCTGGTCTAGACGAAGTACAAGCCCAAGAATTTGCCCAGCTGCGCCGCCAAACCGTTCATACGTTACCTTACATGGTCTATGACTCTCTAGTGCCTGGGGCGGTGGATGCTCTGGAAAAAGTGCAACAGGCTGGGGTCGATTTAGTCGTCATGACCATGCGCCGTATGCTAGAGCTAGAATATGCCTTTAATCGCCATAATTTAGAGCGATTTTTTCCCAAAAATCGGTGCTACTGCCTCAATAACGACTACGTGAAGACACGGGACATTGACGATAAACCTCTGCTCATGGAACGGGCAATAGCGGAACTACCAGCAGCGTCAGAAGTGTGGATGGTAGGGGATACAGAAGCGGATATTACAGCCGCAAAAATGCACGGCGTCAAGGTAATTGCGGTTTTATGCGGAATTCGCGATCGCGCCCAGTTAGAGCGCTACGAACCCGACTTAATACTCAACAACCTGAGTGAAGCCGTGGATTTAGTTTTGCGTCAGCATCTGCCACAGGTTAGTTAGGCGCTGAAAGTTTCTCTAGCGTATGAATGTAGCAATCACCCAGAGGATGATAAACGTCACCAACGTCAGGACTTTATCAGGCATAAAACCAATATTGGCAATCAGCGTCGGCAGCCCAGCCACCAATAAAGTTCCTAATCCTATACCGGCAAACAGACCTGCCAGCGTTAGCAGCACCGATCTACCAAACTTTCGCTCTTTGCGATTGAGAAAGTAAAAGTTAAATCCCACCCCAAACGCTAAAGCAATTGGCAGCGTTGAGGCACTAGTTGGGGTAGATAAGGCAATTAAAGCGCTCAAGAATAAGTACACCCCAGATGTCCAGATAATATCTGAGCGCGTTGGGGAATCTAACAGCCGTTGCAACCAGCCGGGAGTGCGACTGACAGGAACTGCGGTAAAACTCGGCGGTGGCTGAGACAGCTTTTCTGGATACCTAATGCGTTCTGGAACGGGAATCTTCCCTTCCTGCCGCATCTTGAGGCGATCCATTAAAATTGCATCGTAAGCCGCCTCAATGCCCTCTAAAAGCTTGCGATCGCCATTGTGTTCCTGCGTTAGACGCTTTTTAGCCTCCTGGATTTCCTCAAATGAAGCGTCTTCAGTAAGTCCAAGCTTTTCGTAGGGATTTTGCTCGCTCATCCAAAACCTCCCCCTTTCCCTTTTTTCCAGAAGTATCTACCAACTCTAGACTAGTTTTTTGTTCTGCGCCAATGACGCCCAAGCTCTTCTCTTCAGAAGCACTCAACCGTGGGTCATAGACCGACTTCTGATACCGAGCCTTCTCCAAGCTAGTTTAACTCGCTCTGTGACTTTCTCTTTGCTTAACCGCAAGCCCTCGCCCCTAGATGTACTAAGTACGTGGGTAATTGGTGATTGGTCAACACTTGACAACTCACCACTAACAACTAACCTACTTAGCCTTGTTGAGAGGTGCTGGGGGCATTACTCTCGGAGTTAGTTGTTGCCACTTCCTTTTCCTTAGATTCCAACTTGAGAGGAGTCTTTACCGCTGTCTCTATTTGTTCAGCCTCCTGCTTGAACTCAGTTTCAAACTCCCTAGAGGCTTCCTGAAAACCTCGAATCGCCTTACCCAGACTGCGACCAACTTCTGGCAACTTTTTTGGGCCAAATACCAAGAGGGCTATGACCATAATCAGCACCATTTCCGGCAGACCAATGCCAAAAACGTTCATGAGGTTTCTCCTGCAAACTCTTGCTTAAATGATAAAAAAACCCGGATGATCCGGGAAAGCTGAAGGTTTTTCAAAGACAGTGGTATGGGTCTGGCGGCTGGAAGGATTTCCGCATTCTTAGCCCTTTCCGCTGTATTAGCACCTAGGCGTTACCAGCTATCGCTACTGACTACATACCTAAGCTTCTCCAATCCACAAATACATCCTGAATTTGCAGTGTGGAGTTGTAGATTTGCAAAATAATCAGTAAAAAGACGAAAAATAACAGCATAAAACCGCCCATCACTGGCGTGGTGCTCCAGCCGGGAGCAACTTTGCCATACTCAGAGTTAAGGGGTTTGAGAACATCTCCCAACCAAGTCCGTTGTGCCATGAGTCACCTATTTATTAATCTCGACAAGGTTTTGTTACTTTCTGTAATATTGTATGAGAAAAGGACTCATTATTTACCCAGCCAATGGAACCCGCAACAGTTCTTAGCATTTCTATCTGCGCCATAGTCATCGGCATCACTGGCTTATCGATATACACATCTTTCGGGCCTCCTTCTAAGGAATTGAAAGATCCGTATGACGATCATGAAGACTAAAGGCGAAACTCAGCAGGTGTTGAGGAGTGCGATCGCACTCCTGGTTCAGATGCCACTAGTGCTAGCTTGATTTCAGATTATTCAGCACCGACCACGACGAAACTGGAAATTTTCCAAGGTTGAATTTTGAAGGTTTGCCCATCTGGTGACAGATCGGGCAGAGTCACGGGTCGCTCTAATAAATCAACTTCCTGGGCTAAGCTTAACCCTAGATCGCTCTCCAATCTTAACTTTGCTTCTTCCCCGTGGCATTCATAACACCGCAGAATCCACTGCTGGGGGTTATCTTCTGACTGCTTAAATGCCATTAAAATTAAATTCTCAGCTGGCAAATTTAACAATTGACCAACAGCGGGTAGAAGCGAACCTCTGTTTTCCCCCAGCGACGGCAGCAGCATCACTTGCAGCGGCAGATTCAACTCATAGCCGCGCCTCACAGTCTGGGCTGATTGCCAACTACCGCTGTGAGGATAGAGGGCGTAGGTAAATTCGTGGATGCCTTGGTCAGCTTCTGGATCGGGCCAAATGGGACTCCTGAGCAGTGTGAGACGCAATTGCTGCGGTTGGCAGTCGTAGCCGTATTTGCAGTCATTGAGCAAACTAACGCCGTAATCATCCTCGTGTTTTTCTGCGTCAGCGGGGGGATGATTGCTTAAATCTGCCCAGTGTAAGGCGGGAACTTCCCATTTTGCCTGTTCTGCCGGGTTTTTCGGCTGGGTTGGTCGCTTAATTGCGCCGCAAGGAATTTCATAAGTTGCATAGTCCGCTTCCAGATTCAGGGGGAAAGCTGCTTTTACCAAGACGTGGCGCTCTTGCCAATCTACAGTGGTGGCAATTTTTAGAATCGGTGAATTAGCGGACAGTACGTAATCCTGGCAAAATTCTGATTGACCTAGCTGCCGCACCACTCGCAGGCGCTGCTGTAGGGGCCCTTGTTCTATCCACTGTATCGATTTTAGCTTGGTTGCAGATAAAGGGTGTTGGGCATAGTTGGGATCGATGTTCCAAGCATCCCAGTATTGACCGCTATCTTGGAAGGCTTGTAGTTCATTTCCCCCGGTGTTATTTAAAATTTCTCTACTATGAATTTTGTCAAAAACACTGCATAAATCGCCTGTTTTAAAGTCAACAGTTACCCGCAGTAATTCATTTTCTAAAACCCAATCTTTTTCAGTAAATATTTTTCCTTCTTCAGAGTGAGAATCAAATAATGATATACTGGTCTTATTGTGCCAATGTTCTTGGCTTTTTGTGCCCTTTCGGGGATTAGATGTAGTATTATCAACGGTTACAGCCTCTTGAGGACATAACCAAAAAAGGCGATAGCCGACTGAGGGAATATCAGTTGCTAGAAAGAGCAGCGTTGTGCCCTCAGACAACTGGGATGGCAGCTGTTGTCCGGCAAGGTCATAGATTTGCCAGGAAACCCCAGACTGCGGTGTTGGTAAGGAAAGAGCAACCACCTCCGATCGCTGCCAGTTGAGGGAATTAAAGATAATAATCGGTCGGGCGTTTGGTTGTGGGGGTGGGGGCAGGATAATTTGGGATGCGATCGCTCTTGTCGCTGTCTCTAATATTTCCTTTCCAACTTGTTCTGCTTCCTGCCAAGCCTGATTCACCTCAACGAACACTTCTGGAATCGACGTTCCCGGTAAAATATCGTGAAATTGGTTAAATAGCACCTTTTTCCAGGCATCTTCTAACTCAGCCTGGGGATAAGGCGTCCCCACGCTGATAGTTGCGAGAGATGCAAACAATTCTGCCTGGTATAATAACTCCTCACATTCACGGTTCCAGCGCTTTTGATCTGCATGACTGGTGTAACAACCGCGATGGAATTCCAGGTATAGTTCATCGTTCCATATCGGGAGAGGGGCAGAGGGGCTGGTATTGCTAATGTGCTGTAAATAGGCAGCGGCAGTAGTAAATTTTAGGTGGGGGAAGAAGGGGGACTGTTGCCAACGCTGGGCGACCTCTAACATATCGCGGGTGGGGCCGCCACCGTGATCTCCTACTCCCGGCAACCATAAAGAGTCTTTTAGTAAGGTTTGTTTTTCCCAATCACAGGCATAAGAGGCCATTTTGATGGGTTCTATGCTTTCACCGATGAGGGCAGACATGAGGCTGAATATCTGGGTGCCATCTGGTGACTGCCACAAAAATGTCCCATAGGGAAACTGAGTAGTGTCGTTCCAAAGCAACTTCTGGGTAACAAAGTATTCAATGCCCCCCTGCTTGAGAATTTGGGGCAGAGTCGCGCAGAAGCCAAAACTATCAGGTAACCAGGCGACTGTACTTAATTGACCAAACTTCGCTTGCACGTAACGCTGGCCGTAAAGTACCTGTCGCACTATCGATTCACCAGCGATCAGATTTAACTCGGGTTCTACCCACATTCCCCCGACAATTTCCCAGTGTCCAGATGCAACTTGTTCTTGGATGGCAGTAAATAAGTCCGGGCGATGTTCTTCAATCCAGGCGTATAAAGCTGGTGTGGAATGGCAGAAAATTAGGTCAGGAAATTCTTGGCTTAACTTGAGAACTGATTCAAAAGTGCGCTGGGCAACTTCCCAGGTTTCACTAATGGGCCACAGCCAAGCCATGTCCAGATGAGCATGACCTACTAGATGGATAGAGTTTTGAGTTTTGAGTTTTGAGTTTTGAGTTTGAAGAAGGTTTTGGCGGAGGGTGAAAAGCGATCGCTCAAAAGTTTGATGATCTGGTAGTGCTTCCCAGTCAATCTCAGCAACTGCCGCCGCCAGAAAGTCTAGTTTTTCTGGTGCAAAGGTTGATAGATATTGCTGCAATACAGCTAACTCATCTGCAATAAAACCGGGTTCAAGACCGCGATCGCCGAAGGCGGGTCTTCGACCATCGCTAGCAGCTTCGTATACTAATTGCGAGTGTACTAACGCCCCCATATCATGGCCCGGACTCACCAACCGCAAAGTAACTGTAATTTCTTCACCGGGGGTAACAGATGGACTCAGCAGTATCCTAGTTGAGCAATCAAATAAATCACCCTCTTGTACCAACTGACCATTAATAAAAATTTGTGCCTCTTGGGCCCACCATCTCAGCGCTAACCGCAAAACTAACCCCGCCAATGGATAGCCCTGCAAATGCTGGGGAATAACAAATTTTTGTCCCAGCCACAATACTTGACGCCCAGCTTCCCAAGCAATATGCCCTTTAGCATTCAACTGCACAACTTGCCAATTCGATAAGTCAGACTGTGTTGCCGTGGCAATTGTCAGGTCAGCAGCGCAGTATTTCCAGCAGGTTTGAACGTTCACCTGAGTCAGCTGACGCAGTTTATCAATAGCGGTAATAATCGCAGCTGGGTGGGTCATGGAGTCGGTCATGTTTTCGCTTAAGATCAGGGCATTTACTATGTTTATTTTTTATTGGTAGGCGGAAGTTCTGTCCTCGTCCAAAAACTAACTACCATGTCATCCCCTTCCCCCGGTCGCTATCAAAGCCGATTGTTTAATTTCCTCAATCGGCAAACTCAGCGCTTGAAAGACCAGTGCGATCGCGCCGTGCGACAAGTGAAAGTGACAACGGTTTGGGGAGTACAAATTGTTCTTTACCCAATTTACCTGCTGTTTCAAACTGGTCGATTAACTGGGCATCAATTTCAGCAAACGGCGCAGCAGAAATGGTGGCAATTGCAAGGGGCGAAATCATCCCACCTGGAAACGCCTCCAGAAGCAGACACGCCGATTCAGCGGGTGCTAAGCTTCGTTGATACTCAGGTTGAGGTGGCTGTAAACGAACTCCAACAGCTGACGCCAGCTTCAGAACAACCTATCACAGGATTGGCAGATATTGCCCTGATTAATCCTACGTCCGTACTGATTAGTCCTGAAAACGCCAGCAGCGATTTATCGCCTCTAGACCAAACTCAAAACTCTGTACGGGCGGGTTTAGCAGATGAATTTGGGGTCGAAATAGAACAATCCTTAATAAAACCCGCCCCTACAACTCAAAACTTTCTTCCTAGCGCTGGTAAGGTCATCGGTGGAGTTGCCTCGCTGTTAACCACACGCACTTTGGTATTGGTTACAGTTGATAATCAGATTTGGGATATTTTCACGCCCCAGCAGCAGGAAAAACTAAGGCAGCGCATTACCTGGGAAATTGCTGATTACTGGCGTCAAAGGCGATTGAGTGCTGGATTTGAGCGGCAATTTACGGGGCGGGTACCGATGTCCTCCCCAAAGCAATTATCCTCCAAAGATGCTGGGCGATCGCATCTTTTACCCCCGGTGCGGCTTTTCTGGCGAGTCATGGCTTGGGTGCAGACTAGCCCAGTCGCGATCGCGGCAAATCTTTTTCAAGAATCTACCTTAGTGAGGAGTCAGGAGTTAGGAGAGAGGCATCAGGAGATAGGGGTCAGGATAAATTTATCCTTCATAACTGATCCTTTGGAACAATCATTGACTGTACTTGACCGTAGAGTGGCTGACTTAGAAGCACACCCATTACAGCCTGTTTCAGAAGTAACAAGTGTAATTACTCATCGCACTCAAGGACTGCTACAAAGACTACAGGCGCGGTTTAGTCAGCCGATTGAGCAAGCAACACCCCCACCGCAATCAGCGGCGATTGATAGCCCTGAAATTGATAATTTCAAAATTTACGCCTTAATTCGGGCGGGGGTTGACTACTTTTTTGGCGGGCGTGGCAGGCAATTGCCCGGAAATAATTCTCAGTCACCACAGGAAATTCCAGGTGATATAGCCAGTAAGGGGAATTATCTCTCAGGAGAACAGTCTACCTCCTTGCCGCCAGATGTAGCATTTGATCCGCAACTGGTAGCAAGTGAAGAAGAAGAAGAAGATCCCTGGTTAACCTGGGGTGACTTATTCGCCTATCCAGCTGCACCCACAAAAGGCAAGAGGCCAGAAGCTACACCCTCTAAGCCCCCCTGGAAAACGATTGAAGGCAAAAGGGAAAAGCCGAGAAACTGGATCGGTAGTTCCCCAGAAGTTGGTACTGGCGATGATTCCCTGTCAGATTTGCGATCGCAATTACCTGGAGAAACAAGAGTTACGCCCTCTCTACCCAGTCATAGGAATGTACCTGCGCTTAATTCTCTCTTCAGTGGTATTAAGCGCTTTCTAACTCCCCAGCAAAATAATTTAGAGCGTCCCCAAGCGGCGGCTAACTCTAAACTGGCAGAACATCAACGCAGCGCTAATTCTGTTACCCAATCTCAGAGAAACTTAGATGCATCTGCGGATTTCCCAGCTACTATAACTCCCCCTTCTCCAGATGCCCCTCTTGACCACACGCCGGACTGGATCGAAACTCAAGCTACCCCAACCGGATATGTAAAGCATCCCTTAGAGCGATTATTAGAGTGGTTAGATCGCGCCATGCTCTGGCTGGAACAGATGCTCGTAAAAATTTGGCGGCGTTTAACAAGTAAAAATTAAAAAAGTTATCTCAGATATGGCACCTCTAACGGTCACAGACTGAAAGCCTGTCTCCGCAGCCTACAAAACCTCAATTTTTCATAGTTCGCGGACTTAGTTTATATAGCCGCAGGCTAAACTACAGTAACCCTCGGCGTACAACCCTCTCAGCAATTGGCGTAAGATATTCAATTATCAAACTTGGCTGATGAGAAGTTTAGATTATTAAGGGGATACCAAAACAGTGCCTGTAGGAGTGCCGTTACTCTTCCACAGCTGCGTTTCATCGTTTGAGTTATAGGCAGTAAAGAACAAGGTGCCATTGACGCTATTCAGGTTGTCCGGGTTGGAACTATTAGACCCTGGATTTATGTCCTTGAGCAGGATAGTACTTGTGCGAGTGCCATTACTCTTCCACAGCTCTCTTCCTGTGGCTGAGTTATAGGCAGTAAAGAACAAAGTGCCATTGACGTTTGTCATTTTTTGCACGTCAGAATTCTGACTACCTAATTGGATGTCCTTAAGCAGGATAGTTCCTGGGGCAGTACCATCACTCTTATATAGCTCCCTTCCGGTGGCTGAGTTATAGGCAGTAAAGTAGAGAGTCCCATCGACGTTAAACAGGTCATCTGGGCTGGAACTATTGACCCCTGGATTTATGTCCTTGACTAGAACAGTAACTGCGGCAGTGCCGTTACTCTTCCACAGTTCGCAGCTAGTAGTGCCGTTACAGGCAGCAAAGAACAAGGTGCCATTGACGTTAGTCAGGTTGTCTGGGTTGGAACTATTAGACCCTGGATTAATGTCCTTGAGCAGAACAGTGCTTGCAGGAGTGCCATTACTTTTCCACAGCTCCCTTCCCTGAGTTGAGTTATAAGCACTAAAGAACAAAGTGCCATTGACGTTGGTCATTTTTTGCACGTCAGAATTCTGACTACCTAATTGGATGTCCTTAAGCAGGATAGTTCCTGCGGCAGTGCCATCACTCTTATATAGCTCCCTTCCAGTGGCTGAGTTATAGGCAGTAAAGTAGAGAGTCCCATTGACGTTAAACAGGTCACCTGGGCTGGAGCTATTGGAACCTGGATTTATGTCCTTGACTAGAACAGTACCTGCGGCAGTGCCGTTACTTTTCCACAGTTCGCAGTTAGTAGGGCTGTAGCTATTAGTACCGTTACAGGCAGTAAAGAACAAGGTGCCATTGACGTTGGTCAGGTTGGCTGGGAATGAGCTACGATATCCGGGAATTATATCCTTAACTAGGACAGTACCTGCGTCAGTGCCGTTACTTTTCCACAGCTCGTATCCAGTGTCATCGTTATAGGCTGCAAAGTACAGGGTGCCATTGACATAGACTGGCTTATAAGGGTCAAGAAAATTGGCAGCATGTACTTCTTTAAGTATTCCTAGAGAAAAAAGAGTTGCAGCAGCAGACGAGGCAATGACAGACTTTAAGGGTCTTGAAATCATTGTGCTTTATTTACCTCATTACTAATCTTAAATTTTTAAATAAAGTCTTCTTTAGAGTAGCATTTTAAAAAAAGCGAGGCTGGCTAATTTGATAATGCTTAATACTTTCCCGTTCTGTTTCCCAAAGTATCTCAGACAAAACTATTACATAAGAGCCATCTGTATAATTTTTAATTGCTGAAGTTATACGTTATCTTATACACAATCTTATACATAGAGTTCGTAGAGAAGAATCTAACGAGAGTTGAGATAGAAAGTAAGGGTAAGCCGCGCATACCCTCTACTAGAAGAAACGTGCCACAGCATAAGTTTCGTTAATATGGATTGTGGCAAGCTTAAATTTTGGAACATTTAAACGCTTTTCTAACGATCAGCGAGGAACACCTTGCACGACTGGGCGGACGTCGGAGCTAGATAAAGGATCTGCGTTACCCTCCCAGTTAAAGCCATTAATGCGAAAGCTAATAGAACCCAGTTCTAGAACTGGGTTGTAGCGTAGGAGGATGTTGTAGGTGCGGCGGCTGTATTCCAGAAAATAATCGGTACTGATTTGCTCATCATTGTCTAAACTAATTGATGTTTGAATACCAAGGCGAAACGGGCCATAAATTTGCTGGTTGATGCCCGCAGAAAGCACTCTGGTATCAACAATACGGTCAAACAGGAAAGGAGATTCGCCGCCAGGGAAGATCTGAGAGTAGGTAATATTAAAACCCGTGTAGTCCAGAAAAGGTCGGGAAAAATGACCGAATTGACCTTGCAGCCCAATATTTCCACTGATAGAGTTCTGGCTGTCACCACTACTGTAACCAGTGCCGACGCCAGTGACGCCAGCATTCAATCGCAGGTAGGGAACCACAGGTACTGGCGTGTAGCGCAATCCCTCGGTGGGGGTGGCTGGCAACCCTTTACCTTGCCAGAGTAAAAAGCCACGGTTGAGGGAGGCACTAGCTTGATAGCGACTGAGGCTGATGCGATTGTTTTCTCGGTTGGCTTCTAGCAAGTCTAAGCGGTCTGTTTCTGCGTTGATCAACTGAGCGCCTGCTTGATAGCTGAGACTGACGCCTGTTTGCCCCAAGTTAATTACAGGGGAAGTAAGGACAGCACCCAGACTACTTCTAACAGTTTGATACCCTAGGGAGCCGTTGAAGAGGCGATCGCGGTAGCTGTATTCCAAGCTCAGGGTATGGGGTCGATTAATGCCAATCGTCTGTTGTAGCCGCAGACTCGCCCGCAGTTCGTTTTCTATATTGTTAAGATCCAGACTGGTAAGAACTCCAGATCCCCGCAATGTAGTTGTAGGGCTGAGTGTGGCATTAAGCCTTGCCCTAACACCAAAGGCATCTGGGTCAAAGTATTTGCCTTCCTCAACTGCCCTCTGGAGAAAAAACTGTGGTGTGACACGCAATCGCACAGCAGGAGTGTTAATCGGCTCAAAGTTTGCTCCCACAAACAGGCCCCCCCGTTCGCTGTTATCAATTCCGAAATTAATCGGACTAGCTTCCGTGGGACGCTGGTCAATGCCGATGCGATTTCGGAACAGCGGCACCTCCAAGCCTTGATCTAAAACTATGCGAGGTCGGCTGGTAACTACTTCGCTCTGAAGCGAGGAAAGCCGTCTAAATTGGGCTGAGTCTGTACGCAACTCGAATTCTGGCGGCGAAAAGGGATCGTTAGTAATCCGCACATTCGTGGCTAGCAAGCCGTCACCGTCGAAATTCACTTGTTCAGCTGAAAAGCGTAGCCGATTGATGGTACCACCCTGTTGTAGCCGTGGCTGGTTGGGAATGTTCCTCCTAGCCCCGATGCCAATTCCGAAGCCACCTTCGCTGGTTACCTGCTCTAGCGGTTGATTAGCGGCAATGCGATCGCTCAACGGTTGAGAAGGCACTGTGGCGGCACCGACATCATTAGGTAACGAAGGTGATAAATCTGCCCCAGCTGTGGGCTGGTAAAACTCGCCACTGGCATTAAAGATAACGCCGCTATCCTGGGCAAAGTAATACTCAAAGCGATTACCTCGCAGCACCTGCTGCCCTCGCGTCAGCATAACGTTGCCTTCTGCGATCGCAATTCGATTTGGTAAGTTTACCTGTAGCTTGTCTGCATTCAGCACCGCTTGCTGAAAACGCATCACTACATTGCCTTCTGCCAGGATCGTTTGTCGCTCGGAGTCGTACTCCTGACTGTCAGCCGTTAATTCAACTGTCCCGCCCTGATTGCCAAAAGGAATTGGTACTGGAGTTTCTGTGTTAGGAGTCTGTTGCTGTGGTGGCTTATTTTGGGGTTGAGGCGCACTCTCGCTCGCGGGCGGATTTTGGGGTTGGGGCGCACTCTCGCTCGCGGGCGAATTTTGGGGTTGAGGCGCACTCTCGCTTGCTGGCGGATTTTGGGGTTGAGGCGCACTCTCGCTTGCTGGCGAATTTTGGGGCTGAGGCTCGCTCTCGCTTGCTGGCGGTACCGTGTTTTCTGTTGGTACCTGAATTTGAAATTCTCTAGCTTCTCCACCACGCTCTTGAGTCAGCAGACGGGTTACGCCTGATTTTTTACTACCTGAACTCAACATCGGTAAGAAGACTACGGGTTGAAAATTGCCTCTTGCCTCTTCACCTGGCTCACCTGCTGCCTGCTTAGGGACAGGTTGAACATTCCCCATCCGGTTAATGCCAGTTACAGCTTTAGCAGCAACCTGAATCGGTACAGGTACGTTGGCTATCCATTGTGCTTGTAAGGTGTTACTGCCAGATGAGACTTGTGGTGTCGGTGCGGGTAGAAGCGCGTAGCCTACAGAATAAGGCGAACCCAGCAAGGCGGCTATCTTAGCCGCTTTTAAAGGGGAAGACTCAGCTGCAAATGTTTCTCGCGGTGTCTGGGTAGGAACAGCTGTTAAAAAATCCGCTAGGCGTGTAACTTTTTGCGGCGGTAAAACTTGAACAATGGCTGGTGGTTCAGGCGGCGGGACTAGGTAGGGCATTTTTCAACAACAAGGGTCGCACAAACAGTCCGGACGCATGACCTCAACCTCGCCGGATGTTGTCAGGGCGAGGCGTGCCTCGCCCCTAAAATGGCCTGAGGCATGAAGCGATTGGTCTTTACTCCATATCCCGCCGTTTGGGGTTCCGCGCCGGATCGTTTGACAAAAAGCCAAACACGAATAAAAGCACGAAGAAAGCGACAACGGCATAAACAACGATCTTGAGAGTCACCATACTTATATCTCCCAGGGGATGAAAGCTTAACGTATCCGCATCGGCAGACGCGACAACTTCCTATCATATATCCTCTTTGACCTGCGAAGGCGGCGATCGCGCTTAAACAGTCTTGCGGCTAGGGTAGGGGCGAGGATGAACAGATAGATATTTCTTGACCTGGGCGGCACAGTTATTAGAATCTGGACTAGTAAAGTGACGAGATACTGCTCATACAGGTTTCTTAATAAAGATTTTTTAGGGCTTGATTGTTGTAAATATGTTTGACAATTACGTGCAAAAACAATCTTCTCCAGAGATAGCTGCTCAACTGGATGTTCAACTCCGCAAGGTTTTCAAGGTCTTTAATGGAGAGACAGCGGTTCGTGGTGTTGACCTCAACATTTACCAAGGAGAATTTTTCAGTATTCTCGGTCCCTCTGGCTGTGGCAAGACTACAACCCTACGTCTAATTGCTGGGTTTGAGGAGCCATCGGCAGGAGAGGTGTTGATTCAGGGGCAGCCAATGAATCATGTCCCACCTTACCGCCGTCCCGTAAATACAGTATTTCAGAGCTATGCTTTATTTAACCACTTGAATGTTCGGGAAAACATTGCTTTTGGGCTACAAATTAAAAAGCTACAGCGGTCGGAGATAGAATACCGAGTCCGAGAAGCGCTGAAGCTAGTCAAAATGGAAGCCTACGCTAATCGATATCCTTTCCAGATGTCCGGAGGACAGCAGCAACGGGTAGCTTTGGCACGGGCACTGGTGAACAGACCAGCGGTGATTTTACTCGATGAACCGCTGGGGGCACTGGATTTAAAGCTACGCAAAGAAATGCAGGTAGAACTGTCTAATTTACATCAAAACTTAGGGTGGACATTTGTTCTGGTCACGCACGACCAAGAAGAGGCGTTGAGCCTTTCAGATCGGATTGCGGTGATGCGTGCAGGTAAAATAGAACAAATTGGCACCCCGACGGAAATTTATGAGCGTCCCCGAACTGCATTTGTGGCAGATTTTATTGGGGACACGAATTTGTTTCAGGGACGTATAGAATCCTCTGATGTCTCATCACTACAGATTGTGAGCAGCACTGGTTTGAAGATAGTTGTGCAACCACTGCCACCCCCCTCGAATGCTCCTAAAAAGGAAGAATTATTACTCTCGGATGCTGCTAATGTTAAGCAGCAGGAAGTGGTGGTGAGCGTGCGTCCAGAGAAAATTAAACTTAGTCTCGATGCGCCCTCAGTGCCTGTAAACTGCTTTGAGGGACGGCTGAAGCATGTAATGTACCTGGGAACCCATATTCATTATGTGGTGGAGTTAATGACGGGCGATCGCCTCATGGTTAGGCAGCCAAACTCCAGTGGCAGTTTACCCAACTCTGACACTCCTATCTACATCTATTGGGCAGCCACAGATTGCCTAGCATTAAAAGAATAAAAATCGCTAATGGGTAATAGGTAAGAATTTTACACTTCACTAATGACCAATCAGCAATACACCCGACGTAGGTTCCTCAAAACTTCAGCTGCCACACTATCAGGGTTAGGGCTTTCTAGTTGCGGCTGGACGCTTGCCAAAGTGCGCGATTCCCCCAGTAACTCTGGCACCTCTGACAACAAGTTGTACATTTACACTTGGTCTACCTACACAGATGAGAATTTACTAAAGCGCTTTACCGCTGAAACTGGCATCGATGTTGTTGTGGGTGTATATGATTCCAATGAAGCTATGTTAGCCCGCATTCGAGCATCGGGAGGTGGAGATTATAGCATCATCTATCCCGCTGATTATATGGTCAGACAGATGCTGGAATTAAATATGTTGAGCGAATTAGACCACTCTCGCCTTACTGGTCTGGATCGGCTTTTCTCCCGCTTTCAAAATCCCTCTTATGACTCAAATAATCGCCACAGTATACCAATAGCCTGGGGAACAACAGGTCTAATTTACAACACTAAAAAGCTAAAAAAATTACCAGAAGATTGGAACTATCTTTGGGATCAGCAACAGGAGCTGTCGCAGCAGATGACGTTGCTCAATGATGTTAGAGAAGTGATGGGCGCTACATTGAAAACCTTGGGGTATAGTTATAACTCCACAGATCCCCAACAAATTAAACAGGCTTATGAAAAGTTAGTTAAGCTTAAGCCGAGCATAACATCGTTTACTTCCGATGCTTGGCGCAATCAAATTTTGAGTGGGGATCTGCTGCTATCTATGTGTTTTTCTTCGGATGCGAAGGACGTAAGCGATCAAAACGAAAATTTGCAGTATGTGCTTCCCGATAGCGGTTCTTCACTGTGGACGGACACGCTTGTAATTCCCAAAACTGCTCCGAATCCAGAGGCAGCTTATGCTTGGCTTAACTATATCTTGCAACCATCAGTGGCAGTAGAAATCTGTCAAAGATTAAGCTTCGCGACACCAAATCAAGTCGCCTTCAATCAGCTAACACCCAAAATCCGCGATAACCCGATCTTATTTCCGCCACAGTCCCTACTAGAAAAGTGCGAACGTATTGCCCCCGTACCACCAAAAGTGAGCGAAATTTATGATAGTTATTGGACTAAACTAACGAGCATTTAACTAATTTTAGGTTTCAAAATCATTTCCATCTAAAATCTAAAATCGAACTGTGTCTACCCCAACCTCCTCGTCCTCTATCCCTAACCCCACTCCAGCTGATGAGTTTACGGAACAGCCCGTTTTAACTAACAAGAAACGCCTTTGGTTGAAGCGGTTGGAACCGTTAACGTTACTTGCCCCTGGTGGCATCTGGTTGGTGCTGCTATTAGTGCTGCCAGCTTTAGTTATTTTTGAACTAAGTTTAGTACCAGGGATTCGACCGGGAGATGTGGTTAATCCTAGCGGGTTAGATAATTATGCCTTGGCGTTTCAACCAGTCTACTTGCAAGTGTTGGGGCGATCGCTCTTTTTTGCATTGGGCACGACGCTGGTTTGTCTCCTCCTGGGATTTCCTGTTGCCTACTGGATAGGTCAGATGGCACCCCAGCGGTGGCGTAATTTGCTGCTGTTGGGTTTTGTATTGCCTTTGTGGACTTCTTCTCTACTGCGTTCCTACGCCTGGATTACGATTCTGCGACCTACAGGCGTTCTCAATTCATTTCTAACCAGCCTAAAGTTGCCTGCTTTAGAGTTGCTCAACCAAAGTGCAGCGGTGTTTATTGGTATGGGTTATAGTTATTTGCCTTATATGGTCTTAATTCTCTATGCTTCTATAGAGAAACTCGATCGCCGCTTGCTAGAAGCATCAGCTGATTTAGGTGCAAATCCCATTCAAACATTCTGGAAAATAACTGTACCTCAAACAATGCCAGGAATTGCTGCTGGTTCTTTATTGGTGTTTATTAGCACGTTGGGGGATTTTGTCGATCCAGAATTACTGGGGGGTGCCTCAAGTATGACTGTATCCCGTTTGATTTATAACCAGTTCCTAGGTGCAACTCAAAATTGGGGATTTGGTTCTTCTTTGAGTATGGTATTAATTTTTGCAGTTAGTGTGGCGATCGCACTTTTGATTAAATACGGCGATACCACACCGAAACGTTAAATTTATGGCGATCGCAGGACTACACATGCCCTAATTTGCAGTCCATTTTAATGGACTTTCTCTATGAGCCTCCGACTTAAGTCGGAGGCGGAATGCAGCGAAGGCAAGGATTTAAGGAGATGTGGGTAATGACAAAGCCTCTCATGCTGGGACTACACAAACTAAGCCTGCCGGGAGCAGGCTGAAAATGCGATCGCAGCGAGTCTTAAAATTTTTTTGGGAATCAACGATTTACCAATTATCCAAAAAACATACGCTTTGATTAAAAACGCCTGAGGACTTTAGTCGCGGCTACACTAACAAAGGCTGCGTAGGCAGCCTCAATGCAAGCACGCGTAGGTAAGCTTTGTCAGTGTTGACCCAGTATTCCATGCTGTGGGGTATATTTATATGCGCTATTTTGAATATCAAGCTGGGTGGGGTGGCTTAGTAGCTAAATAAGCCGAAGTCTCACCTTATTTAATCTATGATGCTGCTGGCAATTGCTGAGTTTAATTTGCTTGCAGCCCTAAGTTAAATCTTTGCAGAGTGCATATATGGGCGCAGCTTTTCCATTATGTTTATAATAACACAAAGAAAAGATATTTATGCTGTTTTTGTCTAGCTTTTTGACAAACAAGCGAAAAGCAGTATCTTGATTAAACTTAATCAGCATACTATCAAGAGTGGCGCGATCGCCCTTTGGAGAAGAGTTGATATCCACCAAGCTAGCGAGCAACCAATAACGGCGATCGCATCCCGGTAATCGTAAGATATGTTGCAGTCTAAAACTAAACCGCGTTTATCCTGGCAGGTTATTTTCACCCTGCTGATGTTCTTTTATATGTACCTCCCGATTCTGGTACTTACTTTTTATAGCTTTAACGAGTCTGCCTATAGTGCTGGGTGGGAAGGATTTACCCTCAAGTGGTATCTCAAGCTGTTTAGCGACACGCGCATTTTAACGGCACTGCAAAATAGCCTCACAGTGGCTTTCAGTGCAGTGGCGATCGCCGCTGTACTGGGAACGCTAATGGCTGTAGGTTTAGCCCGTTATCGCTTTCCTGGCAAAACTTTATATCGCGGCGTATCTTACCTGCCGTTAATTATTCCCGATATAGCGATCGCAGTTGCCACTTTAGTATTTTTAGCAGCCGTAGCCATTCCCCTGAGCTTGTGGACAATTGTGGCAGCCCATGTCGTCTTTTGCCTCGCCTACGTCGCCCTTGTAGTTTCCGCACGGCTGACAAATCTCGACCCTCACTTAGAAGAAGCTGCCCTTGACTTAGGCGCAACTCCCGTACAAGCTTTCATCAAAATTTTGCTTCCAGAATTGATGCCAGCAATTATTGCCGGTTGTTTGTTAGCCTTTGTCCTCAGCATGGATGACTTTCTCATAGCCAGCTTCACTGCTGGAACAGGTGCCACCACCCTACCCATGGAAATATTTAGCCGTATCCGCACCGGAGTTAAACCAGATATCAACGCTCTCAGCGTCCTACTCATGCTTTTCTCAGGGATAGCCGCCTTTGCTGCTGAATTTATTCGCTATTGGGGCGAACAGAAACGTCTGAGATAAATAGTTGGGTTTAATTAAACTTATATTGGAATTGTTAGTAGTTAGTAGTTAATGGGGAAAACATTTTATCGCAGTTGCCATAATGGCTCTTGGCAATCGCTCTCAATGGGAACTGCTCAAAGCTAATTGCTAAAAGCTAACTGCTAATTGCTATATCTTGTTTAAACGCAAAAAAACGCAGAGGGAGGTTAATACCTCTGCGTTCCTTTATATTTAAAGACCTTTATCGGTCTAAACGAGTTTTAGGTCTGGATACTGGGCAAGAATATCATCAGTTGTCAGCGTGTCGCCTTCTGCTTGAGGCGTCCAGAGAATCTCTACCGCAAGTAGCTGCTCGCTGGAAAGACTGCCAATCTGACGCAGGGCTTGACGCAGATCGTCCGAGCCGTTGATAGCTGGTAGTTGCATATTTCCTTCAGCACCCACCACAATCGTCACTAAAATATACTCGCTCGGCTGTTGTGCTAACTGATTAGCCAACTCCCCGCTACCACCAGGTAGGGATGCCTTAGGAGTAGCTTCTCTCAACTGGTTATTGACATTCGAGAGAGTCTCTTCAGAGAATTTACTGCGTTCAGCCAAAGCCAGCTGATTGAACTTGCCTTCTGCTGCTTCTAGTGCAGCCTGTTGAGATTGAGCCGCTCCATAAACCCAGTATTCCGGGTGACGTAGCAAGGCTAAAGTACTTTCCTGAAGCACTTCTGCCCGTCCTTCGGCGGTACCCATATCAGCACGGCGAGCCAGTTCGTCTAGTTCCGCTTGCAAATAGCGGGCTTGTGATAACAAACCTACTTGTACCCGTGCTACGGAAACTTTGGGATTGCTGTAGCCCAAGGAGTTCACTTCATCGCCAGCACCGACGCGGCGGAAAGTTTGCACCAGAAAGTTAGCGATCGCTATAAATATCAAGATAGTGAATAGACCGCCAGCTCCGCCCCCAAAACCAAACAAAGGCAACAGGAAGGGAAACCCAAATCCGCCCCCGCCTGGATAATAGCCACCACCACCTGGATAGTAGCCACCGCCGGGTGGCTGATAAGTGCGAGGGCCAGGCGAATAACTCCGACTGGGTGCGCGGAAAGAACCGCCCCCAATCCGACCGCCACTGCGAGCTGCTAAGGCGTTACCGGCGTTTCCTAGTGCCAAGAAGATGACAAGGCCAAGGGCGATTACGGGTTTCAAAAAAGGTTTGATAGTTGAAAGGAATCTTTTACGCATAAATATTGTCTCTGTTCAAGCTCAATTAAACTGTAGCGACTCTGGCGAGTGCAAACATCTTTCGAGCGGCGAGTGATATGGCTGGGCTTGTTTCTACGAGTGCAAGTCGCTATAACAACTCCATATCTAATCTATCGTCTCCGCACACCAAGAGAGGTGTCCGCTCAGGGCGGATTGCCCGTAAGGATACCCGTACCAAGTTTGAGTGTTCTAGGCTTGGGCTGAGTTAAAAACTCAAAACTTAACTACCCTCCCCCAACGATGGTGACAATTTCCAGGCGATCGCCCTCTTGCATCTGGGTTCCTGACCAAAACTGCCGGTGGAGAATTTCGCCGTTGTATTCAACCGCAACCATACGAGGATTTAAACCCAGCTGTTCGAGAAGTTGTGGCAGTTGGGTTTGGGGAGAGCAAGTACAGGATTCACCGTTGACTTGAAGTGTAATTGGATTAGTGGTGTTAGACATGAGAGTGGGAAAGGTTGGCTTCAATACTTCGCAGAGTTTGAAGGCGACTCAGCTGGGAGATAAAATACTGAGTGACTAGGGTAGGCTGCTCGGCTTCAATTATGGCGCGGACGACTGCTACCCGCTCCGCACCAGACTTGAGGACATCATTTAAGTTATTCATATCAATTCCCCCAATCGCAAACCAAGGAATTGTTGAGTTTTTAGCGGCGTAGCGAACATAATCTAAACCGGCAGCAGCCTTACCCGCTTTTGTTGGCGTCTCATAGACTGGTCCCACACCAATGTAATCAGCACCTTCTTGGATGGAGCGTTGCATTTCGTCTGGGTTTGTAGTAGAGCGACCAATCAGGCGTTGGGGTCCTAATATTTGTCGGGCGAGGGCTATGGGAATATCCTGCTGTCCCAAGTGGACACCATCAGCATCGACAGCTAAAGCTAGATCCACGCGATCGTTCATGATAAACAGGGCACCGTAGTGATGACACAACTGGCGCAGTTTATGAGCATGACTGAGCTGCACAGAATCGTCGGCGGTTTTGTCCCGGTACTGTAAGAGCGTCAGCCCACCCTGAAGGGCTGCCTCAACGATGGTAAACAGCTGCTCTGAGGGTGAGGTAACAAAATAGAGAGGCGATCGCATCAACTGCTGATGACGCCGGTAAGCCAGTAAATTGCTCTCCAAGGTATAAACTCGGTAACGCATCTGCTTAAAGGCACTGCTCATATCCGAGTTGTAAAGCTTGCTGTATTCTTCTAGCACCCGCAGTCCTTCTTCCACGCGGCAAAGGTTTGCCTGCAACAGCTGCTGAATGCCGGAGCGTTGTTCTTCCTGGGGATGAGTCAGCTCTGTACCAGGGTCACCCGGCGTATCCCGCGATGCCCGTATCTCTGAGCTATGCCAGCTGGCTAGCTCCTGTCGCATTTGCTTGCATTCACTTGCCAGCTGAGCGCTGTTCAGGCCAAATCGGCACCATTCTTCAATAATCCGCAAACCCTCTCTGGATCGATCCAAATTAGCGTCTAAAATGCGGTAAACAGCTGGCTCTTGCAATTTCCAGTGGCTATGTTTGTCGCCCATCGGGAACTACTCCATTATTGTTTAAATCGTACCAGGATGCCTTCCTAATTCCGATTTGGTTTATTTGCAGCACCCCTCCGCCCACTGTAGATGCCAAAGCTTATGGATCTATTAATTATCATGGGCTTGCAGGCTTCACCGAAAAAGTAGATTAGGACTTACACAAATTCTTCAAGAGTCAGCGGGCTGAAAGGGTAAGAGTAAGTAAAATCTACCCTTACCCCCTCATAAAACCCTTATCGACCGTTGATGTACGTAAGTCCTGTACATTCTTCCGCACCCATTTTGCAACAATCCACGAGCTGGTTAGCAAAGATAGGTTGCGAAACAATAAGAACCGAGCCAAAAGATAGGCACAGCTTATCGAAGCTGCTCTGCCAACGGGAGGCTCAGTCGTTGTGGACAATACTGATCCAACTGTAGAGTAGCGTCAATCGCTTATTAAACCGGGTTGTATCTAAGATACCCAGAGCGTTCGTTATTACTTTGAACCGCAGGTAAACATGTGCATTGAGCACCATCAACAGCGCGAAGGTCAAGCCAGAGTGCCAGAGGTAGTGATCTACACCACAATCAAAAAGTTAGCACGATCCGTTTACCCATACCTCTTAAACTGCGGTGAATTTTTAGTAGAGGCGTTCCGCCGGAACGCCTCTACGCAGCTGTTAGATTAGGGATGGCTCGTTTTTTTGATAGACAGGTTGTATAGGGAATGGGGAAACAGCGATCGCCAACGACAAAAATCAGCATTTATTCTTTGTAGTGTGCTAGAGATTATCTCCACTTAAACCTTACTTGACAATTAAAAAAAAATTGAGCATACGCCTGTTCAAGGTAAAAACAAATGCTTGTCTAGGTAAGGAGGCTATTGGTCAAGCTTTTGTTGTGTTTATTTACGCTTAGATAGCTCAGGCAAGCCGTGTGTATCTTAGTTCCAAACCCTGGTAAATTCAGAAACCTCGCCACTGAAGGTGCATCGCATAGTTAAGTTAATGCGTACATTATTTTGAGCAGTCGCTTGAACATCATACTTTTGCCCGAACTTTGGTATTTTTTTGGTAAATTTTTTACAAACAATCTTCGTTATTGGATACTCGTCTGAGGCTCCTGTTCCATTAATTATTAAAGCTTCTTTACCCTGGTGTACCATTACATTTTTTAAGTCAATGTTCAAATTTTCAGCTTTTTTTTGAAGTTTTGTTTTCATGATTTTTCATTCTTGTCAAGAGAAGTTTTTAACGATGTGCTTGCAAAGCAATATTATTGACATGGGAGATTTAAATTTTACGATTCTGTTTTTTTATTGGGTTATTATCTCCAACTATTTTGTTCTTTATATAAGACGATTACAAAGAGCAATTTATAAATTTTTCGAGTTGGTGCTTTTTTACTAGACAGACGCACTGGCTGAAAGAAACCTCAAGAGGAAGACCCTTTTTAGTAAATAATTCGCAATTGTTTCAGAACTTCGTTCACCTCTCCGTGCATGGTTTTGAAGACTATTAGATTTAAATCTGGTTCTTGCAATTGTTTCAGGACTTCCTTCACCTCTGCGTGGGCAGGGTATAGCAGATGATGGCTGAGTGCGCTTCGATAAGCCTGCATTGCACCGCTTTCATCTCCCAATGCCTCCAACGCTCTACCTTGCCAGTAATGTGCTGTCGCGGGGCTGAAGTCTATAAGTTTAAGCCCGCGATCGCGGGCTTCTTTCCACCAGCCTCGACTTGTAGCTTCCTCACCAAGAGCTTGATAACTCTCCCCCAACCACGCCGCTGCTGGCACCGATTGCATGTAACTCCCCTGTTCTGGTAACTTCTGCCATCCTTGCAAGAGTGCTTCTACAGCCTCTTGGTGCCTCCCTGCTAAAGCCAGCACGCGACCGTGCCGAAACCAAGCATCAGCTAGATGGGGCTGAAGTTGTGGCCCTATGGCGGAGACGGCACACCCTCCTTCTATGTCCTTGAAGCTTTCCACCAGCGCCCGCCCTGCTGTCGCCCAAACACTCCATCGCTCAGAAAAGCGCTGAAGCATCTCCTCCACCAGGGGTTGTAGTTCCTCCAGCCTTCCAGCAACTGGCAAGATCTCGCACAGCGCCCGATAGATTTCGCAATCGTTTGGGTATAGACCATAAGCCCTCAAAATCGCCTCAGCGCCTGCCTGGGCATCGCCTGTGTGGAAGAGGCACCGAGCATAGTGATACCAGCCACCGGGGTTGTTAGGGTGTTCCTCTGTAAACTCCTGTAACACGGCTACCCCTTTTGCCCACTCTCCTCGAAAAATATGGTAATAAGCCAAGGACTCGTAGGCATCGGCCGCTTGGCAAGCCAGTTGCAGCGCAGCTCGTATCAGTTGCTGAGTTTGCTTGCCCTCCTCACCCCAAACTAATCCTAAGCGGGAGCGATAATCTGCCAAACGTTTGAGAGCCTGGAAATCATCAGGAACTAACTCCAATACTTTGATTGCCCGTCGTACAGCTTCTTGAAACTGACCTACTGCGAGGAGAGGGTCATAACTTTGGCTCAAGGCTGTAATGTCATCCGGGTTGAGTTTCAAAACCGTATTCAAGCAATCCAAGGCAGCAACGGGAGCTTCTAGGTTCAGATGTACCTGAGCTAGAGCAAGCCAGTGAGCCGCGTTATCTGGTTCTAGGGATGTTGCTGACTCAAAACTACTCACTGCTACCTGATAGTTTTGGCGGCAACTTTCGATCAGGCCAGTTATGTGATGCTGGGTAGCAACATTGCGAGACAGCAACAGGGCGCTTTCATAAACCTCAATTGCTTCTGCTTCTTTTGCCATCAGCTGCAATATTTTTCCTAGTCGCAGCCGCACCTCTATCCAGCGGGGCTGCTGCTTCAGCACTTGGTGGTACTCCTCCACCGCCTGCTCCCAGCGACCCATTGCATATAGCAGCTCAGCTAGTTCCCAACGTTTCTTCCATCCTTGGGGATGCTGCTGCACGTACTTACTCAATGTTTTGAGCTTAGTGTTTTCCCTAGTTAGTTTGTTGTCTAAAACTAAGAGAACATTTATCTCCACGCCAGAAGGCTGGGCGAGCTGTACCAGGTATGTGGCAGTGTTTTTATACATAAGGCTGTAACTTGATAGTTGATTTGCTCTGCGATGCACTGCACAGTCATAGATGTTTCCCAGTTGAATGTCGCTGGTTCCTCAGGTTCAGGCTCCTCTAAGACAGAGCCATCCAACCCTGAAAAATACTGGTTCAACTGCTTTTGCAAAATTTCTCGCGCCTGTTGAATACGTTTGCGAACATTATCGTTAGAGAGGGTAAGGCGCTGGGCAACGTCTTGGTACGACATTTCCTGGCAGCAGCGCAGGATAAAAGGTTCGCGCAGTCTAGGAGGTAGAGCGTCAATTTCGCGACGTACGATCGCTCCTAGCTCGTGACGGAGAACGGCTGAATCAGGAGACTCGAAGGTTGAGGCAACTGTCTCGTCTTCTCCCACTGCTATCTCTTCAATACTCTCAATGCCCCTCGCGCCTCTGTTGCGTTCTCGATGCATATCCACGCAGAGGTTATGAGTCAGTCGAGTCAGCCATGCTTTCAGATTAGTGATTTTTCCCGCGTAGTCTGGCAATTTATCCCAGGCTTTGAGCATTGCCCGACTAAGTGCTTCAGAGGCATCCATATGGTTGCCTGCCATCCAAGTCAAGCAGCGACTGTAAAGATAGTCTTGATAGCGCACCCATAATTGCCAAAAGGCGCTGCGATCGCCTTGAGACAGACTGGTTAATAGAATCTGCTCTTGTGACTCTTGAGTGGGAACAACGGCTGGCAAATCCTGTGAAGAACTCTGCATTTACACCCCCGTAGTCACGCGATAACGCCAGTTGAGCGCACGGGATTGAGAGTAGATGGCTACAGAATCGTAGGTTTCCCCTGGAGCCTGAAAGCGCCAATTCAAGGCACAAGGCTTACGGTAGGACTGAATGCAAGGAGGAGTATATTCAAAAATTTCACAACGGTAGATAAGTCTCATGTTCTTTTTCTCCTGGGTTTAGTTGAGGGTTACTATATTGGTTGGGTTGAAAACCAAGTCCAGTATCTTCCTTCAACCTGGTTTGAACCACCAAACTTTAGGGTCTTAAGAACGAACTTAAGATTTAATATTCATTAATTCTCCAAATCTAGCTATAGCAATGGTTTGAGCCGTTGTAAGCTTAAAATAATCGCCAGGCTTGCTTTGCTTAAAATCGGAAAAATTTCCTTATCTTCGGAAAAGCCTCTGAATCATCCCGGTAATCTGGTGCTAAATATCACCAACGTTTGCTGTTAGTTCACAGATCCAGTTCAACTAGGAGCATTAGTCATGAGACAGATGACTTTGCAAAAACATAAACGCAGGCGGGGTGTGATCTTGACGCCTCAAGGATTGAATAAACTCCAGGAGGCTAAATCTGAGGCGGAATTTAAGCAAAACTTTGGTAATCGCTACACCCTGGAAGCCTTAAGCGATCGCACTGGTTTATCTGTGGATACTTTAATGAAGGTATTGAAGTGCGAAGCCGGAGTAGATAAACAAACCCTACAGTGCTGCTTCAGCGCTTTTAATTTGGTTCTAGAGGCAGGTGATTATTGCTCTCCAGAGCCTCAGATGGAGGTAGTTGAGGAGTTAGACGCTACGCAACTAGCAAAAAACTTAGAGCCGGAATTGCCAGGGGGTCAAGTGCCTCTAGATTCCGCTTTTTATGTGGAGCGAGTCCCGGCTGAATCTGACTGCTACAAAACAATTTTGCAACCTGGGGCGCTAATCCGCATCAAAGCCCCTAAGCGGATGGGGAAAACGTCACTGATGGCGAGGATTCTCGATCGGGCAGCCATGCAAGGCTATCGAACCGTGCCTTTAAGCTTTCAGCTAGCGGATAGTGAGATTTTCCAACACTTAGATAAATTCTTACGGTGGTTCTGTGCCAACATTGCCCTAGGCGTACAACGACCTAATCAGCTAGAGAACTATTGGGATGATATTTTTGGGAGCAAGATTAGCTGCAAGATGTACTTTGAGCGGTATATCCTGGCTGAAACAACTCAGCCTTTGGTGCTGGGTTTAGATGATGTCGATCGGCTGTTCCAATATCCAGGTTTGGCTGACGACTTTTTTGGACTGTTGCGCTCGTGGCATGAGGAAGCAAAGAATCGGGACATCTGGAAAAGACTGCGGTTAATCGTGGCGCACTCTACGGAAGTTTATATCCCGCTTAATACTAATCAATCACCGTTTAATGTCGGGTTGCCGATTGAGTTACACGAGTTTAACCGCCAGCAGGTGCAGGATTTATCTAGATTGTATGGCCTAGATTGGTCAACCCAACAGGCTGAGCAACTGATGACTCTCGTGGGCGGGTATCCCTATTTAGTGCGGTTGGCTCTGTATCACATTCAGCGTCATGATCTCACGCTGGAGAAGCTGTTGCAAACTTCCCCTACCTCACCCGGAATTTATAGCGATCACCTACAACGACAATTATGGAACCTACAACAGCATCCAGATCTGGCGGCAGCATTTGGTCAAGTTGTGGAGTCCTCGACATCGGTGAAGATAGATTTAATCCAGGCATTCAAGTTGCAAAGTATGGGATTGGTGCATCTGCAAGGCGATCGGGCGAGGCCTAGTTGTCAGTTGTACTGCCAGTATTTCCGCGATCGCTTCAACACCAATTTGTAGAGTTTTGTTGCAAAAATTGTTTGTACAAAAAAAATGAATGCCAGCTCATATAATGATTAAAGCAATATAAAAAAATATATTTAATAAATCCGTTCAGGAATCCTATAAGAAAGCAGATGGGGGAAGCCTAAGAACTGATATGAAAATATTCTAACTATAAAGAAATAATAAGATTTTTTAAAACAATAGAGGCAGAATGATAATATCCATCGATAAGATGGAAATATTTACAAGGGTGTGCGATCGCGCAGAAGCACTCTTAGTCCGATTGCCATAACCGTAAGTAAAATTCATGGAGTTCTCGTTTGGTTTTGCAGGATGGACTCTTTGAATCTTGTGTAACCGGTGAAATAACTTTGGAGATATAAACTAATGAAAGTAAACAGGGAAGTCCTTGAGCAGTGGTGGACTAAAAAGCAAGAACTAGAAAATGAAAAACCCCCTCTTTTGCAGCGGTATAGAGATGCTCTGCAAAGAGAATCAATGCCACTAGAACAAGCAGTACAAAAAACCAAAGAAGAACTCCCAGGTGATGAAGCGGCTCATGAATTTGTCCGGCGCTTAATCAAACAATCTAAACAACTCTCCCAACTCGTTGCTAGATCGTGGTTTGGGGATGAAGTAGGATTGGCTATCAGAGATTATTTCGTCAAACCTTATAAGACAATTGACATAATCGACGCTACTAGTGGTACAAAAATTGAAATAATCGACGCTGATGGTAGGAAAACTAACAAAATAAAAGACGCTGATGGTAGACTAAAAGAGCTGTTGGGAGCCGACCCTGCTAAGCAGCATAGCAACGAACCCCCTCTAAGTCTCCTTTTAAATATTTTTGAAAAGGATGAATTACCGCTCTATAGCGAGTATGAATTACAGGTAGTGTATAGCTTCTCTGTAGATCTGAATAATTTTGAGGGTTCTCTGGATGATATATCGGGTCCAAGTCGAACAGGGGATTCTTACTTTAATATAGTCATACCGTATCCGCCACGACCTGCACTCTCTAACGTAACCGTTACTATGGAAGAGTTAGAAGAATGGGTACAACAACAAATTTTGGACGAGAACGGCAATGTTGTACCACCAATTTTCCCTGATAACGTTTATATACCTCCAACTTGTTGCTAAATAAAACTTGCCTTGTTCTGAGAAATCCTGTTGAATCTCGAATTTATTTGTAAGCGAGCGAGTTCATTCAAATTGATTAGCTCGCTTATATATAAAACTATTCTTCATATTTCTTGATAAAGCAAGTATTGTTTAGTTTTAGTAGGAGCATAGCATGGCTATGTCAGCATAGGGTAATTAAGTGAATCTTCACGCAAAATTGGGATCATTTATAAACAAAAAAGTAGCTGGATTAAAACTCCACTTCCTACTTCTAACCTAGGTGTAAATTCTGGTATTTCCGGTCAAAAGTAAGGAGTTTGTAACCCAGGGAAATATTCCGTTATGAATGAGGCATTAAATAAACCAAAAATTAAACCTTGTTACCGGGTTGAAAATGTAGACCAAGAAAAGATATTTCTAATCTCAGAAAGAAATCATTGCTTGCTCAACGACCCTCTAGAGCATCTGTTAAATTCTTGGATTGATGGGCAACATACTATTGAAGAAATTATTGAGCAAGTTCAACTCCACCTTTTGCCAGAACAAGCCTCCTTTGAGGAAGCGATCGCCGTTTTTCAAAAGACTATTAATGCTAGTGTTAAGGCGCGATATGCTCTAATGAAGATGGAACAGAAGGGCTATATTATCACAAGTGACGCTCCCCTACCTTCTGACTTAGCTATCTTCTGCACACATTTGAACATTAACCCCAAGGAAGCTTGGCAACGCTTGCAAAAAACCAAAGTGGCAGTAAAAAACTTTGGTTCCAACCTTCCCATTTCACAATTCAAAAATACTCTGGAATCGCTGCATATCCAAGTGTCTGAAGATGCAGATATAGAGGTAGTTTTGACAGATGATTATCTACAAGATGAGTTGGATGCTTTCAATCAAAAAGCCCTACAGTCTCAACGACCCTGGATGCTTGTCAAGCCTCTAGGAACAGTGGTTTGGATAGGACCGATATTTTATCCTGGGAAAACAGGGTGCTGGCAGTGCCTAGCTCAACGATTGCGAGGCAACAGACCCGTTGAAGGGTTTATCCAAAGACACAAAGGCGTTTCAACTCCTTTAACTCCTCCTCTGGGTTCCCCTGCCTCTACATTGCAAACCGCTGTAGGAATGGCAGCTACCGAAATCTTTAAATGGATCGTACAGGGAGAAAATAAACGGCTGGAAGGCATTATCGTTACTCACGATACTATCTCTATGGAGATGCACAATCACATCCTGGTTAAGCGTCCTCAGTGTCGTAGCTGTGGGGCGATCGCAAATCGGTTGAAAGACAACCCCTGTCCCATTATTTTAGGACACCAGAAAAAAACTTTTACCGCAGACGGAGGGCACCGTTGTTGTGCGCCAGAAGAAACTTTCAGGAAATATCAACACCATATTAGCCCTATTACAGGAATTGTTCGAGAACTAGGAAAGGTATTCACAGGATCGAATGATTTGACCCATGCTTATGTGGCTAGGCATCATTTCGCCACGATGTTTGATGACTTAAACTCCTTACACCGAAATATCGCGGGCAGAAGTGCAGGTAAAGGAAAAACTGACCAGCAAGCTAGGATAAGTGGTTTCTGCGAAGCCATTGAGAGATATTCTGGAGTCTTTCAGGCAGACGAAATTAGGTATAAAAATAGTTACCAACGCATGGGGGACAAAGCAATTCACCCCAATGCCTGTATGAACTTCAGCCAAGAGCAATACCAAAACCGACAGGAATGGAATGCTAGTTGTTCTGGCTGGTTTCAAAAGGTTCCAGAACCCTTTGATGAGGAAAGAGAAATTGAGTGGACGCCAGTTTGGTCTCTAACCCATGCAGAATTTAAGTATTTGCCAACTGCTTACTGCTACTTTGGCTATCCCAAACCTCCAAAGCCCGACTGTTGGGCTGACTCCAATGGCTGCGCTGCTGGCAATACGACAGAAGAGGCTATCCTGCAAGGCTTTATGGAGTTAGTAGAGCGGGACAGTGTTGCCTTATGGTGGTATAACCTCGTTAAGAGACCGCAAGTAGATTTAGACAGTTTCGACGAGCCTTATTTTCATGCCCTTAAAGACTATTACCAAACGCTTCATCGGCAAATCTGGGTTTTGGATATCACCAGCGATCTGAATATTCCTACTTTTGTAGCCATCAGCCGCAGAACCGACCGCAAGATAGAAGACATCATCCTTGGCTGTGGTGCCCATTTTGACCCAAAGATGGCCATTGGAAGAGCCCTGACTGAAGTCAACCAACTCCTTCCTTCAGTATTCACAGCTAAGGCTGATGGAAGTACAAAATACCCCTCAGTCTCCGATCCGCTAGCTATAAACTGGTGGAAAACTGCTACGTTAGAAAATCAGCCTTATCTAGTTCCCGATGAAAGTCTTAGCCCAAAAGTACATGCTGATTATTCCCAAATTTGGAGTGACGATTTACTCGAAGATCTCATAATCTGCAAGCAGATTGCAGAGAAAAATGGTATGGAAATGTTAGTTCTAGACCAGACCCGTCCGGATATCGGATTGACAGTGGTTAAGGTGATTGTTCCTGGAATGCGCCACTGGTGGAAACGGTTAGGTTCAGGACGGCTTTATAACGTTCCCATTCAATTAGGCTGGTTGAAAGAACCACTGAATGAAAATAAACTTAACCCATTTCCCATGTGGATGTAATAGCGAGTTATATATTGAGAACATTTGGCAATTTAAAATTATAAATTCAAAATTGATTGACCTATGCTAAACGGATATCAAATTATAGATGCAGATTCCCACGTGACTGAACCCGCCGATATGTGGGAAAAGTACCTAGAACCTGCGTTTAAAAGCTTTGCGCCGTCACCGGACATGAGCATCAGGGGTGAGAAGATTTACAACAAAATTTCCGCTCAAGTCCGTGTTGAGGGAGCTAAGCAAATTATGCAGAGCCATCCCACATCTATATTCAATGGCTTCAACTCAGAATCTCATGTCTGGGCGATGAAACAGATGGGAATTGATGTCTCATTGATGTATCCAACAATCGGACTGTGGCTGTTAGCAGTTGATACAATGGAATCGCAGCTGGCTGGAGCCTTCACTCGTGCCTACAACAATTGGTTACGAGACTTTTGCAGCTACGATCCTCAAATTCTTAGAGGTGTAGGAGCGATTAATCGTCACGCTCCGGAAGAGATGGTGCCAGAATTACGGCGGATAGTGGAATTTGGCTGGAAAGCTGTTTTTTTGCACCCCAACCCAATTAAGGGGCGATTGCTAAGTGACCCTGCCTATGAGATTTTTTGGACCGAGTGCGAACAACTAGGGATAGCAGTTGGTCTTCATGAGGGCACTCATTGCCGCGTACCGACTACTGGAGCAGATCGGTTTAGCACCCGTTTTGCTATGAACGCCTGCTCTCATCCCATGGAACATATGATGGCATTGTTGGCGTTAATCGAAGGAGGAGTATTAGAGCGTCACCCCAAGCTTAAGGTGGGTTTTCTGGAGTCAGGCTGTGGCTGGCTACTCTACTGGCTATGGCGACTTGATGAAGAGTACGAGAATCTACACTGGGAAGTTGAAGACAAGGTGAAGATGAAGCCTTCAGAGTACTTCCATCGCCAGTGCTTCGTCGCCATCGATCCTAGCGAGCCTTATCTAGATCAAGTTGTTCAGTTTATTGGCTGCGATAACTTAATCTTTGGTTCTGACTACCCTCATATGGATCATAAGCCAGATATTGTAGAAAAAGCAGTGGCGCTTCAGGAAAAGCTATCCAAAAAAACCGTGCAAAAGATTCTCTGGGATAACTCTGCTCGCTTCTACGGACTAAAATAGGAGGTTTTTAAATCTTTATAAGTCCTTATTCGTTAACTTTAAAAGAAGATGGTAACTCCATCATTAAATCGCTTAGAAAATCTAATTATAGAGCCAGAAATACAAAAATCTTTATCTTACCTGGTTAGACAGAAATGAACATCCTGAAAACTTGAGTATGCCTTGTTTATAGGGAGAGCATAAAAATATCCATAAAACTTTGTTTATTACAACAATACAGCCAAATGGCATCAGGAACAAAAAGCTATGAGCGCCCCAACGGATTACCAGATAATCGCCAAAATTTACGAAAGTCCTAATTCATTAGTCTATCGAGCCATCCATAGTCAAAATCATCAACCTCTAATTCTCAAAATTCTCAAAAAAGACTATCCCGCCCCGTCAGAACTGACCAGATACAAGCAGGAATATGAAATTACCCGCTCTTTAGCTTTGGATGGAGTTATCAAAGCTTATGACTTGCACAGACATCAAAATAGTCTGGTCATGCTCTTGGAAGATTTTGGTGGAGAATCTCTAAAAATCTTGATGGGAAAGCACAAGTTTACGCTCTGGGAATTTCTCCCCATTGCTATCAAGACTACTGAAATTCTCGGTGCTATTCACACTGCTAATATCATCCACAAGGATATTAACCCGTCTAATATCGTCTATAACCTAGAAACTAGACAGCTGAAAATCATCGACTTTGGTATTTCTACCGTTTTATCGCGAGAAAATCCAGCAATTCGCCATCCTAATCAATTAGAAGGAACCTTAGCCTATATTTCACCAGAGCAAACTGGCAGAATGAACCGGACGCTCGATTACCGGAGTGATTTTTATTCTCTAGGTGTTACCTTCTATGAGTTGCTCACCCATCAACTCCCATTTGAAACTGCCGATGCTGTGGAGTTGGTGCATTGCCATATTGCCAGACAACCTGTACCACCTCACGAGAGAAATAATGGAATACCCATAGCTGTTTCCAACATGGTGATGAAATTGTTGGCAAAAACGGCAGAGGAGCGATATCAAAGTACGAGGGGACTGAAAGCAGATTTAGAAGCCTGTCTGCATCAGTTACAGGCTAGCGCTGAGATTTCAGTCTTTCCCCTTGCTCGTCAGGATATTTCTGATAAATTCCAAATCCCGCAAAAACTTTATGGTCGGCAAAAGGAAGTCACTCAACTATTAAGTACATTTGAGCGAGTCAGTCAAGGCAAGACTGAAATGGTGCTGGTTTCCGGTTACTCAGGCATCGGCAAGTCAGCTTTAGTCAACGAAGTTCATAAACCAATTGTTCGCCAGCGCGGATATTTCATCTCCGGTAAGTTCGACCAGTTTAAACGGGATATTCCTTATACTTCCTTGATTCAAGCATTTCAGGACTTGATCCGGCAGCTACTGACGGAAAGTGAAGCAGTGCTCCAAACTTGGAAACAGAAGCTTTTGAAAGCACTTGGTAATATTGGTCAGGTGATTATAGATGTCATCCCCGAAGTAAAGCTGATTATCGGCGAGCAACCGCCTGTACCACAACTGGGATCAACTGAGTCTCAAAATCGGTTTAACCTAGTTTTTCAAAAATTTATTGGCGTTTTCAGTAAAAAAGAACACCCGCTAGTTATCTTTTTGGATGATTTACAGTGGGCAGATTCACCTTCTTTGAAGTTAATTGAGCTATTGATGACTGATACCGATAGCCAATATCTATTGATGATTGGGGCATATCGAGATAATGAAGTCAGTACGGGTCATCCTTTGATGCTGACCTTAGAGCAGATTCAAAAGGTTGGCGTCAAGGTAAATAGCATTACCCTTCAGCCTTTGGAAATTGAACAAGTCAATCGATTAATTGCCGATACCCTTAGCTGCTCAACACAAGCCTCAAAGCCGCTAGCCAAGCTAGTACACAATAAAACTGACGGCAATCCTTTCTTCTTAACTCAGTTACTCCAATCCCTATACACAGAAAACCTCTTATCGTTTGACGTCATTGCTGGTAGTTGGCGGTGGGAAATTGAGGAAATTGAAACTGTGGGGATAACCGATAATGTGGTTAACTTAATGATCGGCAAGATTGAAAAACTAGATGAGAACACGCAGAATGTCTTAAAACTTGCTGCCTGTATTGGAAACAGATTTGGGTTAGAAGTTCTCTCCGTTGTCAATACAAAATCTCTGTCAGAGACAGCTACTGCTCTTTGGCCAGCACTTCAGGAAGGTTTGATTGTACCTCTGAGCAACGATTATAAGATCCCAATGCTTTGGAACCAAGAATCTGGATCTGTCGGTAACTCAGAAACATCCTCCTCTTTTATACTCCATTATCCATCCTCCATACCCTACAGATTTTTACATGACCGGGTTCAGCAAGCTGCCTATGCTCTGATTCCAGAAGAGCATAAAAAACAAGTTCACCTAAAAGTGGGTCAACAGCTACTGAAAAATACTCAGCCAGATGAACTGCCAGAAAATATCTTTGATATTGTTAACCAGCTCAATAAGGCAGCAGAATTAATCACCCATCAGTCAGAAAGATATAATCTAGCTCAATTAAATCTAATTGCTGGTAAGAAAGCGAAGGCTTCAACCGCTTATGAACCTGCCCTCAAATATTTAGAGGCTGGTTTGACACTTTTAGCATCAGATAGCTGGCAGCATCAGTATAAATTGACTCTGGAACTATATGTAGAAACAGTGGAAGCCCACTACTTAAACACTCAGTTTGAGGCAGCTGAGAAGCTCTCTGCTATTGTACTACAAAAAGCCAGAGTGCTGGTTGACAAAGTTAAAGTATATGAAGTAAAGATTCAAGCCCTTCAAGCGCAGAACCAACCTAAGGAAGCGATAAAAACTGCTTTAGATGTTCTGAATTTATTGGGAGTAAACTTTCCGAAAAGTCCGACTTTATTAAAATTGTTTAATTGGCTTGACTTAAGGCAAACAAAGCTAAGCTTATTATGGAAACAAACTGAAACTTTAATCCATTTACCGGAAATAAATGATCCTCTGAAGCTGGCAGCCATACGTATCTTATCGAGTGTCGATTCGGCTGCGTATATAGCCTATCCCGAATTATACAGTCCAATAGTGTTAAAAGGGTTGAACTTACTACTCAAACATGGAAATGCCTCTGATTCTGCCTTGGTTTATGCCAATTATGCAGTCATTACCTGTGGGTTAATAGGAGACATAGAGCCTGGTTATCGATTTAGCGAACTGGCTTTAAGCCTAATAGAACGCTTCAATTCTAAAGTAGTTAAAGGCAAGCTAATCTTCCTGATCGGATACATCCAACATTGGAAAAAGCCTATTAAGGAGATATCTAAGTTTTTTTTGGAGGAGGCATACAAAAGTGGTTTAGAAAATGGTGATGTTGTATTTGCTGGATACTCTATCCATCAATACTGTCTTCATTCATATTGGGCTGGTCATGAGCTAAAAAAGCTAGAAAAGGAAATAGGGACCTCCAGTCAAATAATTGAAAAAATTAAGCAATACACCTCTTTAAACTACAATAAAATATATCATCAAGCTGTCTTGAACTTGATCGGTAATACAGAAAATCCCTGGACTTTAATAGGTGAAGCTTACCATGAGCAGGAAATGCTGACTATCCATTTGGAAGCTAATGATAGGCTGGCTATTTTCAACTTATATTTTAACAAACTGGTTCTTGGTTATCTGTTTAATGATTACGCTCAAGCACTGGAAAATTTAGCCCTGGCAGAAAAGTATGTAGATGCCGTCATGGGTTCTCTATCTATTCCTCTATTCTATTTTTACAATTCTCTAATTCGACTGGCAGTAATTGCTAAGTCATCTCTTTCCAAGCATCAACTTTTACAGGTAAAAGCTAATCAAATAAAAATGAAAAGGTGGGCAGATTCTGCTCCAGAAAACTATCAAAATAAATATGAATTAGTAGAAGCCGAAAAAGCGCGAGCCTTGGGAAAAAACATTATCGCAATGGAATATTATGAGCGCGCAATTCGAGGAGCTAGGAAGCAGGAATTCATCCAAGAAGAAGCGATTGCTTATGAACGAGCGGCAGAATTATATCTCTCCATTGGTAGAGAAGAGATGGCTCAGCTATACATAAAAAATGCACACCATTGTTATGCACGCTGGGGAGCAATAGCCAAAGTTAAAGATTTGGAATCTAAATATCCACAGTTTCTTGTAGAAGCAGCCAGCCGAAGAGAAGTTAAAGGCATCAGCACGACTACCTCTAATACTGGCAGTGATGCGGAAGCACTCGACCTGATAACAGTTATTAAAGCATCCCAAGCCCTAGCTGGGGAAATTGTTCTAGAAAAGCTGCTCAAGAAGTTGATGAAAATCGTGATTGAGAATGCCGGAGCACAAAAAGGCTTTCTGATTCTCAATAAAGAAGATAGCTTGGCTATCGAAGCTGAAGGAGCAGTGGGTGAGGGTGACGTTACCATACTGCAATCGATTCCAGTAGACTCTGTAGATGTCTCCACCCAGCTCCCCCTTCTGTCAGCCGCCATCATCAACTATGTCGTCCACAGTCAAGAAAATGTCGTCTTAAATGACGCAACCCATGAGGGACAATTTACCAGCGATCCTTACATTGTCGCCACTCAACCAAAATCGATTCTCTGCACTCCCTTACTCAATCAAGCCAAACTTATTGGGATTTTATATCTGGAAAATAATCTTACTATGGGCGCATTTATTCCAGAGCGCGTCGAAATATTAAAACTTCTTTCTTCTCAAATAGCTATCTCCATTGAAAATTCCAGTCTATACAAGCAGTTAGAGGATTACAGCCGGACTCTAGAGATAAAAGTAGAGACAAGAACTCAGGAATTAAAAGAGAAGAACCAGGAACTGGAAACTACCCTGCAAAAGCTAAAAGCCACGCAAGCTCAGATTATCGCGCAAGAGAAATTGGCTTCTCTAGGAGCTTTAACAGCGGGGATTGCCCATGAAATAAAAAATCCATTAAATTTCGTTAACAACTTTGCTGAACTTTCCGCAGAGTTAACCCAGGAACTACTAGAAGAGATTGAAAATCAAAAAGACCGATTAGAATCAGAAACAAGAGAATATATTGAAGAAATTTTAAAGGATCTAAAGCAAAATGCTAAAAAAATTAACGAACATGGCAAAAGAGCTGACAATATTGTGCGCGGGATGCTGATGCACTCTCGTGGGCAAAGTGGCAATCGGCAACTGACTGACATCAATGCTTTGCTGGCAGAATCTATTAACCTGGCTTATCATGGAATGCGAGCCAAAGAACCTTACTTCAACATCGCCTTAGAAACAAGCTATGACGATGGGCTTGGTCAAGTAAATGTCGTACCGCAGAATATTAGCCGAGTTTTTCTAAATATAATTAACAATGCTTGCTATGCAGCCTATGAAAAGAAAAAAGAAATAGGCGATGGATTTTACCCCAAGCTTTTAGTCAGTACTAAAGATTTGAACGAGCGAGTAGAGATACGTATTCGAGATAACGGCAAAGGTATTCCTCATCAAGCACTGGATAAAATTTTTAACCCCTTTTTTACTACCAAGCCCCCTGGTCAAGGAACAGGCTTGGGTTTATCTATTAGTCACGACATTATTGTTCAGGAACATCAAGGAGAAATAATAGTAGAAACTGAAACGGATAACTTTACCCAATTTATTATAAATATTCCCAAATACAATAACGGTGATAAATAAGACTAAAAAAAATGAAAGTAATGATTGTAGACGATGAAAAAGATGTTCAGTTTTTGTTCCTCCAGAAGTTTAGAAGAGAGATAAAAAAAGGTCAAATAGAACTTCATTTTGCCTTTTCAGCAGAAGAAGCTCTGGGATACTTAGAAGGCAAAGTATCCGCACATCTCGTGCTAATTTTAGCGGATATTAATATGCCGGGTATGAACGGGCTAGAACTACTTAAAATTATCAAAGAAACATTTCCTCATTTAAAAGTATTTATGATTACTGCCTATGGAGATGAAAATAATTACAGAATGGCGATGGAATATAAAGCCGACGACTATATTGAAAAACCGGTTAAATTTGACGATTTAAAAAATAAAATTTTGAATTTGTAAGTAATTAAAAAATCTGGACGAAAACGATGCCATCTAAAATATTGGTTGTGGATGATGAGCCTGACTTGGAAGTTCTGATCTGCCAAAAGTTTAGGAAAGAAATTCGCCAAAAGCAACTTCAGTTTGTTTTTGCTCATAATGGTGTAGAAGCACTTTCCAAGCTGGATGCTCAACCAGATATTGATATTGTGTTAACAGATATCTATATGCCAGAAATGGATGGGCTAACTTTGCTCAATAAACTCAAGGAGCTATATCCCATTATCAAAGCAGTAATTATTTCTGCATATGGGGATTTAGAAAATATTAGAGCGGCAATGAATTGCGGTGCTTTTGACTTCCTCACTAAACCAATCGATTTTCAGGATTTAGAAATTACTACCAATAAAACTCTACAATATGTACAGCAAATGAAAGCGGTTTTAGAACATGAAAGTTTAGCAAGGCAGGCTCAAACAGAATTATTAAAACATTTACAGCAAGAAGTTAAGGAGCGCCAGCGGGCAGAAGAAGCACTGCGCGAAAGTGAAAGAAATCTAGCTCAATTTCTGGAAGCTGTGCCTGTAGGCATCTTCGTGATCGATGCCAAAGGCAAACCCTACTACGCTAATCACACTGCTCAGCAGATACTTGGCAAGAAAATAGTACCCAAAGCCACAGCAGAGCAATTGACTGAGATTTATCAAGTCTATCTGGTAGGGACAGAGCAGCAATATCCCCCCGATAATCGACCCATAATGCAGGCGTTGAAAGGGGAAAGCGTGACCATCGACGATCTGGAGATTCACCAAGCAGACAAGACTATCCCTTTGGAGGTGTCAGCAACTCCAATTTTTGATGAAAAGGGTGAAATTGTCTATGCGATCGCAGCCTTTCAAGACATCACACAACGCAAACAAGCGGAAGCGGAGCGGATTGAGTTTACCCAAGAGCTGGCACTCAAGAATATAGCATTAGAGCAGGCCAAAGACAAATTAGCCGAGTCGAACCGTACCTTAGAAGAAAAAGTTAAAGAGCGTACCCAAGAACTGTCACAAACATTAGAAATTCTCAAAGCCACACAAGCAGAACTGGTGATTGAAAATGCTCTTTTGCGGAGTACAGAGCAACAATCTACTTATGAATATCAAGTTGGGGGGAGTTTGCCGATGGATGCCCCCACTTATGTCGTGCGGCAAGCAGACCGATACCTCTACAAGGCTTTGAAAGTTGGGGAGTTTTGCCACGTACTGAATTCGCGACAGATGGGCAAATCCAGCTTACGAGTCCAAATTATGCAAAGGCTAAAAGCAGAGGGGTTCGCCTGTGCTGCTATCGATCTTTCGGAGATTGGTAATCGGCAGATCGCTTTGGAGCAATGGTATGCAGGCTTCATTTACATGTTAATAAGCTGTTTCGATCTTTTAGATAAAGTTGATATCCGTACTTGGTGGCGCGAGCATGAATTATTATCACCCGTGCAGCGCTTGGGCGAGTTTATACATAAAGTATTACTAGAAAGTGTCCCTCAAAACATTGTTATTTTCATAGATGAAGTTGATAGCGTTCTCAATCTTGATTTAGAAATTGATGACTTTTTTGTACTACTACGAACTTGCTATAACAAACGCGCTGACCATTCTAAATACAGACGCCTTACTTTTGTTTTGCTGGGAGTAGTGACTCCATCTCAATTAATTAGAGACAAAAATCGAACACCATTTAACATTGGTCAGGCGATTCAATTAAATGGATTTCAATTGCATGAGGCTCAACCTTTGCTTCAAGGTTTGACCAATAAAGTTAGCAATCCCCAAGCTGTGCTAAAAGAAGTGCTAGCCTGGACAGGTGGTCAACCTTTTCTAACCCAAAAGCTCTGTAAGCTGATTCGCCTGTCTTCATCGCCCATTCCCACGAACAGCGAAGCAAAATGGATTGAGAACTTGGTGCGAATGCAGGTTATAGAAAATTGGGAATCTCAGGATGAGCCAGAGCATTTAAGAACCATTCGCGATCGCCTGTTGAGCAATAAGCAACAAGCAGGTTCGTTGTTGAGGCTTTACCAGGAGATTTTGCAGCGGGGGGAAGTAGCAGTGGATGATAGCGCTGAACAAAGGGAGCTATTGCTGTCAGGACTGGTTGTTAAGCAGATGAGTACAACTCACCCTCCTACTCCAGTACTCACAATTTCTAACCGCATCTACCAGGCTGTCTTCAGCCAAGATTGGGTAGAGCAGCAATTAGGCGTAAGTTAACAGCAGATTGAAACGGTAGAGGAGCAGAGGGGCAGGGGAGCAGGGGAGAACAATTAACTACTTAGTGTACATTCCAGTAAGTGTGGATAAAAAAACTTATCTGTTGATTGCCTGGTGATGGGCGATCGCAAATAATTTAACCAATCACCAATCACCAATTACCAATTACCCATCACCCATCACCCATCACCGATGACCTGCTTAGATCTTGCCCTTAAAGACTCGTTCAGCTGGCCCCTTCATGTAAACCCGTTGGTCTGTTTGTGACCATTCAATTTCCAAACAACCGCCCGGTAGTTCAACGGTAGCGCGGCGATCGCAATTTCCGGCTAGCACCCCAGCAACCAAAGCGGCACAGGCACCCGTCCCACAAGCCAACGTTACCCCGGCCCCTCGTTCCCACACCCGCATTTTCAGGTAGTCTGGCCGTACCACTTGAATAAACTCTGTATTGGTACGCTGAGGAAAAACTGGGTGATTCTCAAACTGGGGACCAAGAATTTCGAGGGGGATGGCGGCAACGTCTTCTACAAAAGTGACGCAATGGGGATTGCCCATACTCACACAGGTGACAGCCCAAGATTGCCCAGCCACTTCCAAAGGCTGATTGACAACTTTTTGGTCAGCCTCGGCAAGCGTAGTGGGAATTTCAGCCGCTCTCAGCTGAGGTTGACCCATATCGACAGTAACTTTACCATTGCCTTCTAGTCGTGGCGTAATTACACCAGCAAGCGTATGAATGCGGTACGACTGAGAGCCGATGTCATCGATTTCTGAGCTAATTTCTGCGGCTTCTAAATCAGACAGAAATTGAGCTAAACAGCGAATTCCATTACCACACATCTCCGGTTCTGAGCCATCGGAGTTAAAAATTCGCATGGTATAGTCGCTACCGTTGTTTCCTGGTAAGGCAAAGATGACACCATCTGCCCCAATCCCAAAGTGGCGATCGCATAGCTGCACCGCCTGCTCTGGCATTACTAAGGGTTCGGATGAGGAGCGATTGTCAATCAGAATAAAATCATTCCCCAGCCCGTGATACTTTGTAAATTCTATTTCCATAAATGTCTAGCGAGGGTGACTATAATTTAAAACCTGGCAAACTTATAACCTGTTTGCACAGCTGACCACCCACGATTGTAAGATTTTATGGGAACTCTCTTGCGTGTAAGGATTTGATTATGGCTGAATTTGAAACTGGTCTGCCTAGCGTTCGTCAAATTCAAAGCTTCATCAAAGACCAAAAAGAGGTAGAGGTGAAAGTTAGCACCAACGATCTGCTGGTGGGTAAGATTATCTGGCAAGATCCAGCCTGCTTGTGTATTAGCGATCGCTCCGAGCAACAAACGATAGTTTGGCGTCAAGCGATTGTATACCTAAAGCCTGATCCCAAGCCTGAGTAGTTTTCAGTTATTAAGTTGTATAGCAATCGCTAAGACAGTTAGGACATATATGAATTTAGTAGAGACGTTCCGATGGAACGTCTTGACCAAAGTTCGTTTGTCCTAGGCAATGTGTCCACTGCTATAAATTGAAGAAGTTAAACAAATTATTCATAAATAACGCCAAACTCAAAACTCAAAACTCAAAACTCAAAACTTTTTAATGTTCTCGCTGACTATCAAGTGGCAGGAACTCTTCTAAAGCTTCGCTCACCTGCGCCTTGATCAACGGCACCTGCAACATTGGCATATGAGGTGTTGGAGCAATCAACTGTTGCAATTGATTGAGGGGATAACTGCCCCCGCACAAGAGCAGGTGATCGCCAACCCGCACCTCTACACGACCATCTGGGAAACGGATATACTTCCCTTCTCGTCGAATTGCTTGCACTTGGACACCATATTGACGCCGGAAATGCAGTTCTGAAAGGGTTTTACCCGCCGCAGGGCTATCATCGGGTATGAGCAGCCATTGACAGGGACTACTGCCTCCCGGAACTGCGACCTCACCTTTGGCTAGTGAGTTAAAAGCTGCCTGTTCTTCAGGTTCTCCCACAAGTAGAAAGCGATCGCCCGCCTCCAGCGCCGTCTGAGCATTGGGATAGTCAATCTCCTCACCAGAAGACCGACGAATCGCTACCAGGCTAGCGCCAGTCAACCAACGGATGTTAGCTTCTTCTATCGTCATCCCAATCAGTGGCGAACCCGCAGGCAGATTGTACCACTTGCTATTCATCCCCTGAGCCGCAACCTGCAAATCTCGCGCAATCTCCCAAGCCGATCGCTCTGGACGTAAATCTAGATAATGAGAACTGCGGATTTGCTGCATTTCCCGTTCAACGACTAGCGTGGATAGTCCCATCCGTGTCAATAAATGGGTTGCCATTTCTAAACTTGCCTCAAACTCAGGCTGTACAACTTCCCTAGCTCCCAGTTGGTACAGCAGTTCGATATCCCGGTCGTGGTTAGCTTGGACAACAATATCCAAACCTGGTTCTAACTCCAAGGCTCGCTTGAGTGAGAGCCTGGTACTCATCGCGTCTGGCAACCCAATTACTATCGACTGCGCCTTATTTACTCCCGCTTTTTCTAAAACATGCAAGCTAGCAGCATTGCCATAAACATAAGGCACCTCAGCTTCTCGCAATTTCTGAATCGCCGCTTCCGATTGATCGATCACCAATACCGGGAAATTATGCTCCTGTAGCATTCGCACCAGGTTACGACCCACTCGTCCATAGCCGCAGACCACTACATGATTTTGCACAGGCGCGTCTGCCGACACTTCTAGGGGGACATCCATAGGGTTGAGATACTTCTTAAGTGTAGGCACCGCCTCCATCCAGCTAAATAGTTGAGGAATTAGTTGCATTACAAAAGGAGTCACCACTAGCGTTACTGCTGTTGTGCCCAAAATTAACAAGTAAACCCGGCGGGAAACCAGACCCAACACCTGCCCCTCGCTGGCAAGCACAAAGGAGAATTCCCCAATCTGAGCCAACCCCAACCCCACAATTAAGGCTGTTTTTAACGGGTACCGAAACGCTCTCACCAAGGGGGTGACAATCAAAAACTTGCCCACCAGTACCAGAAATACCAGTCCTAAAATTAATTCCCAATTGTTCCACAAAAAAAGTGGATCGATGAGCATACCAATCGCTGCAAAAAATAAAGCCCCAAACACATCTCGCAGTGGCTCTACATAAGTAAGGGTTTGGTCGGCATACTCCACCTCCGAGATCATTAAACCAGCAACAAAGGCTCCCATCTCAATGGAAAGACCTAAATGCTCTGTTAACAAGGCAATGCCTAAACACAACGTGACGACGCCCAGCAAAAATATCTCCCGGCTCTCTGTTTTCGCCAACAGTCGCAACAAACGCGGAATCAGCCAGATACCAACGGCAACAGCACCCGCAGCAAATAAGCCAATCTTTAATAGTGCCTGTGCGATCGCTATGCCAATTGCTTCTGGTGGTTGGTCAAGTGCCGGTAATACTGCCAGCATCAATCCCAGTGCCAGGTCTTGCACCACCAAAATTCCCAGCATCACCTGTCCGTGGGGCGTTGCTGTTTCATTACGCTCCATCAAACACTTCAGTACCACAGCCGTAGAAGACAAAGATAAAATTGCCCCCAGGAAGACACCCTGCGCTGGTGAGGTCACCCACCCTATCCCCAGGGATACCAGGGTAGTCACGAGGATTGTCAGGGCAATTTGTAGCCCACCTCCCCCCAGGCTGATGTTCTGTACTTTTTTAAGTTCAGTAAAAGAAAACTCAACGCCCAAGGCAAACAACAAAAATGCCGCCCCAAACTGAGCCAAAGTTTCTATTTGTACCAATTCTTTAATCAGTCCCAACCCCGCAGGCCCGACCACCATTCCCCCCAGGATATAGCCCAGTAAGGCTGGTTGACGGCATAACCCAGCGAACAATCCACCCACGGCCGCGGCCGCCAGAACAGATACTAAGTCAATGATTAGCCTGAAGTCTTCTTGCACCGATTTTTTATATGAGAAAATTATTAAGCTGTATAAACCTAAGAATACATAGTTTTTTAGTTTTCCTGGTATCCCTGTGGCAGTAGGGGAGCGAGGAAAATTTTCAAGACAAAGGCTTTGTCCTTAAAAAGCAGGTGGAAACATTGTCGATGAGGTGGTAGTCTATGCGAAGCGTAGAAGTAATGACGCCAATTTTAGATGCCTGTACTTTCAATTTCGTCTTTGCCTGAATCTCGCCCTTGCCAATTGCCCAGCGTAGGTTCGAAAGGCTGGCTGGCTTTTGCCTTCTCCTGCGTACAAACGAGCTTAACCATCTCTATTGCTGCTGGTGTAGTTACCCTGGCAGCGCCGGTGCGAGCCTTACAGGTGCAAGTAACGCCTCAGAATCCCCAACAGGGAGATACGCTGTCGGTTGTGGTTCAGTTAGATAATCCGACAATTAGCTCCACTCCCACGGTGACGATGGGGCAAAAAAGCTACCCGACGTTTTTGATTGGTGCTAATCGTTTTCGGGCTTTGTTACCCACTACGCCTCTTAATAAGCCTGGAAGCTTACCCATCCAGGTATCTGGAGAGGGTGAGGTAAAGAACTTAAATGTACAGGTGCGATCGCGTTCCTTCCCGGTGCAACGCATTAATCTACCCCCAGGAAAAGCTGGGAGCAAAGCAACGCAGATGGAACTCAGTCGCGTAGCGGCTTTTAAACAATTATTAACGCCAGAAAAATTCTGGAATGGCTCGTTCCTGAAGCCAAACCAGGGGAGGATATCGAGCATTTACGGCGTTCGTCGATACTACAACGGTGTATTTGCCAATGACTATTACCACCGGGGTGTCGATTATGCGGGTGGCTATGGTTCACCTGTGACGGCACCAGCAGCTGGGCGGGTGGCTTTGGTAGGACGAGAGTCGGAGGGTTTCCGCGTCCACGGCAATGTAGTGGGGATTGACCACGGTCAAGGTGTGACGAGTATCTTTATGCACCTGAGCCGTATTAATGTAAAGGAAGGAGATTTTGTGCAACCCGGTCAGACGATCGGTGCAATTGGTTCAACGGGCGCTTCTACAGGCCCCCATTTACACTGGGGATTGTATGTGCAAGGGCAGTCTGTCGACCCAGCCCCCTGGCGATTCCAAGCAGTCCGATAAAACTTTTGCAAGTTTTGGTGAATTTTTGAGAAGAGCAAGCAAATTAATGCGGTCTTGAGTAAAGATTGTAACAATGTGAACTATTCGAGACGATATTGCCCAGCGCAACAGATGCCATGAGTATTGAAAAGATTGTTGAAAAAGCCCTGCATGATGGTTATTTGACGCCAGCTATGGAAGCCGAGGTGGGACGCATCTGTGACAGCGCCTCCGAGCTTTCAATTGAAGAATACATGGCTCTGGATCGTCTCATGGGGGCACTGCTAACGGGTGAAGTCGTTGCAGTACCTCGGAAACAGTTCATCAATGTGATGGAAGAGTTGGTGCTGACAGAAGCGATCGCCAGAGTTGCGGAAATTGAAGCTACTAGCGATCGCGTTCTGGATGTCGGTGATATCGCCGCCTATGCGCTGAATCGGCTGCCCCCGCTTTATGCCACCACTGAAGAAGGAGCCAGCTATCAGCGCCTGCGAGCCAGAGAGGAACTCCACGATTTGATTACCCAGCAAGTAAACGAAGCGATCGCTCGCAACCTAGATCGACCGGAATTTTTCCCAGAGCGGCAGGCTATAGGCAAAAGTGCTGGTGGTAAGGAAGTTCTCAAGCAGGTCAGTAGTTTGCTACAGTCTTACGCACCCAATTTTGAGCCAACATCTGATTTTAATTAAATTAGGGTTTACGCCCCTAATTCAACAGTCATAGAGTGTAAAATTTGACAATCCCCGCACTCTTTGTGACGGGGATTATTTATTCAACCAGTCCGCTTATTTTGTAAGGGGAAAATGGTAGGTTTTACCAACTTCAAAGCCTAAACTTCTTATCCCCTGTTTCTGAGTCATAGTCTGGGACTACTGACTTTTGCGTTTCTAGTCTTGGCTCTAAGGTAGACTTTGGAGTTCTTTTAGTTTCGTTCTGATAGTTTCAATTCTTTTACGGTTAACTCCAAGATCAGATTGCCCCAGACGTGAGGCTGAGCGAACCTGGATTGCTTTTGCATCTTCGTCCAAATAAAATTCAACATCATCGACAAATCCCATAAGCGCACTCGTAAATTCTGCGTATAGGTAATTGTTGTTTTCTGTAATAATTTTAGTCTTTGGCATAGCTTGAATCACTTTTTTGAGAGCCGCTATTGTCTCTGGGGGAGTGGAATTGTAAGTCAACGGATCAATGCTATGTTCTGCGTCTAAACTTTGGCTACAAACACAATTTGGCGTATTTGGACACGGTGTTAATTTGCCATCACGGACGCCCAGATTCTCAGGTCGTTTTCCTGCAAAAAACATTTTTCCTCCTAGTATGGCAAAAGCGTAAAAGCGATCGCCTCTTAATTTATAGCCAATGTGGTCAGAAAGCGAGCTTTATTGAGAGAATGCCATAAAAATAAGGCAGGCACTATCGCTTGCCTTATTCAAGATTGAGGATAACGCGCTGAGAAATTGTCCCGATTACATGAGGTTACATACCCGCAAAAACAATTTTCTAGCTAAATAAGTCCTTAGCAGACTCTAGTGTGTGACTATTTGTTGCCCGTAACGCCTTCTAGAGCATTCTTCAGCTTATCTTCAACTGACTTACCACCTGGGGTATTTTCGGGGCGTTTCATCTGCTCAATATTAGAGTCCCCTTGAATTTCATTAAGACCCTTATTCGCTTCAGTCTGTGTCTTTTCGCGCGAGTAGGGATCTGCCAAAACGGCCTCTTGTGATTTGCGCTCGATATCCAGTAGATTAGCCTCTCCGGATGTAGGGTTACTATTCGGGCTGCTATAGGCAGGCATAACCTGGGAGAACAGCAGTAAGGCGCATACACAGGTAGCTAGCAAGAGACGTACAGGACGCAGTAATGCAGAAAAATTGAAACGGAGTGATTTCATACAAACTTCTCCTAATTTGTCGAATTTTGGACTATTTGGTTTATTAACCAGTGTGAAGTACCCCAACCAGAGCAGCTGATGTTGGGGGTGACAACATCAACTTAATCAGTGACGGTCTTATTCGTCTTCGAGGTTTCCCGTCTCATCCGCCGCCGCCTCCCTATACCCGTGTATAGTTTGGTCTTACGTAGCGTCCACAGGCAGCTACCCGTCTTCCACAGGTAGTTCTATTTTTATGCCGACACTAAGCATAATCCATCCGTATCTGGGTAGATATCTGCCTCAGATGACAATTTCCTAGCCCTTAATCGCTTTTTCTTTATCAACGTACCATGCTTAGCTGGCTGAACCCTGAGAAAGAAATTCCACAGTGGGTACTAGCGGGTCTTGAACGATGCCAACGCCAACGAACCCCCATCGTTGCAGCAGAGCTTTTAACTGGTTTCCGGTTATTGACTCTACAGCGAAGCGATCGGCGACATTGGAACCGTGGGTGTTGAGATAGCTGAGAGCGTCAAAGTGCTCCCGAAACATTAACAGGTAGGCCGCTCCGGTTTGACCCGCACTGACACCAGGCTGGGCCACCAGATACTTACCGTCAGCTCTAGAACGAATTAGGTAGTAAACTTGGGATAACATGGCAGCAGGGGCAGCAGGGGCTGTTTTAAGCCCTATTTAAGATCTTCCAGGCGAATTCTCGGGTCAACAGCTTTGAGCAATAAATCGGCTAACAAATTGCCGATAATCAGCATGAGAGCGCCCATCATCAAGCTAGCCATCACCAGATAAAGGTCTTGAGCCGTTACTGCCTGCAAAATCAGACGCCCTAGACCAGGCCAGTTAAAGAAAAATTCCGCAATAAAGGCACCACTAAGTAAGCTGGCAAATTCAAAGCCCAGTAGCGTCACTAAGGGATTAATAGCATTACGCAGGGCATGGACATAGATGACCCGGTTTTCTGGGAGTCCCTTAGCGCGAGCCGTCTGGATGTAGTCTTGACGCAACACGTCGAGCAATTCCCCGCGAGTAATTCGCTGCAAACCCGCAAAACTGGTAATACTCAAGGCCACAGTGGGCAAAATCATGTGCCAGCCAATATCTAGAACTTTGCCAACAGGCGATAAATCCCCATAATTGATGCTGGTCATGCCACCCACAGGGAACAAGGGAGTAGTGAATTGCGCCAGGATCAGCAGTAACAGGGCGGTGATGAAGCTGGGAAAGCCTTGACCTATGTAGCTAATCACACGCAGTACCCGGTCAGCTAGGCCGTTCTGGTGAACAGCGCCAATGATGCCCAGGGGAATAGCGATGCCCCAAGTGAAAACGATCGATGCGATCGCCAGCAGCAATGTAGCCGGTATCCGCTCCCACAATAAAGAAGCCACGGATCGGGAATAGACAAAACTAGTGCCAAAGTCGCCCTTGGTGATTACCCGCACCAGCCAGCGCCAATACTGCTCAACCGGAGGCTTATCCAGTCCAAATTGTCGCTGTAGTTCCTTAATTCTTTCCGGCGAAATCTTGGGATTTTGTTTCAGGGTATCCAAGTAATCCCCTGGAGCTAGCTTAATAATGGCAAAGCTGAGCGCTGAAGCCAACAACAGCGTCAAAAGCGCTTGCAACAGCCGCTTGACT
>JAHHGU010000030.1 GCA_019359765.1 Aphanothece sp. CMT-3BRIN-NPC111
AATCGGCGTGATGATATTTGCCTTGATTTGCAAGCGCTCATACAACTCTACGTGGCAATAGGTGAGATTGGCTTCGTAGATGTCATTGATGACAAATACACGACCGTTGCGATACAGTTCTACCCCTTTATCTGAGTCCGTGAAGTAGGTGTCTGTTACCTTCATGTTCAGACATGAAGGGAAGCCTTCTGCCACTGCTTCGTCTACTACGTCCCCACTCCAGTCTGGGTTGAAGCGATACAAGAACACTCTCTCGGCGTTGAGGATTTGTTGAGCGCCTTGCACGGCTCTCTCAAATACCGCCTTCTTATCTAATGATTCACGAGCGATGGTGGCAATCTCTGCACCTAGCTGTAATCGGTGGGCTTCAACGTCTTGCTGTTTGGCTTCAATTTCCTTCTTCTCTAGGTAGCTGATCCGGTCTAAGGCCAGACCAACTTGAGTTGCCAATTGTGTGCAAAAATCTACTTCCGGCTGCTGCCACACTCTAGAGCCTGAGTACTGTTGGGTACACATCAAGCCCAGTAGTCTGTTGCCGCCCACAATTGGCGTTATCACAAGGGACTTGATCTTTAATCGCTCATACACTTCACGGTGACAAGGAGTCAGATTCGCTTGGTAGATGTCATTGATGACAAACACGCGACCGTTGCGGTATCGCTCTACCCCCGCATCTGAGTCTGTGAAGTAGCTATCTGCTACTGTCATGTTGAGGCATGGGGGCACTCCTGGTGCTGCCGCTTCTGCAACGATGTCGCCACTCCAGTCTGGGTTGAAGCGATATAAAGATACCCGTTCTGCATTTAGTAGCTGTTGAGTTCCTAAAACAGCTTTCTCAAACAGAATCTCCACCTCACCCGCTTGACGAGCGCTGTCCGCAATATCTGCAAATAGCTTTACGCGCTTGGCTTCGGCTTCTTGCTGCTTGGATTCAGCTTCCTTTTGTTGCAGGTAGCTGATCCGGTCTAGGGCCAGACCGACTTGAGTTGCCAATTGTGTGCAGAAATTGACTTCCGGTTGCTGCCACACTCTAGAGCTTGAGTACTGTTGGGTACACATCAAGCCCAGTAGTCTGTCGCCGCCTACAATCGGCGTAATCACAACAGATCTGATCTTTAATCGCTCGTACACTTCACGGTGACAAGGAGTCAGATTCGCTTGGTAGATGTCATTGATGACAAACACGCGACCATTGCGGTATCGCTCTACCCCCGCATCCGAGTCTGTGAAGTAGCTGTCTGCGACTGTCATATTTAGGCATGGTGGCACACCAAGTGCCGCCGCTTCTGCAACGATGTCGCCACTCCAGTCCGGGTTGAAGCGATATAAAGATACCCGTTCCGCGTTAAGGAGGTGTTGAGTTCCTTGAACGGCTTTCTCGAAGAGAACCTGCACGTCTTCAGCTTCACGCGCACTGGCAGCAATATCGGCAAATAGCTGTGCTTGTTTGGCTTCAGATTCCTTCTGTTCCAGATAGCTGATGCGGTCTAAAGCCAGCCCAACTTTAGTAGACAATTGCGTACAGAAATCAATTTCAGAATCCTCCCAAGTGCGAGGTGCTGAACATTGCTGCGTACACATCAAGCCCAAAAGTTTGTCGCCGCTGATAATGGGCGTTACGACAGTGGACTTGACTTGGCATCGCTCGTACACCTCACGGTGACAAGGAGTCAAATTCGCTTGGTAGATATCATTGATGACAGCGTAACGACCATTGCGGTATTGGTCTACCCCCAGATCTGAGTTGGTGAAGTAGGTGTCTGTTACCTTCATGTTCAGGCATGAAGACCAACCAGAGGCTACGGCCTCGGTTACGACTTCTCCACTCCAGTCCGGGTTAAAGCGATAGAAGAATACGCGGTCGGCGTTCAGGAGCTTTTGCGCTCCTTGAACTGCTTTTTTGAGGACTGCCTCTACGTCCCCAGATTCACGCGCTCTCGTGGCAATATAGGCAAATAGCTGCGATCGCTTGGTTTCATTTTCTTGTTGGTGCAACAAGTCTTTGACCCGTGCAACCAAATTATTAAAGCTGATCGCTAGGTTTTGGGTTTCAGTGCTACCACGAGGTTCAACGTAGGCATCCAAATTTCCAGCAGCTACCTGCTCTGATGTCACCGTCAAGTCTTTCAAATGTTTAGACCAGCGGCGTGCTAAAGCCACAGCAATCACTGCACCAACTGCACCAACGCCCAGCAAAATTAAGGCAAAAAATATCCCCTGCTCATTACCTGCGGCTCCAAGTTCAGAAAGGTCAATCGAGGTGACACTGACCAAATTTATACCTGGGACTGCTGCAAGGCTATACTTTCTACCGCCCTCGTTGAATGAGGTGCTCAACACCAATTGCCCGTCTTGGTGAACAAATGGAATAACACTAAGTCCCTTGAGTCCCTCTGTTGTAGCAACGTAGCTAGGCTTTTTCCCAGGAGTGGCATTTTTCCCAAAATTAGCCTTTTGTGCCTGCACTTCTGCTAATAGAGCCGTTGCTTTTTGTAAAACTGGCTCACCCCCTAGCAGATCTTGCTTAGCGGTTGCGCCATTAGACGTTATGGTGCTAATAACGTTTTTGCTGGCAGGAGCCAAAATTTGAATTGTTTCCGAGGGACTCAAGCCTAATTGTTGTAATGGCACCGCCAGATCCCCAAAGGTGGCAGTGGTCATTACACCTTTAACAACACCTAGAAATTGCCCTGAGTTGGGATCTCTAATCGCATTACTCAGTTCAACAGTGGGAGTGTTGGCTTTATCGAGTTTAGGTTCACTAATCCACTGACCTTCACTTTTGGTCTTTTGCCACCATTCATTGCCACTCTGGACAAAGTTTTCCGGAGGAGTCGCAGCCGCAATGTTGAAGCCATTGCGATCGGTAAACAATAATTGAGGAAGATTCTGTTTCTTAGCGTTTTCCTGCAAATAATAATTTAATGTTGGGCTAGGCTGGAGTAGTTTCGTAGCTGCAAAGCGATTTTCTACTACATTGGCGGGTAACTTAGTTAGTCCAGCTGCTTCTGCTTGTTTACTACCAATGCTAGCTGCGTTAATAATTAAGGGATTTTCTGCCAAAGACAACGGAACTTTAAGAGCATCCTCAACCTTTGTACCAGCTAGGTTGGAGGAGAGCATAGCATCATTCCATAACTTCCCATTGGCACGCTCTTGCGCTTGATGTTTAGTGATCCCCCAACTTGCCACTCCGGCAATAGCCAGAGGTGCCAGTACCAGAGGTAGGATTGTCGTTAACAATTGGCGGCGTAGAGGTAAGTTTTGCCATAAACTTTGTTTTGGCTGCGGATGGTGAGGTGGTTCTTGCTCTACCGAACTTAATCCATCCCCGTTCCCATTTTGGCCATTTTGCTCAAGAATATGTGTTTGATTCAAGTCTTCTTGAGTAACAATTGGATTCACATGAGCCGGGGGAGGAGGAGGAGGAGGAGTAATACTTACCTTTCGACCATTTAGGCGACCGTTAGTATTGGCTTTGGTTGTATTGGGTTTAGGCTCAGAATGTCTAGTCATAGATGAAAATTCACTAAAAAAAATAGATGGGTATGGTTTAGTTGAGTCTATTAAGAGATTTACAGATTAGTCAGTCATGTTTGAGAGGCCATAGTCATTCAATTTTAGATTTTGGATTTTGGATTGTCGCCACGGCTGAAAGTCGGGGGCTTGAGACATTTTTTGTTGTTGGTCAAAAAAGTAAATTTTTAGATTCAAAAAGCAGTTGAAACGTCTGGCTTAGGCATTCCAGCAATTATGGCTTCCCCATCTAGAACTACCAGCATTTCACCATTAGGTTTTAGCCAGTAACCGCGTAAAAATGGCACCAGTTCAGGAGTTACAGTTGACTGGGGAGGGGATTGAATGAAATTGGGATCGCACCATTCCATATCTTCCACTTGATTAACAACCAGCCCCAGTATTTTTCTCCCGGTGATTTGGCTAGCTGCCCGCTGCCGGCCTAGCAATTCTTGTGAACCATGAATCACAATTGCTGTGTAGGTTGAGCGGCTTATTGACTGTTGGTATAGTGGGGTGAGTCCTATCAAATGCGCCAGATCCACCATCCATAAAATATCGCCGCGCCAGTTATAAACTCCCATTACCCAAGCTGGTAAATGAGGAATGGGTACAATCTGACTAACGGGAATACTCAGCACCTCGGTCATTTGATGCACAGGCAATAGCGCCGTGGTCTCATCGAAAAGATCAAACCGCAAAAATTGCTGTCCCAACACTCCGGGGCGACCCGGAGTGGGGTTTTGGGCTTGATCAACTAAGAAAGTGCCTCCAGACAGAAACTCAGATACCATCGCTTGTCTCCTGGCGGTGAAGCGTTAGGAATTGTCCTAAGCTTTAATTAATTGCTTAATAGTCCTCAACAGTTCCTCTTGATCCACGGGCTTGGGTATAAAGGCATCGGCTCCTTGTTTCATTCCCCAAAATCTATCCATATCACTATTTTTGGTGGAACAAATAACAACTGGGATCTTGCTGGTTGCTGCGTCAGCTTTAAGTTCGCGACAAAGTTCAAACCCGCTCCTACCGGGCAGTACAACGTCCAGAATAATTACATCAGGTTTATTGCTACTAATTGTTTCTAATGCCTCCTCTCCGCTCTTAGCTGTCAAAACATTTAAGCCAGCTTTCTGCAAGCAGCTAGTTAAAATTTCTCTTTCTGTTAGGGTATCTTCCACGATTAAAGCAGTATGCATTTCCATTCGCCTCTTTAAAAAACCGGATCAACCTATCACTATAGAGCTATTTTTGAGGTGCTTGAGGTACTTATTTGCTACCGCCAACACCGTTTCCGCATCAACGGGTTTGCTTAAGAAATCTGTAGCCCCGACAACCTTAGCCCGCACTCGGTCAATAATACCGTCATTTCCGGTTAAAATAATAATCGGGGTCTCGCGGAAAGCAGAAACTTTACGCAATTGAGTACAGATTTCATAGCCATTGGTATTTGGCATCACCAGATCTAAAAATATTAATTCTGGCTTGCGGCTTAAGAGGGTGGCGATCGCACGCATAGAGTCTTGAACTGCTAAAAACTGATATCCTACTGCCGTTAAAATTTTTTCCATTGTTTGACAAACCAAAGGGCTGTCATCCACACAAGCAATTAGCGGACTCTTAGGAGCAGCCTGAATTGGTGCTTTTTCTTGATGAGTAGGACCAATCGGAACTGGTAAATCAGGAATATTAATTAATTCCACCAGCCCAGCTTCAATGTAAGGCAGTAAAGAACGTGTTACTTCTGTAACATTGCGCTTTGTTTGGACAGATATATCTCGCAAAGAGCGTTGTCCGTCAAATAGCAAAGTTAGGGATTTGTAAGCTGTAGCAGATGTTTTTTGCTGAAGTAGCTCTGGTTGTTTAATCAAAGGAGCGCGATCGGGGAACACATCGGAAATTTTAGCTGTTTTCCAAATATTCCAAATTTTTTGAGCTTCTGCTACTCCTTGTTCAGCATCTATCAATACTAGTTGTGGAGATAATGGATGTTCTTGTTGTATTTGAAAGGTGACATGCAATGCTTGAGTAACATCAAACAAGACTTCAAGAATGATTGATTGAATCATTCTCACAACTTGATCTCTGGTAATGCGTTGCTGCTGTAACCATAAACATAACAGACTATATTCCCAACATGTATTAACGGCATCAGCAGATAATCCAGAAGTATCTGTCATTGATTTTAGCTGATCCAGCTTATGCAGCCCGGCATTAAAACAGTGAGCAGCTAAATTTCTTTGCCACCTTCTAACTGGATGAATACCTCCAGTAGCATACACAATTCGCCCCATGTAGCAGTAAAAAGTCCACTCTTGACCTAATGGGCCTTTCAGCAACAGCCGTCCACTAAACCGAACTTGCTTCAAAGCAGTCAGCTTGTTAGCAAAAGCAGTAATAGTGATGTGTTGAGAGGTCATCATTCTAATTCCGTCAGTTATAAGGTCGCTGAAATTATAGCTTTTAGCAATTAGCTTTTAGCAATCCGGAGAGTGAGAGTAGCAGAAAAATCGTTCATGGGAGAATGTCGATTGCCCTAACTATTATCGCCACTGCTAGAATGAACAAGCCGGGTTCAGAGTTAGAGATTTCAGTATCCTAGACGGGGTGTTTTTAGATACAACTTCATTATAGATTCAATAGCTGTTCTTTGTGAAATCCAGGAGATTTAGTTTAACCATACTTAATAGGTAGCAATAAATCTTAGATAGTTGCGTCAGTAAAATTACGGAAAAAAATTTTGTGATCGTGGTTATCCCAGAGATTTTGCCGACTCCGACCTCGCCTTAGCTGTGTGAAGCGAAGCTATTGTGTACATGGAAGTACCGTTGGCTCTATAGGAGCGCCCTATGTCTCAGACTAACATGGGGGCTGGCTTGGCTCAATCTGGTGTGGAGATGGCCAGAAAAATTCATTGTACTTGGGCGGGATGGAGATCTTTCGGTAGCCAAGGCTGCCGATCCTTACCACCTGATGAAATAACCTTTACATTTCTTTAAAAACAGTTTCTTAAAAAGAAGGGAACTGTGATATTAAGACAGCCTGCCTACGATCGGTTGCGGCTGTGCTTGGATCTACCGATTGGGGTTCGGTTAGGGCTAATGCTGTAGGTGTAGCTGTGGCGGGGATCAAGGCTTTGACTTTTTGCTTTGGCTGAGTTTGTTATTTTGGATACCGAATATTTTCTGAACGCTGGATTTAGTAAATGCTTTGCTATTCCGCTCTCGCTACTAACAACAGGGTTAGCTATTAGTTTATTAATAAGCTCCAATATCCCATATTGAATTTATTGATAAGGTTTACCATGTCAGTAACAGACTGGGGATTAGCTCCAATATTTTTTGAACCGATAGTTAATTTAGGTCAAGATTGAATTTAGGAAATTGAAATATGGAAACACTAACTCAGCATTACGTGCGCGTTGCTCAGCTAGGTGATGTCCAAGCTGCTGGCATTTTAGTTGTTCCTATTGAGGGGTACACACTGGCGCTAATCAGCCAAGGTAACAAAATTTATGCCATCGATAATCGTTGTCCGCACATGGGTTTCCCCCTCCACCGTGGTACAGTCAAAGACTGTATTCTGACGTGCCATTGGCATCATGCGCGGTTTGATATTGCTAGCGGCGGGACTTTTGATGCCTGGGCTGACGATGTGCCAGCTTTCCCGGTGCAGATACGTGAAGGTGAGGTTTGGGTAGATCTAGCGCCCCGTATCGAACAAAATACTCATCAGCGCCAACGCCTTGTTGATGGATTAGAACAGGGTATTTCATTAGTAATTGCCAAGTCTGCGATCGCCTTATTAGATAAAGGTGTCGCTCCCCATGAGCCTTTCCACATCGGGCTTGATTTTGGGGTACGTTACCGACAGGAAGGCTGGGGGGCAGGTTTAACGATGCATACCTGTATGATCAACCTGCTGCCGTACTTAGACGCTGAAGACCGACCCCGCGCGCTCTATCATGGCTTATCAGCTGTAGCCCGCGATTGCGCTAACAAACCGCCACGTTTTGGGGTTCACCCCCTGCCTAATTCCACACCAGATATAAGCATACTCAAAGGCTGGTTTCGCCAGTTTATTGAAGTGCGGGATGCAGAAGGTGCTGAGCGATGCTTGGTAACCGCTATACGTGCGGGTGTAGATCGCCAACAGATAGCCCAGATGCTTTTTACTGCTGCCACTGACCACCGTTATATTGATGTCGGTCATGCTTTAGATTTTACTAATAAAGCCCTGGAAGCTCTCGATGCAACTAATTGGCAGGATGCAGAATCAGTCCTCACCAGTTTGGTGTCTGGCATAGCCAGTGCTGAACGCATGGAGGAGTCGAGTTCTTGGCGCTATCCAGTGGATCTGGTGGCAATTTTGGGGGGTGCATTTGAGGCCTTGCCAACTGCTTTGGAAATAGGTCGAGAGCAACGCGGAACATGGCAAGGGCGCGAGGAACTGGTGCCTGTGTTATTGGGTGAGGATGCTATTGCGGTAAGCGAAGCTATGCCGAAGGCTATCGCAGATGCCCTTTTAGCAGCCCTACGTGAAGGCTGTACTGAGGAAGAATTAGCAGGTGTCGTAGCTTACGCAGCAGCACTACGCATTGCCCACTTCCATACCAATAATGATTTTGGCGATTGGGATACAGCACATCATACGTTCACATTTGCTAATGCCGTTCACCAAGGACTAGTGAGAGTAGCATCCCCGGAGTTGTTGCGAGGCGTTTTCGATGCGGCAATGAGCGTGTATCTCAACCGCTTTCTAAACGTGCCAGCAGCACGTTTGCCGGAGCCAGGTGAAACTGTTGACAACCCAGAAGATCTACTGCATGAACTCCCAGCACTGCTAGATAGGCAGCAGCAGGTGAATGAGGCAGGTGAGTTAGTTGCTCGCTATCTATATAGTGGCGGCAAACCAGAGCGGTTGTTGGCTATGCTGGGCAAGTTGTTGCTGCGAGAAGATCGCAACTTTCACACGATTCAGGTAGTGGAAGCAGTATTGAGGCAGTACAAGCGGCTGGGCGATACACCTGCTGGAGTTCATGTGCTAGTTGCCGCAGCCCGGTATCTAGCAGCCCATGCACCAACAATGCGATCGCAAGGGCAGACTTATCAAATGGCTTACCGACTCCACCGGGGCGATCGCTTATTTGAAAACTAAGGTGCGGCAAAATAATTGTATGTTAGCGCCTTCTACCTTTCCTTCTTCTTTGTGTCCTTTGCGTCTTTGCGGTTCAAACTAGCCTTAGTTTATTAAGTACAACTGGCGATAAAAGCAACAGATTAGATTTTGCACAGAAAGCAATATAGCGAAGATTTTTGGGGGTACTCAATGAACTTTTGTAGTGACAATGTGACTGGCGTAGCGCCGGAAATAATGGCAGCGTTAATTGCCGCGAATTACGGCACAGCCATGCCCTACGGTAATGATGAATATACCCAGCGACTGGAAGCTCTTTTCTCAGAATTATTTGAGACTGCCGTAACTATTTTTCCAGTAGCAACTGGCACAGCAGCCAACGCGATCGCTCTCTCAGTTATCACACCACCCTTTGGGGCTATTTATTGCCATCCGGCATCCCATATCAACGTTGATGAATGCGGTGCGCCAGAATTTTATACAGGTGGTGCGAAGCTAGTAACTATTCCTGGTGAGCGTGGCAAGATTAACGCAACTAACTTAGCAAAGGTTCTCGCTAAATCAGGCGCAGGCGTTGTCCATCATGTGCAGCCAGCCGCAGTCAGCATTACTCAGGCAAGTGAAGCTGGATGTGTTTATAGTGCTTTGGAAATTCACCAAATTGCCGAAGTTACCCATGCACATCAGCTTAGTCTACACATGGATGGTGCCCGCTTTGCCAATGCCGTAGTCAGCTTAGGCTGCACTCCCGCAGACATCACTTGGCGTGCTGGTGTAGATATCCTATCTTTTGGTGCTACCAAAAACGGTGCTATGGCAGCAGAAGCAGTCGTCTTTTTCAATCGTGAGCTAGCAGAAACTTTCAGCTATCGTCGCAAGCGCAGCGGACATTTGTTTTCCAAGATGCGGTTTTTGTCAGCACAGCTTGAGGCTTATATTACAGATAGTTTATGGCTGAGGAATGCTGCCCATGCCAATCAGATGGCGGCAAAACTAGCAGCAGGACTCGCCTCTTTACCGGGGGTACAGCTGTGTTATCCAGTAGAAGCGAACGAAGTCTTTATACAGATGCCTCAAGCAGTCGTTAAAGGACTTTTAGATGATGGCTTCCAGTTCTACCCTTGGGAGGAAGAACATTCAACAATCGTGCGGTTAGTAGCGGCTTTTAACACGAAAGAAGAAGATATTACTGCAATTTTGGAAGCGGCAAAGGCACACTCTGTTAAAGCCTTCCAGATATAATCCTACAATTGCAGTGAAAGGTGATCGCGCCGATTGCTATCTAATTGCCTCACCAAATTCAATTAAGCTAATCATCAACGGCCGTGATAGTAATAGCTTATCTTTCAACCGAAGCGACCTTGAATATAATCTTGGGTGCGGGGATGGCTAGCAGCTGTGAACATCTCAGCAGTAGCACCAAACTCTATCATCCGACCAACACGACTTTCATCAGTACTAAAAAAGGCAGTGCGATCGGATACGCGAGAAGCCTGTTGCATATTGTGAGTCACAATAACGATCGTCAGCTTTTGGCTGAGAGTTTTGATCAGTTCCTCAATTTTCATCGTCGCAATGGGGTCGAGGGCAGAACAAGGTTCATCCATCAGCAAGACCTTGGGTTGCACCGCCAGTGCCCTAGCAATGCATAGCCGCTGCTGCTGTCCGCCAGAAAGCCCTAAAGCTGATTTCTTTAAGTTATCTTTTACCTCATCCCAAAGAGCAGCACTTCTCAGGGCTAATTCTACAGTTTCATCTAATTGAGAGCGACGCAGGCGGTTAAAAATCCTTACACCGTAGGCAACATTGTCATAGATACTGCTGGGAAAAGGATTGGGTTTTTGGAACACCATACCAATCAGGCGGCGCAAGCGATTGATGTTCACTTTAGGGTTATAGATATTTTGTCCAAAAAATTCTATAGTGCCTTTAACCTGAACCTTTCCTTCTAATTCACTAATACGGTTGAGAGCTTTAAGAAAGGTAGATTTACCGCAACCAGAGGGACCAATAATTGCCGTCACTTGCTTCTGGAGGATATCTATTGACACCCCTTCGATGGCTTTTTGGGTGGCATAGTAAAAAGAAAAATCTCTGACCCGCATGGCTGGCATTACCGCAGCTGTGGTGGATTCCACCGCAGAGGCTATTTGCGCTTGAGCGGCTTTCTTGACACGGGAAAGGTTAGGCTCGGATTGCATAATTTAGCGGACTTTCAATTGTTTGCGAGTTACTAAGCGGGACAGAATGCTCAGGAGTAAAACCATCCCTACTAAGACTAGAGAAGCTGTCCAAGCTAAGTTAATTTGCTCAGGAAAAGGCGAAGTAGCGTAGTTATAAATTAGTACTGATAGGGAAGGTGTGGGGCTAAACAAACCTGTAGGCCAGTTTTGGCTGGATAAGGCAGTGAACAATAGGGGAGCCGTCTCACCCGCAGCACGAGCAACGGCTAGCAATACACCTGTGGTGATTCCAGGGAGTGCTGAGGCAACTACAATGCGAAAAGTGGTCTGTGCGCGATCGCCTCCCAAAGCAGCAGAGGCAAGGCGCACAGAATTGGGAACCAACTTCAAAGCTTCTTCAGTTGTCAGCGCCACCACTGGCAGCATGAGTACTGCTAGGGCAAAACCGCCTGCCACAGCTGAAAATTGGCGGTTAACCAGGACGACAACGGCATAAGCAAACACGCCCGCAATAATGGAAGGAACGCTGCTGAGAATAACTGTAATAAAGCGGATAAAACTGGCTAGCCTTGATGCCTTACAAAACTCTGAAAGAAAGATACCAGTCATAACGCCAAAGGGAATACTCAGCACAGAAGCAATCCCCACCATTAACATAGTTCCTGCGATCGCATTAGCAAAGCCATTGGGCACCCCTTCCATACCCACTGGCGCTGGTAGAGACGTAAACACTTCCCACCTCAACTGAGGAATTCCCCGGTGCAGAATCTCCAGCAAGATTGAACACAAAGGCAGCAGCGCCAAGCCAGTGAGTATAAAAGCAATAGCAGTCATCCCCCAGCTGAACAACGTTCTACCCATCGGCAAGGAGCGATGGAGTTCTGTTTCCAAAGATTCATCTAATAGGAATTTAGGCATCAAAAGTGAGTTTTGAGTTTTGAGTTTTGAGTTAACCCCAATTACGAAAAGTTATTTGAGGAGACAAAACATCTGCGTTTATCTGTTTTCATCTGCGGTTTAAAAATTCTCAAATCTACCTTTCATAGAGCTTTTAATAGCCACAACTTCCCTGCGGCACATTGGTCGTTCCTGTCCTATTAACAGTGCCAGTGTTCGTCGAGAGTGTATTCTCCACCTGGAATGTTCCGCTATTGTTAACCAGAGTAAACCTGTCGCTTGTATTATTATCCAGTTGCAAGCACATTCTAGAAGTATCGAACGTTTGGGCATCAAAACCACCATTTGCCAAACCACTGACATTATTGCCCGTCAGCCTATTCAACCGAACACTGGCGAAGATTTTGGCACTTCCACCAGCAGCACCAGAGAATATAGAAATTCCTTGGTTAGCGCTACCTGTAACCGTATTTGACTTTATCACCAGCCGGAGTTGGGAATTGTTGTCTGCATCTACCTCAATGCCGATATCACCACTATTGGAAACTTGGTTATTAGAAATAGTAGCCGTTACTACTGCATTATCAAACAGTTCAGTATCAATGCCATCATCATTTGTGTTAGTAATACTATTGCCTGAGACGTTCAGCTGCGTCCTCGAATTTTGATTAAGTCCGAAATTCACCCCATCCCCTGTGATATTACGGAGCGTGTTATTTGACACATTAACAGTAGATTGGGCATTATCGAAAGCCCGGAAATTAATCCCCTGGTTCGAGCCTTCAATACTATTGTTGCTTATGGCTAAGTTATTTAACTTGGCATTTTCTCCGACGTTGAAATCAACGCCATTACCACCATTAGTAACGGAATTATTGGTAATCTGAGCAGTTGCTGGGGCAGTACCTAACAAATTAACTCGGATGCCGTTAACATTGTCTGCGAGCGCATTATTCGCGATCGTCATATCAACCTGTCCCGCATTATTGTTAATCAAGATAGCATTCTCAGAATTATTTCTGATGGTGTTATTGGTAATATCGATATTCCCAGTGGCATTCGTCAGAAAGATGCCATTTCCCAGATTCGAGGTGTTGGTAGGGTCAATAGTTGAATTGCTGATGATGTTGTCTTGAATAGTCGTGTTGTTGATATTCGTTCCCAGAATACCAGGCCCCCTAGCACCATTAATCTCAAACCCAGAGAGAGTGTTGTTATTACCCAAAGTTACCGTTCCCGTCACGCGGGGACGCGCTCCACTTCCAGAACCTGGTAACTGTAAATTACTAATTTGTAAAGTGTCAATTCGCTGTACAGAGCCAGCTGATAGCACCGAAACCCCATTGGGAATCGTAAAAGCCGGAATGCCAGGATTATTACCTCGTTGCACATAAACAATATCATTAGACTGAGCCGAAGCCAGTGCTTGTGCAACCGTTCCAGTTGGATTCTCAAACGTGCCGTTACCCGTTCCTCTCCCCAAGTTAACGTGTCGGAATCTCAACGCTTGACCTGTATTAGGGTTAGTCGCCAAAACTGTATCTCGCTGGGTGACTAACTCAGATTCAAACCGCTCATCCACCGCAATGTTCTCTTGACGAGCAACTGATTCCCCTAGACGAGCTAGTACCTGCTCTTGTTTGTTTATACCCCTGTAACCACTACCAGGAAAACTAGCCCCCACACTAAATACTAAGTTAGTGCCAAAATGGTCATCTCCTTGCAGCAATAGTCCCAGCCTAAAAGTATCTGTGAGACGGGCTTCTAAACGAGCGCGTCCGCCCACAAATGATGAAATACCTGGACCATCATAGTAGTAGAGTCCACCATAACCCCGGAGGTTGCCTTGTCTACCCAACCGTGCGATTCTCACGCCAGCTTCAGCATCAAATCCCGTCAATGCTGCTTCCAAGCGGCGGTTAATCTGCTGTTGCTGCTCTCTCATCAGAGCTAAAAAATTAGTCTGGAAAGTAGGATTTGAGAAAGAGACACTATTGAAGGTGGTTTCTCCTACTGTTTGGCGAGTGTCGCCAATAGGAATGTAAGCATTGGCGAGAACATCAAAAGATTCCCCTAAACTTTCAACTCCCGCGCCCAACTGATTGAATGTACTATTACCTGTATCACGAATATCGTAGGCCAAGTAGCCACCCAGGATACGGTTGTTTGTGGGGTTATATATCCGATGTCCTACAAGGGCATTTCCCCCAAGTTGGGCGTCGTCTGTCGATATCAGCAGCCGTCCTTGGAAGTAAGTAAGGTTTTGTCCTGGAGTTTGGAGTAAGGGAACAAAGCCTTCAATACTACCAAAAGAGCTTTCGTAACCCACACCTGGGCCAGTAGTGAACTCAGCGCCGATGCGGGGCGTAACTCGCAGGAGGCGGACTAAATCTGTATTTTGTGTCAGTACAGGGTTGGGGGTAACTGTATCAGGGGTTGGCGCGGCTTCTAGGTTGGGTGTTTGAGAGAGAAAATCCGCTTCGCTCAAAGTGCGGGGGGGCAAATTTACTTCTGAGAGACTCTTTGTTTCAGGCTCAACTGTTTGGGCTACTGCCGTCGAGGTCAGCGTTCCAACTAAAAGCAAAGTAATATACGTCAATCGTGTTGACTTTCTCATGCACACCCTTCTCACACCTAATAATTGTTTGTTATTTGTCATTGAGTTTTGCTCTTAACCAATGACCAATTCAGATAAACCTGCCGCTTGACTGCTTGCGCTGAATACCAATCACCGAAGGACGTGGGGGACCTTGAGGATTTCCCTGGATATTACTAGGCCAATTACTGCCACGAAGAACAGTACGTTGCTGGTTAAAGACGGTGCCATTCAAGTCCAGCAACTCAATCTCTCGGCTCAAGATTTCCTGAGGAGTGAACGGGCAATCTTCACCGGGATGCTGCACCGCAAGAATCAATGTATCTCCGACAAAAGTTGGCCCCGTCATCTCGCAGCGGTTTGGACCATAGGCAAATGGTATTACTTGTCCCGCATTCGCTCCGCTAGTGGGTATGAAGAAGAGCCAGTTATTGCCAAAAACTCCAATTAGGTTAGAAGTCTGAACATTTTTGTTAGAGTCAGTCTTACTAGGTGAGACAGCACCCACTACTGTGTGTTCTATGAGTAAGGGTTCCGCTTCAGCACCAACACTGAAACCATTGTGGGCACCAGTAGACATATCAGTAACGCCCCAAATATTTGCTTGGGCGTCAAACACCAAATTATCCACATTCGCAAAGCCATCTCCGGGTTCTGCGCCTGCTTCCCCTCCTTTAGCAAGCCGCTGCCAGCGGAAGGTTGTACCTGTACCATCAGCGCTGTTTTCGATAATCTTAAAGAGGCTTCCTGAAGGCTGTGCGTCGTTAACATCTTCGCTGTATTTAGAAACCACAAAGATTCGAGAATCAGGATAGCCATCACCTCCTGGCGCACCATCTGTGTAAGCGATAAACACTTCCTTAGTACGGGGATGGACTTCAATATCCTCTGGACGACCCGTAGGTGTTGCACCAGCTAGATTGGCAGCTAAGAAAGCATCGCACAGAAGGGCACCTTGGCTGGTGTAGAAATTTGACAGCTTCTTACCTTGGTAAGGGGGAAGGGCTGTGGCTTGATTGGCGATCTCAACGTTGAACGAACCACCGTCTGTAGTTGCGCCGGCAATTCCCTGACGTCTGGGTAGTGGCAGACGACCGTTTCTGGTTGCTTGGCCCAATGCTGCAATTTCCACTGAGGCAAGAACCGATGGAGGAATGGGATTGGTGTTGGTAGTTAATAGCAGCGGAATCCATTGACCTGTTCCGTTAGGATTGTAACGGGCGAAGTACAACGTACCGTCTTCAAATAAGCGACTGTTGTTCTTATCAGTGGGGGATGTAACAGTGCCTTTGCTGACAAACTTCCAGGTGTGCCCCCCGCGTCGGTCATCGCCCAGATAGGCTACTAATTTTTTTCCAGCCTCCACTCGCATCGCAATATTCTCATGGCGATAACGACCTAAGGCGGTATGTTTACGAGGGCGGAAAGAGGGGTTAGCCGGATCTATTTCTACCATCCAACCGTATTTTTCCCCAACTAAGCCAAATGTCTGCCCAACTGTACCAGTGTTATAGCCAGTCTGAGTGCCGTTCGGTTTGACAGGTTCTGTTACTCCAACAAAAAAGGTTGAGCTTCCTTGGAAGTTTTCTTCAGCTGAGAGTATCGTTCCCCAAGGAGTGGTGCCTCCAGAACAGTTGTAGCCAGTCCCGATAATCTTATTCCCTAATCCATCTGTGCTGAGATTGAAAACTTGAGTGGCAGCGGGTCCTGTACCAATCAGATAGTTTTGGTCGCCTCGCTGGTAGCTTAAAGTCCCCCAAGAGGTGACGTTTTGATAGCCATCAGTTCTTTGGCTGTTAATCCCTAGCCCAGAAAGACCGTGAATGCGTCGATTTTTAGGGTCACTGACAACAACAAAACGTCTGTTAGCGTTGCGTCGAGAGATACGGATGACAGACCCACCTATGTTATACATGAACTCACCTTCGAGTTCGCGATTTTTGGTGGAGGGTAATGCTCGCCCAACTACTGGTTGAAATGAGGTTGGGAATGTTTTTACATCCTCTGGAGTTTCAGGGGCGAGGCTAGAAATTGGGAAGGAGACGTATTCGTGATTTATCCATAGATAGCCTTCATCAAGGGTTCTACCAATGGGAAGAAAGCTTGTGTAATCGCAGTTGTAACCGACGTATTCATCACGGTTGGGGAAGATGCGATCGCCCCACTTCACAATCACATAACGCTCGTATTCCGGCGGAACTATAACATCATCAATAACGTTATAGTTAGCTAACTTAACATTGGTAGAAGGATTGAGTATTGTTCCCTGCCCAATTCCTGTAGCCAAGAAGCTTCTCTGCCCTTGATAAATAGGTAGAGGATGGGGTAGACGTACAGGAGTAAAACTTAGGGGGACAGTTTGTGCTTCAGCAACACTGGAACTACTGCCAAAGATTTTTTCTCCGAAAGCGGGAGCTAATACAGCAGCACCAGCACTACCCCCAAAGAAAACCAGGAGTTGTCTGCGACTTAAGTTGGACATGAAACTCTCTTTAAATTTTTAATTTCTTTGCAGACTAAAGATCTGAACCATCACCAAGGCGACAATGTTAACAATCAGCGTTATGGCAAACAAAATTAAAGCCAGATACATTAAAGCGCCGATGTGTAACTTTTCCAGGGCTTCAGGAAATTGATTCGCTAGAAGAGATGGGATAGTAGAAGCGGATTCTAGTAAAGAAAAGTTGAGCTGATCTGAGTTGCCAATTACCATCGTTACTGCCATCGTTTCCCCCAAGGCGCGACCCAGGGCGAGCATGGCTGCTCCCAAAATACCCGAAGCACTAGCTGGTAGCAGAACTTTAAAAATTGTTTCCCAACGGGTAGCTCCCAAGGACATAGATGCACTTCGTAACTCTTTGGGAATCGCCAGCAACACTTCTCGGCTAATTGCGGCAACTGTAGGCAAGATCATGATCGTTAGGATCGCGCCAGCCGCCAGCATACCTGCACCGTATGGTTCGGTACTAAATAGGGGTATCCAGCCCAAATGCTTATATAGCCAGAGTTGTACAGGCTGGAGTAGGGGAATCATTACATAAATTCCCCACAAACCAATGATGACGCTAGGAATCGCTGCAATGATCTCAACAACAAAGGCTAGGAGCGATCGCACCCACACTGGCAAAAAATTTTCGCTGGCGATTAATGCTACAGCCAGTCCGATGGGAACAGCTATAAAAAGGGCGATCACAGAACTAACGAGTGTCCCGTAAATGTAAGGTAAAGCCCCGAAACTTAGCTCCCCCACATTCCAGTTGTGATCCCACAAAAATTTCAGTCCAAAGTGCGCGATCGCTGGTCGAGCTTCCTGAAAAATCACCCACGATAACCACAACAGCAGCGCCACTGTACTGAAGGCAAAGCTATGAACCAACCAGGTAAATCCACGCTCTAGCCAGAAGCCTTTCCTATCCCCATCTGTCAGGTTGAGTCTCGATCCCTCAGCTAGATTCTGGGCTTGCTCAGAAAGATTTGCCATAAGTATTCAAAAGTTATGAGTTTTGAATTATTAATTTTTAACTCTTCATTCAAAACTTAAAATTCATAACTCATAACTCAATCATGAGCGGTAAATTGGAGCCAGGAGTAGGGCGGACACTATCCACCCTACTTGCTATTAGCTAATTGCTTTAACTCAGACAGGCAGTCCCAGCACTGCCCCTGAGAAACTTTTATCGACTGGCGACATTGCTATTCACAGCTGCGATCGCACGAGTGGCAACCGCTGGAGGAATCTGCGTATATTCAAGGCTGCCATTGAGCTTTTGACCATCCGTCAGACACCATTGGACTAGCTTCTTGACGGCATCTGCTTTTTCAGCATCGTATTGCTTATAGACCAAAAGCCAGGTCAGGCCAGTAATTGGATAGCCATCTGCTGGGTCGCCTTCAAAAACCCGAAAGTTCGCTGGGAACTGCACATTAGCCAGAGCTTTATTAGCCTCTTCCAAAGAAGGAGAAACAAACCGGCCTTTTTTATTCTCCACTCGCGCTGTCAAAAGTTTACTTTGCTTAGCATAAGCAGACTCTACATAGCCAATAGAGCCTTCAGTTTGTTGCACCAAAGCTGCCACCCCTGGATTTCCTTTCCCTTTCAGGGGGTTGGCAGACCAGTTAGGAGCTTTATTGACGCCAACTTTGCTTTTGAAATAGGAATCAACAGCACTCAAGTGGTTAGTGAAAATGAAAGTTGTACCGCTGCCATCTGCCCGCACAGCTAGCTTAATGGGCCGATCGGGCAGACTGACACCAGGATTGTCTTTAGCAATCTTGGGGTCATTCCAACGGGTAATTTGACCGGCAAAGATGGCTGGCAGTGCAGAGCGAGACAACTTGAGATTGAAAACGCCCGGAAGATTGTAAACAACAGCTACAGCCCCGCCAGCGGTGGGAACCATCTCAACACCCCGGCTTACCTGACCTATCTCAGTATCGGTCATAGCCGCATCGCTACCCGCGAAGTCAACAGTACCAGCAATCAATTGCTTAATACCACCGCCGCTACCAATCCCTTCGTAATTGACTTTAATATCTGGGTACTTCTTGCTGAATTCAGCAATGTATCGGTCATAAAGCGGTTTGGGAAAAGTCGCACCAGCACCATTCAAAGTTAACGCTTGGGAAATTGCTGTAAAAAGGGGTCCCAACGTAATGGCAACAGTTACGACTGAAGTTGTAACGGCAAAACGAAAAGCGGGCGTGAAAGAAATCATATTGTCTGGTTCTTAAGCAGAACCTACCAGAGTTTGACTTGCCTGTTATCAAACTAAAGTAGGAACAATAAGAAAATGTAAACCTAGTAATAAGGTTTAGTTAAAAATAGTTAAAGCCAAGATTAATAAAGCTTTTAGTCAATTTTTAAATGATTAATTTGTTATTACTTAACGTAATATTGGCTTATTGTATTTGAAACCTATCTGAGGATGGAGTTGGGTTATCAAGCCATATTAACTAACCTGTGAGTAAGCTCATTACCATCCTTAGAAGGGGGGCACGTCCGTCCGCCCCTTCGGTAAATTAGAATCTTTTACTGCTAGTTGTTGTCAAGGAAAACTTGACTACATATACGCGCTAACGCTAACCCGCACTAGGTGTTAACTTCTCTTGCTTTTATGAACCATTACTACTTGCTAAAAAACTTACCTGCTCCCTTGCAAAGCTTGATCCGGCCCATGCTGCTAATTTCTATGGGTATGCACGGGCTACTTCTGATGATGCCGATACCGTCTGAGTCAAAGCATCAACTCTCCAAAAAAGAAGAGAAGGTTAAGATCAGCCAGTTACCAACTTCTTCCACTCTGCCTGCTCCCAAACCAACACCATCGCTCTCTCTTCAACCATCTCCCAAACCATCCCCTAAGCCAAACCAGCCAATACCTCGGCCCACTACACCTGTTATTCGCCAGCCGCCGCTCAAGCGTCTCGTTTATAGAGAGCCTGGGCTGCCTAAACCACGACTAGCTCCAAAGCCTCAAACGCAACTTACACCCACGCCAACACCGACGCCTCAAGCACAACCGCCGCTCGCATCAACGCTAACGCCTCAAGCACAACCGCCTGTCGCATCAACGCTAACGCCTCAAGCGCAATCGACATCCACATCAACGGCGTCGCCTCAAGCACAATCGACACTGACACCAGTAACACCAACAACCCCCACCCCCTCTGCTTCTGCAACGCCCGTAGATCCCTTTGCTGATTTCCCTAAATACTCCTCTGCTCAGCCCGGTTCTTTAGGTTTATTTCCAGGAGAACTCGACAAGGCAAGCCAGCAAACCAAGGACGAAATCTCACCAGTGGCTAGTTATTTCCAGCAAGAACTAGCAGCCAGAGGCTATCAGCTTCAACCTGACCTGGATGAAGCGAACCAAAAGGTTTATATGGTGTCTAAAAATGGCACCACCAAATATCTCAACCTATTTTTTAAATCAGGGCAAGGCACAGTGATGGTTTTGGCTTCTGAGCGTCTTAATCCGGGGAATCTGGAGGATGTGGGAGTTGCCAGTCGTGAAGAAACAGCCTTTTATGGCATCGTGGGACAGGTAAGTTCGGAAACTGTTGATCAACCTGAATTATTTTTTAAAAATCCTAATGCGTTCTACGCCAAGCTTGGCCCAGACGAGAAGGGTTTTGACGTTGCTGAGCCACAGCCAGGGATCGATGGAAGTTTTAAATTGATACCCAATCAAACGCCAGATCAACTATTCAACAATGCTTTTGCGTCTAACCTCCAGAGCAGCGGTTTCCAAGCCGCTGCACCAAGCCAATATGGTGGAGGGCCAATCTATGAAGTGAAGCAAGGGGCTTTTGTTCGCTATATCAACCTGGTGCCAACAAAAGATGGGACAGGAACTATCGTTGTGGTATGGAACCGTTCTCCCAGCTGATACTAAGTTGCAGCCAAAGACAGTAAATAGCGGGACAAGGAGGAGATAAAGTACTATGTATTAATCCAACTTAGTATTAAAAAACTATATTAAACGTAAAATTATATAGGACAGACGGGATAGGAAATATATAAATCATTTAAGGGTTATCATCGAAGATATCTATCAAAACCTTTAAAGTAACATCAAAATCTATTATCAACTGGTCTTTTATAGGCTTTAATTCATTAGCAAAATAATGACCCTCGACTTGTTGTTCAAAGATATGCAATATGTTGTTAACGGCATTGAGTCGTCGAGTAAGATTCTTTATTTTTTGCCATTTACCATAAAAATTATCAATCATAACTTATACCGTTATACACAAGAAGCACTTTAAAAGAAAAAGAGTGGTTGCTCAAAAGCGAACTATGTGACGACAAACAACCAACTCTACTTTTAGCCATTATTGCTGCCAAAAATTATAGAAAATTTATCTTAAGTTTAAGTTTTGGCTACCAATGTATTTCATACTAAAAGCAATCAATGTTTATATGAGCTACTTGTCTAAATTGTAGGAGCTATTTCTAAGCGTAAACTAAATAAGTGGGTGTGATTAAACGTATATTAGAATTGTTAGTAGAAGCGTGGGAACGTCTTCCCCCACTAACCACTAACAACTAACCACTATCTGCCCACCTACTTACTTAATCTTTTTCAATCGCTAGAGAAACGCGATCGCCTCCTACATCCCGCATTTTTCCTAATACTTTCACCACCTGTTGGTAGGGCAATTTCTGATCTGCCTTCAATAGCACAGCCCCCTTGGGGTTCTGCACTAAATAGGATTGCATTTGTTCACCTAACTGAGCTTCATTAACAGGTTGGTTCCCCAGCCAAATTTCACCCTGCTGATTTAATCCAACTATCAAAGGGTCTGGGGTGTTCTGTTCAGTCGCGCCATTATCAGTGCTAGGCAGTGTTACATCTACCCCCTGGGGATTGGTTGACAAAGTCATGGAAACAACTATAAAGAATGTGAGAATAGTCATAATCACATCCATCATCGGCGTCAGATTTAATTCTGGTAGTTGCGAGCCTTGATGCTTTGATTTAAATCGCATGGTGTGGCGTTTATGAGCAAAAAGTTGGAAATTTCAACAGTCTAATCACAACTCAGAATCCAGAAGCTCCTGACTCGTGACTCTTAATAGGTCGAATTTTTTCAGCAAGAGAGGGTTCGTACCAAATTTGTCGATATATCAGTTCTAGTTCGCTGCCTACGCTAGAAAAATAGTCCATCTGCTGCGACTGCCAGCTGATGAAAATTCGGAAGAATACTAAAGCTATAATCGCAACTATCATGCCCATTGCTGTGGTTAGGAGAGCCTCACCAATCCCGGCAGCTGACTTTGTGATACTAGTGCTTGCAGCACCACCGCCGCCAATGTTGAGGTTGTTGAAGGTAGTAATAAGACCTGTCACAGTACCCAGAAGACCCAGCAAGGGGGCAACTGCAACCGCTGTTTCCAGCAGCTTGTCACCTTTACGCATTTGAACAAACTCTTTATCGCCTGCTGCTTCCATTGCCAAACGAAATGTTTCTGGCGTGGGTTGCTTAAGCTTTAAAGGAGCTAGCAGAAAACGACCAATCGGCAGCCTTTGAGCTTGCTCTGCAATCTTGGCCGCTTTTTGCAAGTCATAACGAGCCGCTCCTAGCACATCATGGACAATTTTGTCTTCTTCTCTCAACAATTGAAACCAGAACCAGCCTCGTTCTACGATACACGCAATCGTACCAACAGATAGCCCTAGCAGTGGCAACATCAGTGGGCCGCCCTGAAGCAACAAGTTGTAGACTTTAGCCATGAGTTGAGGCAAAACTGCGGCAAAATAGACTTTTGTCCCGACTAGCATAGCTGAATCATTGTCCGTAGCTGGTTAAGCCCAGGTAAGAAGCGGGATAAGTTACGGTTAAAGTTATTTCAAACTAAAGTACCAGCACAGATTAGGCTGGTAACGGTGAAGGTATAGTTGTCAGATATATGTACCACCGAAGTTTTACTTGGGGTCATTTAAAAAATAAAATTCGCTGGTCTGAAAGCTGGGTTGAGAAGCTGTGGATATTAGTATTGCTCCTAGCGGCTCTGATCCTATTTATGATTAATTTGGGTGGCCTGCCGCTACGGGATTGGGATGAAGGCACTGTTGCCCAAGTCGCCCGTGAGATAGCATCAGCACCAGCAGGATCTTTAAGATGGCTTTACCCTACGCTAGCTGGTGAACCTTATCTAAATAAGCCGCCCCTAGTGCATCTGCTGATTGCTGGTACTTATAAAGTCGGTGGTGTCAATGAGTGGACTGCGCGCTTACCGGGGGCACTGCTAACTGCTATTTCAGTGCCGTTGTTGTATTGTATTGGCCGCGAAATTTTTAAAAGCCGCACGCCAGCGATTTTCTCGGCGTTAATTTACCTGACTTTGTTGCCGGTGGTGCGCCACGGGCGTTTGGCGATGCTGGATGGACCAGTGCTGTGCTTTTTCCTCTTGATGATTTGGTGTGTATTGCGATCGCGCAGAGACTTGCGTTGGTCTTTAGGTGCCGGTATTGGGTTCGGGTTGATTTGCCTCACCAAAGGCATCATGGGGCTATTATTAGGAGCGATCGCTTTCTTATTTATACTCTGGGATACCCCAAGGCTATTAATTTCTGGCTATGTTTGGCTCGGCATACTAATTGGTGGTGCCCCCGTGGTTGCCTGGTATGCTGCCCAGTGGTTGCACTACGGACAAAAGTTTCTCAGCACTGGTGTCGTAGACCAATCGTTAGAGCGGATTTGGGCACCAGTCGAAAATCACACCGGCCCCCCTTGGTACTACTTGCTGGAAATCTTGAAGTACGCATGGCCTTGGTTGCTCTTATTGCCCCAAGGGTGGCGACTGGCTTGGGAAAATCGTAACTGGGGTTGGGCTAAGTTAGTCCTTGTCTGGAGTACCGTCTATCTCCTTGCTATCTCAGTTATGGGAACTAAACTCCCCTGGTATGTATTCCCAATTTACCCAGCTGTGGCTTTAACTGGGGGTGCCCAGCTTGCTGAAGTCTGTCATTACTGGCCTCGTGGCCAATGTTATCCCCGCTCTTGGCTTGTTGGTTTAGGTTTGTTGGGTGTAGTGGCTTTTGGAGGTAGCCTTTACTTTGGGGGGCTGGGAGGCGAAATCAACCAGCCTTTGCAGCTGGTGTTGGCATCTGCTGCTCTTACTCTGCTTATAGCAGCAGTTTTGATGGCTCAAAAAGACTTGCAGTTTATTTCTATTTTGTTCTGGGGTATGTATGTTTCGCTGCTGCTATTTATGACATCCCCGCACTGGGTTTGGGAACTGGCAGAAGCTTATCCTGTTAAACCTGTTGCCGCCATCATTGAGCGTAGTACACCCAGGGGTAAGATAATCTACACCTCTTTTCCTTATGAGCGTCCTTCACTCAACTTTTATAGCGATCGCCAAGTCATACCCGCCTCTGATTCTGAACTTACACAACACTGGGAGCAAAATTCTCAGCCTTATTTATTGCTTGATGCCAATATCCTTAACCAGCTGAATTTAAAGGGCGTAAAACGACTGGGGGCTGCCGCAGAATGGACGCTGATTACACGCAGGGCTGATTAATTTTTATTAGAGCGATCGCTACTAAGACTGCCCGTATAGTCTGACTGAATTATGGGCTTGTCGTGGTTGTTTCCTATATAGCAGAATGAAAAGTAGGAAACAAAATTTAAAACTTTCCTCATTTTCCCTCCCGCCGCTCCTCAATGACCGCAACCCCCCCGCCTGAGGTGCTGCTGCCACCCTCATCCGCACCAGCTTCATCCGTTTCCCCTCTCACCAGCGCTCTCAACCGTCTAGAACCCTCCCCCGAAACCGTCGTCCTGCTCTTAGCCGTCTTAATTGGCGGCTTCACTGGCATGGGCGTCGTCACCTTTCACTGCTTGATTCAGCTAATCCACAGCTTGATGCTAGAGGACGTGATGGGCGTCCTTTTCAGTTGGGGTGGTTGGACATTAGCCTGTATTCCTATTTTTGGGGGAGTAATCGTTGGGTTAATGCGCGTTGCTTGGCCTGACTTTGGCCCCAGCATTTCCTCGCTAATTGCTGCCTCTCAAGGCATTCGGGAAATGTCACCCCTGCGACCAGTCACGAAGATGGTGGCGGCCTCGGTTTCACTGGGCACTGGAGCCTCCCTTGGCCCAGAAGGTCCCAGCGTGGAAATCGGAGCAAATTTTGGCATACTACTGGGTCAGATACTACAAGTCTCGCAAGAACGGCAGCGCTTGCTCTTGGGGGCTGGTGCTGCTGCTGGTCTGGCGGCTGGGTTTAACGCCCCCATTGCTGGTGTATTCTTTGCCCTGGAGGTAGTGCTGGGAACCACCTTTGCTACCTCAGCTGTTAGCGTCGTGCTGCTGGCTGCTGTTGTAGCATCTTTAATTGCCCAAATTGGATTAGGTGCCCAACCAGCTTTTACTCTCCCAGTTTATGAAGTTCGTAGTCCTCTAGAGTTGCCTTTATACGTAGGGCTGGGTCTATTAGCAAGCCTGGTATCGCTAAGTTACACCCAGTCCATTGGGTACGCTCAACGCTGTTTTCGCGGGCAGGTAGCTGGGTTCGCTTGGTTGGGTCAGATTCCTAGAGCAGTTCATCCTATTATTGGCGGTGCCTGTGTGGGGTTGGCAGCTTTATATTTGCCCCAAATTCTTGGCATTGGCTATGAAACAATTGAAGCCATGCTTCAGGATGTGGAGTTTTCTTTGGGATTACTGCTCATCCTGCTGGTAATTAAGTTAGTGATGACAGCGATTAGCCTCGGCAGCGGCCTAGTAGGTGGCGTCTTTGCTCCAGCCATGTTTCTGGGAGCCTCACTAGGGGCGGCTTACGGAAAAGTTCTAGCAGCAATACTACCAGTTGGGATGGTGAATATTGCCGCACCACCAGCTTATGCGATGGTGGGGATGGCCGCGGTTCTTGCTGGCAGTGCCAGGGCACCACTAACAGCAATTCTGTTAATGTTTGAGCTGACGCGGGACTATCGGATTGTTTTGCCGTTGATGGCGGCGGTGGGCCTGAGCATCTGGCTAGTGGAGCGGCTCAAGCCAGCGCAAAATCAGGGTCAGAATCTTCAACAAATGGGAATTAACGTTGAAAAAGACCAAAATCAGGAAATTCTGAAACAAATCCCAGTTGCAGATGCCATGTACCAGCCAGCTGTCATGGTGAGCAGTTCCATGCCTGTGCTAGAGGCGGCTTTGGTCTTAATGAGCCGTCAATGCCGCAGTGCTTTAGTCATTGATGAGACTGAACAGCTAATGGGCATTGTTACATTACAGGACATTAATCGAGCTATTTCCCTTTGGGAACGCTCCCCAGTAAGCGTTAGCGAAGCGATTGGCGATCGCGAATTAGCACCTCCTCTGGAGAAGAAGGAACTAGCTATGCCCGTACCGTCGGGAATAGCCTGCTCCGAAGCAGTAGGGCTTTACGCTCGCGCCAAAGCCGACCCCCTACCAGAGCATCTAGTAGGAGGTCAGTTGATTGCTGAGATCTGCACGACTGAGATATTGTATGCATACGAAGATGAGTCCATAGCTGACGCTTTAGACCGAATGGCAGCAAGAGGACTACACCAGTTACCAGTTGTTGACCGCAACAATCCCGATCACGTTTTAGGTGTCTTGGAACAGGAAGGGATTGCCCTAGCCTGTAGTGTGGCTGCAACGCGCAAGACACTTGATCGCTATCTCTCAACGATGCCAGTCACAAAGCAATTAAGCCTACCGACCCTCAAGCAATCTGCTTGAAGATTGAAAGTTGCTTTCAGTAGCAATTGATTTGTCTGTTAGGAATCGCGATATTATGCTTGCCCCTACTAAAAGAATGGACGATACTTATAAATCTCACGACCAATAATTTTCCTGTTTCATTCAATCTTACAAGCGCGCAGAGTCATCGCTTACGCCTTGGCAGAACTTCTTGGCAGGCATTGAGCAGTATCAAAATGCTTCTCGACCTTACAAGCCAAGCGCTCAGATTTTTACCCAGACATCGTGCTGTAACCAAATGACTACAAGCTCTTACCTGGAACCCTCACGCTCTGAGTTGTAAAGGTACAAAACTATTACCGAACAATGGATGTTCCACCGTAATGCTTACCTTTTACTCTCAATCACTGGGCTGTAAGACAAAGCACGTTATAGCATACTTTTATGTCTCGAAGCTCCTGTTCGCAATTTATCTCCGCCCATGGGTACATGGACGAAGAATTGTTGCGATTGAAAGTTAAATAGGCACTACCATCATCGCGGTACTTTGGCGACGCAATCGTGTTGAACGGTGTGTTTACAGTTTTAGTCTCAGTTAAAGACGCTTACAATTCGTCTTCAGAGAATTCTTCGTCTTCTGCGTCAACTTGTTTCAGACGAATGTGCTTCCTTCCCAAGGTGATTTCAAATTCATCCCCTGGTTGTAAGCCCATCTGTTTTGTGTAAGCCGAGCCAATCAGCAGGTTGCCGTTAGACTGCACGCTAATTCGATAACTAGCGCTGCGTCCCCCGCGCCCATTACCGTTTTGTTTACCGTCTAACTCAATCCCCTCGGCATCAATGAGAGCGTTCAGGAACTTCATCATGTTGACGCGCTCTACACCGTTTTTTGTAACGGTGTAGTAGCCACAGGCTCTTGCCTTTTCCTCTTTACTGAGGTTCCCCAGCTCTTTGACTTTCTTAGTCAGCTCGTCACCCGTAAGAGGGTCAATTTTTTTCTTTTTAGTCATCAACTTGAATCTAAAACTAATCAGTCAAGTGGTATCGGTGGTTTTTGTTGATCTGACACTCAGCTAAGATAACCACCATTGCCCAGCCTTGTATCAGCTCATGAAACTATCTTACACGGATAGTGTCAAATTGGTTAAGTATATTTGTTTAAAATAGAATCTTTTTTCTCAGTGTTCGTAATTGTTCATAACCTCTAGAGGTGGTGAACAACTGATTCATCTGGATGACTCAAGTTACTCAAAGCATGGAGTTCATAAAAAAGGGACTCGGCTGATGGAACGCATAAATTTAGGGGTGAATCAGGGTTGAGGATAAATAGCAGAAAACTAAAGCTAATTTAATTTCTTGGAGACTGGCGATTTGAGTGTTAGAAGATTCGTTCCTGATGGAGGGAGTCAAAGGGTGGAAAAATACTTATACTTGTGGCTTGCTTATCTATCCTGGATGAAACTCACAACCCGTGGACACTATAGTGTAAAGGCGCTGCTAGATCTGAGCCTACAGCCCGGTTATGGGCCTACCTCAGTTAAGGCGATCGCTCGCAGGCAAGACTTACCAGCACCTTACTTAGAAAAACTGCTGATAGAAATGCGCCGCGCCGGTATCGTTCAATCTATTCGCGGTGCCCAAGGTGGCTATCAACTGGCACGCGAACCCGTACAAATTTCTCTAGGACAAATTCTGGAAGCTGTAGGCGAAACAATTGAACCACTACCCCGCCAGACACCAGACGCCGCTCAAGCAGAAGACTGGGTAACCTTTACCCTCTGGCGACGTTTGCACCAAAAACTTAAAGAAGCATTGTACAGTATTTCCTTGGCCGATCTTTACTACGATGCCCGCAGCTGGCAAGCCGCACAAGGGGAAGAAACAAGTTTCGTTGTTTAGCTACCTCGCACTCAGCCCCACGCTATACCTTTTTATGTCAGCGTTGGGTAGTTCACATAATTTTTTTTACCAATGACAGAAGTAAACGAACTGATTACTTATGAAGGAGGCTGTCACTGCGGTGCGGTTCGCTTTCGGGTGATTGTAGACAAGCACGAAGCAGATGATTGCAATTGCTCTATCTGCAAAAAGAAAGGTTTTTTGCATTTAATTGTGCCCCCAGAGCGCTTTACATTGCTAAGCGGCGGTGATGTTTTGACGACTTATACCTTTAATACAGGTATTGCCAAACATACTTTCTGTCGCATTTGTGGCATTCACCCCTTTTATCGCCCCCGCTCACATCCTGATTCATTCGATGTCAACGTGCGCTGTTTAGATGACGATGTGCTTTCTCGGTTTCGTATACTACCCTTCGATGGTCTCCACTGGGAGGAAAACGTGCATCTGATTAGGGATCAGCGTTCAGTACTCAGCGGTCAGCCAGAAGCTGAAAGCTAATACTTTGTGACATACTCCCATCACTGATTCAAACTAGCAAAAACCAAGCTAAAAACCGCTATCGTGAGAACTTCAATTCCAGCCGCAGGCATTTTGCTTTTGGCTGCTTGTCTCGATTACATAATTGGCGATCCGTGGGGTTGGCCGCATCCAGTACAAGTGATGGGTTGGGTAATCAACCACTTCACCCAGTTTGCTCTCAAACAGTGGTCAAGTCCGCTGGGGCGTCGGTTGGCTGGCATAGTCCTGGGAATGGGGCTTGTAATCGGCAGCGGAGTAGTGGGGTGGCTAATTGTTCAAGGTTTCTACCAACTCCATCCTTTGATAGGTATTGGGGCAGAAAGCGTACTGCTAGCTAGCTGTTTTGCTGGTCGAAGTTTGAGGGCGGCAGCTGAGGATGTATTGCAGCCTTTAGAAGCTAACGATGTTTCTGGTGCCCGTCTTAAGTTGAGTCAATACGTTGGCCGCGATACAGAAAACCTTTGCCAGACGGACATCCTGCGTGCTGTCTTGGAAACTGTTACAGAAAACGCTACTGATGGCGTCATGGCCCCCCTGTTTTATGCAATTGTTGGAGGGTGTTTGCCGATTGGTAGTGTTCCCCTCGCCCTAGCATACAAAGCCGCCAGTACCTTAGATTCTATGGTTGGCTACCGAGAGGAACCTTATACTAATTTGGGCTGGTTCAGTGCGCGGCTAGAGGACGCTCTCACTTGGCTACCTTGTCGGTTAACTGTTATTACCTTAGCGCTGCTGACAGGCACTCCCCAGCAAGTATGGGGTCTTTGCTGCCGGGATGCTATCAAAGACCCCAGCCCCAACTCTGGCTGGAGCGAGTGTGCCTATGCTGCGGTTCTAGGTGTACAGGTGGGAGGGACGAACTGGTATCGGGGCGTCGCCAAAGACAAACCGCTATTGGGAGACCCCATCCATCCCATCACAGAAGCGTCTATTCACCAAGCCTTGCAACTGAGTCGGTGGTGCTTCTTAATTTTCCTGGGCATAGCGATCGCGCTTTTAAGTTTTTTGCCCATACCCTAAACGCAAACCCTTATTTGCTGTTGAGTTGACTAAGAACGTATCCGAAAAGTGGCTTGAAGATATTTTTAACCACAGATAAACACAGATGAACACAGATACCAGTAAGTATTTGGTCACTAAAACTAATTTTTCGGATAGGCTCTAAGTCCTGCTAGTGTGAAAATTCCCAACTCCTAACTCATAATTTTGTCTTTATGCCTGCCAAAGTTGTAGAAATTCTTTCAGCAGATGAATTGCGCCGCACTGTCACCCGGTTAGCCTCTCAGATTGTGGAAAGATCGAGAGACTTATCCCAGCTGGTACTATTAGGTATCTATACGAGAGGGGTTCCCCTAGCTCAGCTACTAGGGCGTCAGATAGAAACCCTTGAACAAGTTTCAGTGCCAGTGGGGGCATTGGATATTACCTTCTTCCGAGATGACCTAGATCAGATTAGTGTGCGGACGCCAGCAAAAACAGATATTCCCTTCGACCTCACAGGCAAGACAGTCGTGTTGGTTGATGATGTTATTTATAAGGGCCGCACGATTCGCGCTGCCTTAAATGCGGTAATAGAATACGGTAGACCGGAGGCAATATGGTTAGCCGTACTAGTAGATCGGGGGCATCGTGAGTTGCCGATTCATCCTGATTTTACGGGTAAGAAGCTGCCGACATCTGATGAAGAACAAGTAAAGGTTTATTTTCAAGATGTCGATGGACAAGACTCTGTAGAGTTAATCAAGTTTTGAGTAGCAAGGTTGGTGGCGTGCCTGTTGGTGGGAAAATCGAAATGATCAACCCGCCCAAGCGAGAGTTTTTAATTATGAGAGAAACCCAGACGCGGAAGGCAGACCACCTGCGGATTTGTCTGGATGAAGATGTGCAATGTCATGCCTTAACAAATGGGCTGGAACGTTACCGATTTACTCACTGTTGTTTACCAGAACTAGACCGCAGTGAGATTGATATCAGCACAAACTTTTTGGGGAAACAACTGGGGGCACCGCTGCTAATTTCTTCCATGACAGGAGGAACAGAACTGGCAAGGACGATTAACTATCGTCTGGCGGAGGTGGCGCAGCAGTATAAATTGGCTATGGGCGTAGGTTCCCAACGGGTTGCTGTGGAGAATCCCCAAGTTGGCTCAACTTTTGCGGTGCGATCGCTTGCCCCTGACATTCTTCTGTTTGCCAATCTGGGTGCAGTGCAACTCAACTACGACTATGGTCTGGATGAGTGTCGGCGCGCGATTGAATTATTAGAGGCAGATGCCTTAATTTTGCATCTCAATCCCTTGCAAGAGTGCATTCAATCTAAGGGGGACACCAACTTTCGAGGATTGCTTGACAAAATAGCTATATTATGCAATAAGTTACCTGTGCCCGTGATTGCCAAAGAGGTGGGCAATGGCATCTCCGCTGCGATGGCTCAGAAGTTACTCGAAGCTGGGGTTACGGCAATTGATGTCGCTGGTGCAGGTGGAACTTCTTGGGCAAAAGTCGAAAGCGAACGGGCGTCTGATGTCTTGCAGCGTCAGTTGGGGATAACGTTTGCGGGCTGGGGACTGCCCACAGCCGAGTGCATTACCACGACTCGAGCCGTGGCACCAACAGTTCCTCTGATTGCTTCTGGGGGATTGCGTAATGGTCTGGAAGTGGCAAAAGCGATCGCACTGGGAGCCGATATTGCTGGTCTGGCATGGCCCTTCCTCAAAGCTGCCCATGAATCAGCTGACGCCCTTGATGCCTTAGTGCAGCTGTTAATTGCAGAAATTACCACCGTCCTCTTCTGCACTGGCAACGCTACCCTATCTCACCTGCAAAATTCTGACTCTCTACAGCGATTACGATAGAGGTGTTGGTCAAGAGCAAGAGGCGTGAAAAGTTAGTAGGTGCAAAGTATAGCCTACGGGAAGGATAAGCCAAGATAGCACAGGCTATATGCGATCACCTATGTGCAATAAAGTTGGGCAGATCCAACAAATACAACCACCCATGCCAAAGCCCGTACTTGAGTTTTGAGTTACTTAGGAGTTATGAAGTTATAAGTCCCTAGTAGATATACTCAACATCTAACTACTTAACCTTAAAACTTAATTCCTGTGTCTTAACTCAAAACTCAAAACTCAAAACTCAAAACTATACAATCCCCTCCCAAATGCGTAATTTCGTTAAACAAACCTTTGCTAGTGCAATTGGAAGCCTTCTCGGCCTCTTCCTATTTTTTGGTTTGGGAACCGCTGGACTACTATTTTTGCTGATTGCGGCGGCGTCCATAGATGAGGGTCCCCTCGTCCAAGACAAATCGGTACTGGTTTTTGATTTGTCTCTCAACATCACCGACAGCAATCCCACCTCAAGCACCAGTGAGGCAATTGGAGAAGCGCTATCTGGTGAAAACACTGGCAGTCTTACCCTCCGCAGTGTTTTAGACGCCTTGGATGCCGCCAGCAAAGATCAGCGGATTGCGGCTCTATATTTAGATGGCAGTAGCGCACAGGCAGGCAGCAGCACAGGTTTTGCCACACTGAAGGAAGTGCGCTCGGCGCTGGAACGTTTCCGGGCGTCTGGGAAAAAGATTATTGCCTACGATGTGGATTTGGAAAAGCGGGAGTACTACCTTAGCTCAGTTGCAGATACGGTGGTTCTCAACCCTATGGGCGAGATGGAACTAAATGGCTTAAGTTCCCAGCCGATGTTCCTCACGGGTGCTTTCGAGAAGTACGGCATTGGTGTTCAGGTAATCCGGGTTGGCAAGTTCAAGTCAGCAGTTGAACCGTATATCCTCAAGCAGTTGAGTCCCGAAAGCAGACAACAAACTCAAACATTGTTGAACGATCTCTGGGGTGAATTCCTAACGGCGACTGCCAAAAGCCGTAAGTTAACTCCCCAGCAGCTACAGGCGATCGCAGATAATCAAGGAGTTTTGTCGGCAGCTGATGCTAAGGAACGCCGTCTGGTAGATAAGGTGGCCTACTTTGACGAAGTAGTTGCTGACCTCCAGCAGATCAGCGGCAATAAAAACGACGACGATAAATCGTTCCCCAAAATTAGCCTGAGTTCCTACGCGGATTTGGAGAATAAAGACGCTAAAAATAGCTCCTCTGACAACAAAATTGCTGTTATTTATGCTGAAGGAGAGATTGTTGATGGTGAAGGTAGCGGAGGGGATATAGGGGGCGATCGCTTCGCAAAACAACTGCGCCAGCTGCGAATGGATGATGACGTCAAGGCGGTGGTGTTGCGTGTCAATAGTCCTGGTGGCAGTGCTACCGCATCTGATGTAATTCAGCGAGAGGTGCGCCTCACCCAGAAGGAGAAGCCGGTCATCGTCTCTATGGGTGATATGGCGGCATCCGGCGGTTATTGGATTTCTACCTATGCCAATCGAATTTTTGCAGAACCGAATACCATCACTGGGTCTATCGGTGTCTTTGGTATGCTGCTCAATGTCCAGAAGCTAGGTAATAACAATGGCATCACCTGGGACGTGGTGAAAACAAGCCGTTTGGCCGATAGTAATACCGTATCTCGCCCTAAGACACCCCAAGAACTGGCAATTTCTCAGAGGTTTGTTAACCGGATTTATAGTGATTTCATCAACAAAGTTGCAGACTCCCGGAAACTACCGAAGCCAAAAGTAGCTGAAATTGCCCAAGGGCGGGTATGGTCGGGCCAGCAAGCTCTTAAGCTAGGACTGGTGGATGAAATTGGTGGCATTAATGACGCAATTAAGTATGCCGCTAAGCAAGCGAAGCTGGGGGAAGATTGGGAAATGAAGGAGTACCCTGAAACTGGCGGTTTTGGAGAACGGATTTTGAAAACGCTGGGGGGTGAGAAAGATGTTAAAAAACAGATAGCACAAGATCCTCTAACAGCGGAATTCCTGAAACTACAGGCGGATCTGGCAATTCTCAAAACTATGAACGATCCTCTAGACGTCTATGCTCGCTTGCCCTTTAATTTGCGGATTGATTAGGTGAAAAGTACTTGTTTTTGGTACTTACGCCGTGAGTAGAATATCCCCAAGTCTATACTGCAAGGATTAAAAGGCTTTTCTGCCCCGATCTCTACACCGCTCAATTTATCGTTAAAATGCCTAAGCCCTGGTTTGAAGATGTGGGGTTTCCTGGCAGCAAAGCTAACCGTTGCTTTACCAACAGAATTATGCAAGTAACAGAACGGCGACACTATACTTTAGAGGAATATCTGGAACTAGAGGAGACTGCTGACTACAAAAGCGAATACATTGATGGACAAATCATTCCGATGGCAGGTGGATCGACGAACCATAATCGAATAGCACTGAATTTCAGTGCTGCTCTAAATTTTGCCTTCAGGCAGCAGGATTACGAGGTTTTCATCGGGGATGTGCGTTTGTGGATACCCCAAAAGCGCATCTACACGTATCCAGATGTGATGATTGTGGCGCGTGAACCAGAGTATTTCGACAATCGCACAGATACGATTACCAATCCTCAAGTCATTGTGGAGGTTTTGTCGAAATCCACTAAAGGCTACGATCGCGAGGACAAATTTGAGGCTTACCGGACAATTGCCACCTTTGAGGAGTATATATTAATTGACCAAACCAGGTTGCATATAGAACAGTTTTCTAAAACAGCGAAAAAGCGCTGGTTGCTTTCTGAATATGATGAGGAAGATGAAGCGATCGCTCTAAATTCAGTTTCTTTTCAAATTTCGCTGCTAGATTTATATAATAAGGTGAAGTTACAGACTGTAGACTCAGAGGGCAATTTAGCAGATTCTGAGGAATTGAGTTGAAGGCGCGATCGCCTATAGGCGTAAAAATTAGGTGAAAATACGGTTTCCTATCCCTGCGAAAAGAGTAAAGTAGATAGGTATTACCCTATATACAACTTGCACATCTATCTATGGATAGAAAACACAACCGCCTTTTACTCTTAATTGTTGCCTGTAGCGCGACTGGCGTCGTTTTGGGAGGCACTGCTAGCTGGGCAGAGAGCAGTCAGTGCTTGCAGGCTACAGTAGCTACGAGTGAGTGCCTGACCCAAGATCCAATAATGAAAACTATTGAGGGAATGAGTGTTGGGTTGGTAGCTGGGGCGGGAGCCGCCATTGGTGCCACCTTGCAGATGAAGCGGCAGGAAGATTAATCACTGTAATTTGACTAAGAACCTATCCGAAAAGTGGTTTGAAGATATTTTTAACCACAGATAAACACAGATGAACACAGATACCAGTAGGTATTGAGCAACTGCAACGGATGTAAGAAAGATAGGCTCTAAATGTAGGTGTACTCTGGGTATCGAGGAGAATGAGGATTTAGCTTGATCCGGGAATCCCTTGCTCTCCCGTTCCTGGAGTTGCTCTACTGCAAGGTTACCCTAGAAGCGATAGTTGCGTGGGGCTTTGCCTGATTTTTTAACATCACGCACCCAGAAGCTAATTGGCACTGCACGACCTTGGGTATCTACTTTAACTTCCACTACTACAGATTGCTGTTGCCTGCCTGCTTGCGCTTGAGAGATGTCCTCGTTAATCTCATCCCGCTGTGACTCTGGCATATAATAAGTTTCCAAGCCGTACTCAATAGAATCACCTGTAAACTTTCCCTTTAATGCTATCTGGTTAGCAGGCAAAGAGGTAGGGCGATCGCTGCTTACACGCACAGCTTTCCAAGCTTTGGGAGGACTAGATTCATCCGAGGCAGGGGCTTCTAGAATCACATAAACCTTCGTCCCTGAAGCTAAATAGTCTGAAGACGACACAGACGGCGCAGGTATATTAGTAGATCTTTTAGCCGCTTGTTGCTTGACTAGCTCTTGCCAACCCGGAAGACGCCGCAGGTTCTTGAGAAGGGAAATATCATAGCTCAGCGTCTGCGAGTAACCACGCAACAAATCGTAAGGGTCTACTGGAACAGTCTGTAGAACTACCGTTTTTCCCACTAGCTGAGTATAAAATGGCCCAGCAGGCGCTGCCAGAATTATTGCCGTTTGGCACAGCAGGGGAACCCAAAGCCTCCAGGCTGGCAAATGCTCTAAAGGTGGAGATTGCCTGGGGAAGAGTGTTGATGAAGATTCAGGCTTGGGTGTCATATCAATATGAAAGATTGGAAAGCCTTTTAGGGTGTGAAAGATTGAGAACGGCGAGTAGTTTTTAAAGTGCGTATATGCCCCTCGAACCAAAGCCCTATAGCGATCGCACCAACGCCACACAAAATGAAGATCAGGGATTTGAATACTAATCCTGTAGCAGACAACAGAAACCAACTCAGAATTCGCAAAGTTAATAGCACCATGCCATTCCAAAAGGCGCTGCGTTTTCCTTGAGCCAGTCCTTCACGCATCAAGCCAGCAGCCAAGAGAAATAGCAGCACATTAAAAATAAATGTGGCAAGCAGGGAAATTGGCGCGACACTGATATGCCAGAAGGGAACCAAGGCGGCTATGCAGATGAAGACAGCAATGACAATAGTTGTCAGATTCAAATTCCGACGAGTGCGAGGGTTTCTGGCTTGCCATGCTAGACGCAACCACTCAAAGACTGCCAAGCCGCTCAAAATTAAGGCATCCAGCACCGGGAACCAGTTTAAGCTTGTCGATGGGTCCGCAGTAGGCAGATTAGATAAAAACTCCCAAAGCCAAAGGAAGGATGAGAGATAAAATAGGACGCTGAGGTACAGCAGCGCCAAAGCGCGAGCAATTTTTGGAAAAGATCCCCTCCATAAGGAGACTAGGGCAGGTTGGTGCCGCTGGTGGGGAATTTTGGCCAAGCCACCGTCATCGTAGCCCCATAACAGGGCTGGGGGTAGGGCAAAGGCGATCGCTAAAACCCAACCCGTTGGCTGAAAGGAAAACAGATCGAACAGTCTGAAGCTGAACGGTTGCAGGTTAGCTTCTAGAGAAGAAACGACTGCGATCGCAGCCAGCCCAAAAATAGCGCCAGAACGACACCAATAGGCTAGGGGTACAAACATTAAGCCTGCCAAGAGGGGCATATGTTGCCCCATTAAGGATGCCCAGGAAAATTCCTCGATCGCGGATGATGTTAACCAACTCTGCTGGGCAAACTCCCACCAAAAACCCCAGTAGCCCAACCCGATGAGGATAATTGACAGCACACCCAAGGATGTTAAACGCAGGCTGTAAGCCATTGCCAGCACGCCTACCCCCCAAGCTAGCAACAACTCATACAAGGGGCCACTGATGTGAAACATCTGACCCATCAGCCCCATATTCGCCCCTAAAATTAGTGCCCCTAAGAGTAATAATCCATGACCGAGACGTTGTTGTGCCCCCTTAGCTCGGTTCCCCAAATAAAAACCAGTGATATTCACTCCCATAAATAAGCTCAACAGCAGCGTCACCTTTCCCTCTCGTGGTAACTCCTGCCAGTTCGCTGCTACAAAGATAATTACTCCTAAGCCGATCAGAATACTCCCCAACCCCATCAATATCGTGACGAAACTGTTGTGGGCAGAAGTATCCAAGGCATTAAATTGATAGCGCTCTGATAACTGTTCGTATAGGTCAGTATTAATTAGCCCCTCAGCTTGCCAAAGATCTGCTTCTTGGTATAACTGGCGGCGAAACTTATCTGAAACCATCACTTTCTCCGAGTTCCGCTCCTGGATTTGCTCTACTTCACTATAAACTCAGTTTCAGCGCCGTCACCTGCTCCAATTTAATTGAGCGTTACAGTTTAAATAACCGTCTGCGTATGCAAAAAATATCTAATTTTTTACTTAAAATCAGTTTGCGTTTATTCAATGGCTCATATTATGTCTGACGCACCTAAGGTAGAGACGTTGTATACAGCGTTTCTACAGTGGTTAGGATTTTGGTTATTATGACTAATTAATCGGAAATGATATCAGCTATTAATAAAAAGTGTTAATAAGCAGAAAAGAATCAAAGCCAATTTAGATCGTATGACCAAAAATAACTGGATTCAAGCCCCCAAATTAATACGCAAGTGTCAATCCAAAATCCAAAATCCAAAAACGCTCTTAACCCCCTTATGCAGTTGGAAAGTTAAGAGCGCTCCTACTACCCATCTTGCTATCTAGTGATGAAATAACTTTCACTCGCATTCCCGTATAGGGATAACCGCTGCTGGTAAAACTGCTTGAGCTTACCCATTGATTTAGGATGCTGTCCGTAGTTGTTGCAGGGGAAGCTTGCCCAAATACCACCCACCTTGCAGGCGGCTTTCTCAAACCTTCCAGCCAGAAGATCCGGCATTGCCCCCTTTTGCTGAATAAAGTAGAGAGCCATCTTGTCTTGAGATTCTGGGGAAAAGTCCTTTAAGCCAAGTTTTGGAGCCAATTTATCCCAATTAAAGCCCATCATCTGGTATCGACCAGCAGCCGTAGAGCAGACTCGCCTGCCACTAATAGGAGCGCATTGCTTAACTTTGGGATGGGTGGAGAAGTTGTTGAAGAAACCTTTGAAGACCAAGGTTTGATAGCTTCTATCGTCAATAGTCCCAGTCTCAGCCCAACTAATGACGTCTAAAAATGCCCGGACTTGCGGTAAATTAATAGTGCTGGTGGCTGTTTTTGCAGGCTTTTCAAAATCCATTGAAGTTTCTATTGCAGCTACAGATCTTTGAGGCGCGATCTGTGCTATAGCTCTGGGTGACATAGTGGCACCTGAAACGGCAAGAAAAGTCACAGCAGCAGTAGCAATAGGGCGTGCGATGACGGAGAAAAGTGAAACTGAAGGGCTTGCTTTCATGCATTAAATAGTAATGAGTCTCAGGAAGGTATTTTATCTATTGCTAGATGTCAGTGAACGCGAAAAGCGTCTACCCGCCTTCAATAGTTCAAGATATGCAAATTTATGAAAACTTTCCTCAGTAAATTCACTAATAATAAAGGGCGTAGACCGGAAAATTCAGTGATATTAGGCAAAGGTAGTGAGGGCAGTAGTATTTATACTTAGCCTATGCCCCTATGAATAATTAAAACTTTGCAAAGCGGCTTTTTATGGTATGATACCGTCTATTTTTACTGCTCGTACAGCGCTCGCGCTGGGGGTCGCTTGTACAAATTTTGAGATAGAACGGCAAGATTTTGCCTTCTTAAAAATTTACTATCACTTTAATAGAGGCAATTAAATATCAAGATTATTGGTTAATTGCGCCACGCTTAGGTTTTCTTAAGCTCATCCCCCACGGTCCTGGCAAGAGGAATTTCCCGTTAGTTAATAGTTGTTATTTCTTACAAACTATTGTCTAAACGTTCCAGGCTTTACCCTATCAAGATTTTTCCATAACACAAAATAGTGCTTTTGGCAGCGAGTCTGACGGTCCTTGATATACTGTTTCTTCAACAGAACGGACGTTGAATTTATTGCCGAAAATTTCCTGAATTTGTTCAGGTTTAAATCGATAAGGACCTTGCTCTGCTGGTTGCAAGTGGCTAAAGCATTTAAGGAACAAGTAACCTCCAGGTTGAATCAAATTAGCTACAACACGCACATAGTCTTGTCTGCGCTCTGGCGGTAGTACGTGGAAACAGCCGCGATCGAATACCAAATTAAATTTTTGGTCAAGATTACTGTTGAGAATATCATCCTGTTTCCAGGAAATATTTAATTTCTTTTCTGTGGCTATACCTTGAGCTTTCTGGATAGCTGTGTCTGAAAGATCGGTGGCAGTGACTTGAAAACCTCGCTCAGCTAACGCCATAGCCTGGGTACCAGGTCCCGTACCGAGATCCCATGCTGTCCCTGTATGCAGGTTGAGTTTAGTTAATGCCTTTTCAAGATCCGCATCAAGATCCGGATTAAACCAAGGCATGGTTTCTACTTCTTTTTCCTGGTACAACTTTTCCCACTCAGGAAACCCACGCTGTTGATTCATTGGTTGACTCCTTGAAGTCTATGCGTACAAGTCAGTATATCTTCAATTCCTCAAAGCGACTTCAGGGAGTAAGTGCGATCGCCATCTTGAGCTTATGAATGTCAAATGGGTACTCTTAAAGAAGTGTACCTATTTCTAAAGCATTTGCCACTATGACTAAAATGTTACCCCAATGCCTAAACCTGCAAGAACAGGTTGATACTTTGTTACATCTGCTACATCAAGAATCGTCTTTACGTGCTGAAGATACCACCGCTGTCCAAGCCTCCCTAAGAAAGGCGGTTTCCCCAACATTTGAAATAGTCTTTGCTGGTGCGTTTAGTGCTGGTAAATCGATGCTAATCAACGCGCTACTAGAGCGGGAACTGCTGTACAGTGCAGAAGGGCACGCCACTGGTACGGAATGTTATATTGCTGATGCCAAACCAAACGAGGAAAGGGTTGTTCTGACATTTCTAAGTGAAGTTGAGATTCGAGAGCAGGCGATCGCACTCTGCCAGCAGCTAGGATTAACAACAGACATAAATATTAACCAACCCGAAGTAATTGATATGCTGCGTCGGGGGTGCGAAGCAATCGTCCAAAACGAAGGCGGAGAAAGTAAATCAGAACGGGCAAAACAAGCTAACGCGCTCAAGTTGCTGCTAGAGGGGTTTGTAGGCAACCGCGATCGCATCCACACCCTCAACAATGCTACCTATTCAATGGAGCAATTTGACTTCAAAAACCTCAAGGAAGCCGCTGGTTATGCTCGTCGTGGTAGTAATAGTGCGGTTTTAAAACGAGTTGAATATTACTGCCATCATCCTTTATTGCAAGATGGCAACGTCCTCATTGATACGCCGGGAATTGATGCTCCAGTTGAAAAGGATGCTCAACTCACTTATAACAAAATTGAACACCCTGATACTTCGGCGGTTGTATGTGTTCTTAAACCAGCAGCAGCTGGGGACATGACAAAGGAAGAAACGGAACTCTTAGAGAAGATGCGGAGTAATCCAGGGATTCGCGATCGCGTCTTCTACATATTCAACCGCATCGACGAAACTTGGTACAACAACCAACTGCGGCAACGGCTAGATGATTTAATTAATTCTCAGTTCCGAGATACGCCCAAAGTTTATAAAACCAGTGGTTTATTGGGCTTTTACGGTAGTTTGATTAAAAATACGAGTGGGCGCGATCGCTTTGGTTTAGATTCCTCCATATTTGCCGAAAGTGTCAAAAGCACCGGCATCCGGGAGGAAACACCGCAATTTGTGAATGAATTTAATCGTTACTGTGCTAATTCCGGCAAGCTATCTCCTTCTCAGTTTAAGATTTCCGTTCACAGCTACGAAACACCGAATGAGAACTATGTGCGGATTTTAGCAGAACAGGGAACACCCCTCGTAAAACAGCTAATTGAAGATAGCGGTATTGAGGAATTTCGGGCTGCAATTACTCGCTATCTTACAGAAGAAAAGCGACCCCAATTATTTGCCAATCTAGCTGATGATTTGCAACCCTTGTGCATTAGCCTGCGTAAACATTATATGGCTATGGAGCGAGAGCTAGACAGTCAACCTCGCGAAATTGAGGCCATGAAAGCGCGGGAACTGGAACGCCTCAACCATGAACTACAGCAAGTAGGACAGGAGTTTCGCCAGCATATGGCTGAAGAAGTAAACCAGCTGGTGACGAACGGCGACGATGCTTTTGAGACAGATTTTCGCCTGCTGCAAGCACGCATGATTCGCCGTTTAGATGAGTTGCTGGATACGTTTTCTGTTGAAGCTGCCTACAGGCGTGCTACGCTTACTCATCCTCGCAATGCCACAGCACCTTTAATTGCGGTTTTGGTAGAAGCACTTTATTATTTAGCAAATCAGCTGGAAGATATCTTGGTGGATTCTACCCAAGAAGCGATCGCCAGCTTGTTCCAACGTTTAATTGACCGAGTTCACAAGTCAGAATACTACCGTCAACTATACCGCTTGTTGGGTAATGATGGCGGGATTGAGCAACAGCTGAAAGGGCTAGAAAAACAGGTTTCTCACGCTTTGGTGGCTGCGGCGCGGATAGAGTGCGATCGCTTTGTGCGCGAAAGCCCCCGCTTTTATGATGAAGGCACGTTCTCAATTTATCAATTCCGGCAAACGTTGCTGCAAACTTCCCAAGGTTACGACTGCGAAAGCATGGTAGAAGCAGAACCAGCAATTCGGCAGTTGTTAAAGTTAGATTTTGAGCCAAAAGTCTCTGAAACAATTCGGCGTAACTTCCGACAAACTATCAATCAAACTCTCAAAACTCATCTGTTACCGTCGGCAGAAAAACAGGCATATGAAATTTTGCAGCAATATAATCAAGCTCGTGCTTATCTAGAGCAAACTTTAGAGAAAGAGGCGGAAGAAAAAATTAGTCGCAATCAACGATTGCTAAGTGAAGTTGAGCAAAAGATTGATAGCTATAATCAAGCAATTGCTGGTATCAACAATTGTTTACAGGCGATGCAATTGTACGAGCATCAAATGCCTGTAATTGCTGAAGGCGATGTTATCCCAGTTTCTCTTAATCTAGAAGCTGCTACTATTACTGACTCAGCTAGAATAGCAGACGCTGTAGAAGTATAGTCATAGCAATGTATGGTGGGCGATGCCCGCCATACTGCTAATATGTATTTACAAATTTCCACCATACCGCTGAAGCTTGATATGGATGATAATTTCCAACTACTAAAATCAAATGCAGTTGTGACTGTAAGCAGTTATTATAAAATTGTCATGTCACATTGTACGTTTAGAGTAGGTGAATTTATAGAAGCTATGACAGGAATACTCAGTAAAAATATAATTGTAGGTAATGATTTTAATAAAAAAGAAGATTTAATAAAGTGGTTTAGCGAGGGAATAAATGGTGAAATACTTAGTCCTAACAAGGAATGGAAAAATGGTAAGGTAAGAATAAAAGTCACTCTTGAGTTTTGCCCTGATGAGCCTGATGTTGAAGAAACACCAGTTAGCAATAATCTAGAAATCAGCGAACCAGAATCGCCGCTTGATGATATTCGTAAAATGATTAACGAACAAAGCTAGTAAAATAAATACTAAATAAAATACCCTAGAATTGCATTATTCCAGGGTTAAAAGCTCGTTTAAAAATGTCTGACGACTGAAGTCGCGGCTATACGAATTTAGGCTGCCTACGCAGCCTAAATTCGTATAGCCGCGTAGGGTGTATCTGTAATAAAGAGATGCTTCCTATTTACTCGTCCTATTTGCCGCTATAGTAAAAAGCGATTTCTTTATCTTTAAGAGGGGCAAAGTTGGCATCGGTAAGCATCTGATTTAATTCATCCTGCGAAATATGCTTAGCCCCAATACGAACAATTCTAGAACGCATGGTGTTGGATACACCGCTGCGTTGTCGCCCAGCTTCTAGCCCCATCACTTTTTTATATAGTTCTAATTTGGCATTGGGAATGGGAGAACCGTCAAAATCAATGCCCTTGGCGATCGCATCATCAATAGCATCAGCACCTGTGGTTGTTTCTGGGTTTGGGGTGATTTCCGTAGACATTGCAGGGTAGGCTCGTGTTTACAGCATTATTGTATATGAGTTGCTATAATAATCGTCATCTTTCGAGATAAATAGTAAGACAATTTTATATATTAAAGATTGATATGGAACATCTCTACATCTCCCTAAGAAGCAGACAGCCTTCAAAATCTTAAATCTTAAGTTTTTGTGGCTCTTCCGTACTTGCTATGCTAAATCATTAGTTTCAAGTGCCTCCCAGCTAGCTGTATACGATTCCGGTGCGATAGCGCGCTTCGCGCCGCAAGCTGCTATAAGACAGATTTACCTTGAATGATTCTCAAAGCAAGGCTTTGAGAATCATTCAAGGTAAATGAGCATACCTTTGTACGGAAGACCCGTTTTTGCTCACTAGAACTCTTCAAATACCTGACCTCGTACAGCCGGAATCCTGGCCCCTGTATTGAATTGGACGTAATAATTATTTGGGCGCTCGGCAATAGGTGAAATGGTAGCGAAAGGAACGGTTACGCAACCACCACCGTGTTGCTTATCATCTACAGTAACAAATGGAACCTGCATATTCGTAATAGTAATTATTGCTGGATTGGCTTGGCCTACTCTTCCTGGATGGAAGGTAATAGAGGTAATGGGTGCCAGATCCTCAGCCTCAGCCAGCACGCATAGCTTTACATTATTTGCATCTTTGAGCAATATGTTAGCGCGGATAGTCCCATTGCCATCCGGATCACCAGCAACCCCTACTACATACCCTCCCAAAAGGTGGGAAGTTGCGAATAAAGGAAAATCTTCTGGTGTTGGTACCGCTGTGGCTCCGGGTAAAGTAGTCAATGACAAAGTACTGAGAATCCCGACAGTAGAAACAATTCCAAGACGACGAAGGTTCATACCTGCTTTCCGCAAAATCTATCTAAAGGTGGCTACTTCTTTGACAATAAAGTAGGTAAACCCAAGTAACCTCCGTGCTTATACGGAATTAAAGTCGAAACTGTCTATTTTTTGTGAACAGCACTTACGCAGGGCAAATGCTCTATATCCCCAGATAGCTTACCAGGCTTGGAGGCTCCTACCTGAAATTTTATTGTATAAATAAAATATAATATAAATGCTTACTGTTCATTAATTATATGATTTTATAAATATGCGATCGCCAAGGCTCTTAAGCACAAAAATTGACAAACACGCCTCTATTAAGAGAAATAGCAAATTTTAATACTTGAGAAATAAAAATTTCACATAACACTGGTAATTATTACTTGATAAAAATACTTAGTAATAGCGATCCTGCCGGCATCGAAGCCCAATACCTAACTAGGACACTCAGCAAAATAACCCATGAGCAAAACGCCCCGGATTCGCATCCCTCCAGAGGTAAGAAAGTATGTTTTTGAGCGCGATCGCTATCAGTGCAAAAGCTGTGGTAAAACGAAGCTAGAGACTGAACTCACCATTGACCACATCATCCCTTTAGCCAGCGGCGGTGCCAACGATATCAGCAACTTGCAAACTCTCTGTCGCGCTTGTAACCAGCAGAAAAAACACCACTTCGATCCTCGCTTCCGGCGTAATTTTGATCTTTGACATCCTTACGCTATGACAAGAGAGGTGAAAAGACTCAATAGGCAGCAATACAACTATTGAATTTACTTTATACAAAGTAGCGAGTGCCCATGACCAATCCTGAACATCACAAAGAAATCTGGCGCATCGAAACAGAGCAATGGCTGCTCCTTGAGTACGAAAACCAGCAAGTGTCGCTCTGTCATAAAGAAGACGACCAATATTTTTATTTATTTGGTTTTTTGGGCGTTTCGCACGTAAAATTAGAGCAAACTGAGGAAGAGGTATTGGATACCATATTAACGCTTACAACTGACTGCTTAGATAACTACAATGTCAGCGTGAGTGCTAGCAGCCTGTGGGACATTATAAACCAGGAAGCGCCTTCAATTTGGAAGTTTCTCAAGCAAGAAGTAAGGGATGAAGATTCCAACCCAGAAACACTAGAAATGTTTAACAAAATTGAGAATTTCATCGGTGAAGGCAAAAACTTACACTAATAGAGATTGCACTAATCGGCAAGTCCTTAAAGATATCGAGATCTGCCAGATAAAAAATGGCTGATCGTTGCTATGCATACAGGTGCAGCAGCGATAGTGAATTTTATTGCGAACGATAGGCATAGAGCGCTACTCTTATCCGCGATAAGCAGGGTACGCCAAAGTTAAGCATATAGCTATCGTGTAGATTATACGTGCCATAGGATTTATCCGTGTGTTGTAAAATTGCTTATCGTTGGGTTTGGTGAACATCTGAGGAAGAGTGCGATCGCAGTACTACCTAAACAATTGAAAATCCGTAGATACTTCATATATCAATTATTTGTTGCTTCACTACCTAAAAACTAGGTAACAGTTCCCCTAATTATGTAACCAGGCTTTTATTGGTAACCCCCTTGAGGGAGATTGTTTATTTAAATTTAAAATGTTTCATTTGGTTACATTTTGTGTAAAAATGCTTCGTTTTGAGATATTTTGTGAGATTATCAATTATAAAGCAATACCTGAAGACATATAAATTTGTCAAAGAATTGCCAAATAGTCGTTTGAATTGCATCTTTTTATAAAAAATTAAGCAAATCTTCAGCCATCCCATCTTAATAATCAATGAGGGATAGGAGTTTTTAAGATGGACTCCCATAAGCAGCCAATCGACCATGACGATTTACAGGGTAAAGCTTCTTCTGGAGAGTGCCAGCAGGCTAACTCAGAGGCAGATATAGAACGTTTTCAGCTTGAGAAAAATCTGCGTGAAACTAGGGAAGAATTAGAACAATATCGCACTCTCTACGACAGCCTTCCAGCTATATACTTAAATCTCAATCTAGAGGGGGCTGTTTTTAAAGTTAATCAGTTTGGGGCTGGTCGTCTAGGTTATACCACCCAAGAGCTAATTGGAAAATCTCTTTTCAGTCTTATTTATCCTGAAGATAAACAAAGACTGCAAGCAGAATTTGCTGCCTTTTTGCAACATCCGACTCGAAAATCATTGGAGTTGGACTTAGCAACAGAGTTAGATGCTTTCTCAGTCAATTGGGAAGCTCGCATCTGTCGCCAAGATAGCAGTATTTTATGGGTGAAAATTATTCCTCGTGTTGTACAGAGAACTGACTTAAATCCAGCGATCTTAATTGTTTGTGAGGAGATCGCTGAACCCAAGCAAGTAGAAGAGGAATCTGTCAAAAGCGAAGAATTGTTTCGGCTGTTATTTGAGAACAGCATGGACGCGATCGTGATCGCAGACGACAACGGAAACTACGTTCGTGTCAATCGCGCCGCTTGCCAAGTGTTGGGATATTCTCAAACACAGTTATTGCAAATGAATGTAGCAGACCTGGTAACCACTGAAGCGCCCAGTGCCGGGGAACGTTACCAAGCCTACGCTCAGGCAGGTCATGAGTTTGGGGAAATTTCCTTTATTCGAGGGGACGGAGAGCGACGCATTGCCGAGTATTCTGCTTGCCGCTTCGCCCCCCATCTGCATCTGAGCATATTGCGTGACATTACCGATCGCCAGCAGGCACAGGAGGCATTGCGCGATGATGCCAATCGCCTTTATGCCATCAATGCTACCCTGCACGACATCGTAACAGCGGATCTAGATCTTAACAGGGTCATGAATCTGATCGTGGAGGGTACCCAGAACCTTGCCCACGCCAGCGGAGCTGCACTCGAATTAATCGAAGAAGATGAAATGGTGTCTCGCGCTGCCAGTGGCACAGCAGCCGCCCAAGTAGGGTTGCGACTCAAAATTTCAGCAAGCCTGTCCGGGCAGTGTGTGCGGACGGGTGAGATCCTGCACTGTGAAGACGTAGAAACAGACCCACGGGTGGATATCGCTGCATGCAGGCGGGTTGGAGCCAGATCGATGATTGTCGTACCCCTGTTTTACGAGCGAAATGCTATTGGGGTACTAAAAGTTCTTTCAGCAAATGCTCATGCTTTCGACCGCCAAGACATCTACACATTGCAGCTGATGGCGAGATTTATCGCCGCCACTATGAGTCACGCCTCCGAGTTTGAAGCCAAGCAGGCAGCGCTTTTAGCACTTCAGGAAAGTGAAGAGCGCTATAGAGCGCTGATTGAAGATGTTCAAGTGGGCGTACTGCTTCAGGGACAGAACGCGGAAATCATGCTGTGCAATCAAGCAGCACTTGACTTGCTAGGTCTCACCGAAAGCCAACTGCTCGGCAAAACTTCGTTGGACGCCTATTGGAATGTCATCCATGAAGATGGAGCGCCATTTCCAAAGGAAACGCATCCCGTACCACAGGCGATCGCCACCCGCCAACCAGTGCGGAATGTAGTCATGGGTGTATATCGTCCCCAAGACGGCGATAGCGCGGAGCGCCGCCCGGAGGGCGATCGCGTCTGGTTGTTAGTGAATGCCGAACCGCAGTTGGCACCAGATGGCAGTGTCCAACAGGTAATCTGCACCTTCAGCGATATTACCCAGCAAAAGCTTGCAGAATCAGCGCTGCAAAAGGCTAATGAACAGCTAGAAATCAGAGTCGAAGAGCGTACAGCCCAATTAAAAAATGCCAACCAGCAATTGCAAAGCGAGATTGCTTACCGCGCACAGATTGAGTTGGCACTGCGGGAGAGCGAAGCGCGTTTCAGGCACATAGCTGATTCAAATATGATTGGTATCCTGTTCTGGGATATTGGCGGCACTATCTCAGAGACCAACGATGCATTTTTGCAGATGGTGGGTTACACAAGAGAGGAGCTGCTTGCAGGAAAACTATCGTGGAGAGAAATCACTCCAGCAGAATATCTCTATTTGGATGAGATAGCTCTTGATGAAATAGCAACTACTGGCGTTTGTAGTCCCTTCGAGAAAGAATATATTTGCTCTGATGGCAGCCGTGTAGCTGTTTTGGTTGGTGGTGCTTGTTTGGACAACTCCCCACAGCGGGGTGTTGCCTTTATCCTCGACATTAGCGATCGCCAGCGGGCCCAGGAGGCACTACGCAAAAGCGAAGCAACAAATCGGGCACTGGTAAACGCCATACCGGATTTGATCGTGCGAATCAACAAAAATGGCACCTGTGTGGACTGTAAGCAGGCAAGAAACTTCGAGACCCTCTTACCTGCTGAGGAATTTTTGGGTAAAAACATAGCTGAGATATTGCCTATAGAAGTAGCCCAGCCAGCCATATACTATGTCGAGCGAGCATTCTCGACGGACGAAATACAAATCTTTGAGTATCAGCTTCTCACCAATAGCAAAGTAAGCGATTACGAGGCTCGGATCGTACTCAGCGGGAGAGATGAAGTCCTAGTTATTGTGCGCGACATTACCGAGCGCAAGCGGCGGGAAGAGGAACTAGTTGAGCGATCGCGTTTGGCAGCATTAGGTGCGGATATCAGCGCTGCTCTCGCCAAGAGCGACAACCTACAAATAATTTTGCAGCAATGCGTCAAGGTTCTTGTCCACCACCTTGATGTGGCATTTGCCCGGATCTGGACACTCAACGAAATGGAAAACGTTCTAGAGTTACAAGCTAGTGCAGGAATGTACACCAATATTGACGGTTCCTATAGTCGCGTGCCAGTCGGAAACTCGAAGATCGGTCGTATCGCCCAAAACCGCCAGCCACACATGAGCAACTCAGTCCCAGACGATCCCGAAATCAAAGATCGGGAATGGGCCAAACAAGCAGGGATGATAGCCTTCGCGGGCTACCCTCTGATTGTAGAGAAGCGCGTAGTGGGCGTGGTGGCGATGTTTGCCCGCCAACCGCTTACAGAAGGTGTTATTGCCCAATTAGCATCGATAGCGGACGGAATTGCTCAGTGCATCGAACGCAAGCGAGGGGAAGTAGCACTACAAAAGCAAACTGAACGAGAGCTATTAATGAGTGCGATCGCGCAGCGCATCCGCCACTCTTTAAACCTAGAAGAAATTCTCAATAGCACCGTAGCCCAAGTGCGGCAGTTTCTTCAAACCGATCGGGTAATTATTTTCCGCTTCTTCCAACCTGACTGGACTGGGGTGGTGGCAGTAGAGTCTGTAGCTAACGGTTGGCTCTCTATCCTGGGAAGGAAAATACACGAGCCTTGCTTTGAGAAAGGTTATGTCCAACTCTACAAACACGGTCGAACTAAAGCTATAGAGGATATCTATACAGCAGGTTTAGACCCATGTCATCTCGATTTACTGGCTCAACTTCAAGTCAGAGCTAACTTGGTAGTCCCGATTCTGCAAGGGGAAGAGCTGTGGGGATTACTAATTGCCCAACATTGCTCAGAACCGAGGCGATGGCAGCAGCTAGAAATTGATTTGCTCTCTTCATTAGCCACTCAGCTGGCGATCGCGATTCAGCAAGCTGAGCTTTACAAACAAACGCAACAGCAGGCCCAGCGAGAGCAAGCTTTGAATCGGTTTACAAGTGTGATTCGCAGCTCTTTAGAGTTGGAGCATATCTTCGCCACAGCTGCCCAAGAGATCGGTCAGATGTTGCACATCGACCGCGTTAAAATTCTGCCATATATACCCGATCGGCAAGTTTGGCGTGTTGTCGCAGATTACCAACAACGCCCTGGTTTGTGGAGCCGTTTGGGTGTGGAAGTTACAGACGTAGACAATCCGCTAGCCACCCAACTTAAACAGTTAAAGGTAGTTCGGGTCAATGATACCCACACCCTCAGCGACGAAGTGAGTAAGTTTCTAGCTACACTCTTCCCTGGCGCTTGGTTGTTGGTTCCCCTACACTTCCAAGGCAGCCTCTGGGGGAGCCTAATGCTATCAATGGAAGGCCGTCCCTACCAATGGCAAGACTCAGAGGTGGAGTTGGTTTGTGCTTTTGCTGCTCAACTGGCGATCGCGATCCAGCAATCTGAACTTTATCAACAGGTGCAGCAGCTAAACGCTAACTTGGAACACCAAGTGCAGGAACGCACGAGGGCGCTGCAACAGGCGCTTGACTTTGAAGCGATGCTCAAAAGGGTAACAGACAAAGTTCGCGATAGTCTTGATGAAAGCCAAATTTTGCAAACTGCTGTGCAGGAGTTAGCTTTAGGGCTGGAAGTTGGCTGCTGCGATGCGGCTTTATATGATGTTGCCCAAGGCACTTCCACTATCTGCTACGAATACACGATTTCGATGCCTACATCTCAAGGTCGAGTGCGTCAACTGGTGGACTTTCCTGAGATCTACGGTCAGCTGTTGCAAGGTCAGTATTTTCAATTTTGCAAATTTCATGCTGTCCGGAATTGGGTGAGCATACTGGCCTGCCCTATTTTTGACGACCGAGGGGTGCTGGGTGACTTGTGGGTATTCAAGCAGAAAGATAATGTTTTTAATGAATTAGAGATTAGATTGGTGCAGCAGGTGGCAAATCAATGTGCGATCGCGATTAGACAAGCCCGACTGTACCAAGCAGCGCAAACACAAGTGGCGGAACTTGAAAAGCTTAATCGTCTCAAAGATGATTTTCTAAGTACCGTTTCTCACGAACTCCGGACGCCTGTATCCAACATGAATATGGCTATTCAAATGTTAGAAATGGTCAGTAATCATGATAGCTTATTCTCTTTAGAAACGGCAAATCATCAGGTAAGAAATAGCCAATTTAGGCGCTATTTTAAAATCTTAAAAGATGAGTGCGACCGAGAAATGAGTTTGATTAACGATTTACTAGATTTGCAACATCTGGAGGCAGGAACTCAACCCGCCGCTCTCACACTTATTCAGCTACAAAACTGGATTCCCCATGTGGTAGAGCCTTTTGAAGAACGTGCCCGAAACCAACAACTTTTATTGCGGGTTGATATTTCTCCTGAACTACCGGCGATCGCGACTGACTTATCCAGCTTGCAGCGTGTATTGACAGAATTGCTAAATAATGCTTTAAAATACACCCTCCCAGGAGAACAAATCGCCGTTACAGCCAGTGCTAGATCGGAAAGGTTGCTGTTGAGTGTGAGCAACACTGGAGTTGAGATTCCTAAGAGCGAACTATCCCACATTTTTGAGAAATTCTACCGTATTCCCAATGCCGATCCCTGGAAGCATGGCGGGACGGGATTAGGGCTGGCGCTAGTAAAGAAACTAATAGAATATTTGGGAGGCTCAATTAGCGTTCAAAGCGATCGCACTGGAACCTGCTTCACAGTTGATCTGCCGCTCAACTAAACGTGGCATTCTAGAGTGCTTAACCTCATCCCCCGCCGCCCTTGCCAGAGGCATTTTACATGAGTAGGGTCACGGCAGTGCCGTGCCCCTACTTGTTACTTCCTACAAACTATCGTAGAGAGACGTTCCGCCGGAACGTCAAGACGGACTAGAGAAAACCAGCTTATAGCAGTCGCCATAATGGAAGAGTGACAATAGATCTCAACCCTATGCACCCAGAAGTGCTGCTCTCACGGGGAACTGCTAAAAGCTAATTGCTAAAAGCTAATTGCTATAAATCATGCAAACTCTGGAAAAGACAGAACCCAAACTCGCTGAACTAAAAACCCGCCTCGCAGAAATCAGAGACATTCAATCAGCTGCCTCAGTGCTGTACTGGGATCAGGCAACGTATATGCCTCCCGGTGGTGCTGCTGCACGAGGACGGCAACTCGCTACCCTCCAGCAAATTTCCCACGAAAAATTTACTGATTCAGCTATCGGGCAACTACTGGAAGACTTACGCCCCTACGAAGAAAGTCTGCCTTACGATTCCACTGAAGCTAGCCTGATCCGCATCACCCGCAGATTATACGATCGCGCCGTACAAGTGCCAGCCCAGTTCATGGCTAAATTCTCTCGCCACCGGAATGAGTGCTACGGCGCTTGGGCTTCATCACGACCAGAAAATAACTTTGCCGCTGTGCAACCTTACCTGGAAAAGACGCTGGAACTTAGCCGCGAGTTAGCAAACTTCTTCCCTGGCTACGAGCATATCGCCGATCCCCTGATTGATAGTTCCGACTATGGAATGAAGGCATCATCTGTGCGATCGCTCTTTTCCCAACTCAGAGAACAGCTAGTTCCCATTGTGGATGCAATTACCTCCCAACCACCAGCAGATGATAGTTGCTTGTGCCAAGTGTTTCCAGAAGCCCAGCAGATAGCTTTTAGTCACAAAGTCATAGAACAACTAGGCTATGACTTGCAGCGAGGCCGTCAAGACAAAACCCTGCACCCGTTCATGACTAGCTTTTCCATAGGCGATGTCCGCATCACCACTCGTGTCTACGAAAATCATCTCGCTCAAGCACTATTTAGCAGTATCCACGAAACAGGTCATGCCATGTATGAACAAGGCATTTCTACAGAGTTTGAAGGTACGCCTTTGGCAGATGGGACATCATCGGGTGTCCATGAAAGTCAATCTCGCTTATGGGAAAACTTGGTTGGGCGCAGTCGCGGTTTTTGGCAATTCTTATATCCTCAGTTACAATCTGTTTTCCCCAACCAACTAGGTAATATTTCCCTAGAGGCGTTTTATCGGGCGATTAATAAGGTGGAGCGATCGCTGATTCGCACCGACGCCGATGAGGTAACATACAACCTGCACGTTATGCTCCGCTTTGAACTGGAACTGGAAATGCTTGAAGGCAAGCTGGCAGTGCGCGACCTCCCCGCAGCTTGGAACGAACGCTATAAAACAGACCTGGGCATTGTCCCAGCTAGCGACAGCGAAGGAGTAATGCAGGACGTGCATTGGTACACTGACATGATTGGGGGAATGTTCCAGGGTTACACCCTCGGCAACCTAATGAGTGCCCAGTTTTTTGAGGCAGCGCTAAAGGCTCATCCAGAAATTCCCTCCCAAATTGAACAAGGCAAGTTCAGCACCCTACATGATTGGCTCAAAGCCAATATTTACCAGCACGGTTGCAAGTACACAGCGGCTGAACTAATCGAACAGGCGACAGGCAGCCCCTTGAGCATTGACCCCTTCATCAGCTACATCAAGCAGAAATATGGGCAACTCTACGCCTTTTAACGATCGCCTTTCCTCCCCCTTGTCCCCTTGCCTCCTTGTCCCCTTGTCCCCCTCGTCCTCTGCCCTACGGGTGATTATTTAAAGGTGTTGCTGAATACAGTTACGCCGCGCGTGATGGGCAATTAATTAGCAATTAGCAGGGGCATTCTCGCTGCTAGTTACTAAGCACTCTCCATCCTCCAGAGGGAGGGTGGCTTGCCGCAACATTCTGTAACTTAGTTTGTGTCAAACTATTAACTTGGTATTTAGGGAGCTGCTATGTCCGAACTGATCCAGGCTGTTCTTGACAGTGACGAAAGAAGCGATCTCCGCGATTTCGCCAGCGATCTGCGCCATCAAGAAAAGCAATACTTACTGCGTAACGATATTCTCACTGCTTTTGCCGAGTATTGCGCCAATAAACAGAAGCCTGAACAGTTTTATCTGTCTTCAAATTTAGGTAAATTAATTTACTACACTCAGGAAATTATTCGAGAAGACGGAAACCTCTGCCTGATCATCCGGCCCAAGATTGCCTCTGAAGAAGTCTATCGGCTTACAGAAGATTTAACCTTAGAACACATGACGGTGCAGGAACTTCTGGATGTGCGCGATCGCTTCGTCAACCGTTCCCATCCCAACGAAGGGGACTTGCTAGAACTCGATTTCCAGCCATTTTATGACTATGTCCCCACAATTCGCGACCCCAAAAACATCGGCAAGGGGGTGCAATATCTCAACCGTTATCTGTCTAGCAAGTTGTTTCAAGATCCTCAGCAAGGTCAGGAAGCTTTATTTAGTTTCCTGCGTATCCATCGGTACAACGGCAGTCAGTTGATGATCAATGAGCGAATTAAATCGCCACAGCATTTGTCCGAGCAGATCAAGAAAGCGCTCACCTTTGTAAGCGATCGCCCAGACGACGAACCCTTTGATAGGTTGCGTTTTGTCTTGCAACTCATGGGGTTTGAACCGGGTTGGGGCAACACCGCAGGTCGCGTGCAGGAAAGCCTAGAGATTCTTGATGAACTCATCGACTCCCCAGATCACCAAACCTTAGAAGCCTTTCTTTCCCGCATCCCGATGATCTTTAGGATCGTCCTGGTATCTATTCACGGTTGGTTTGGGCAAGAAGGCGTTTTGGGGCGACCGGACACAGGGGGTCAGGTAGTCTACGTCCTCGACCAAGCCAGAAGCTTAGAAAAACAGCTACAAGAAGATCTATCCTTAGCTGGCTTAGATGTCCTGGGTTTTGAGCCGAAGGTAATCATTCTCAGCCGCTTGATTCCCAATAGTGACGGTACGAAGTGCAACCAACGTCTAGAGAAAGTCCACGGCACGAAAAATGCTTGGATTTTGCGCGTACCT
>JAHHGU010000065.1 GCA_019359765.1 Aphanothece sp. CMT-3BRIN-NPC111
ACCGCACGGATGCTGGCGTATACAGGCTCTTGCCTTAGCGAGATTGAACGGGAAATGCCCCGTGCCGAAGCCCTGCTGCTGGAAGCTAAATCTTTGGCTGAACGAGTCGGATTGGAGCTAGCTGATATTTCTATCGGGTTAGGGTGCGTGTATTATCACCGAGCGGACTTTGATGCAGCACGGCAACTGCTGATTCAGGGATGGAAAATTACCCAAGCTGAACAAGACCATTGGCGCGAGTGCTCAACATTAAGGTATTTGGCAATGTTGGAACTGGAAGCAGGAGAACCAACAAATGCCCTCACTTATTGCCATGAGATGAACAGTGTTGCCGCCAAGATGAGCGGTGAAGGTAGTGAGAAACCATTTGCGATCGCACTTGATGCTTTAGCTCGTTACCGATTGCAACAGATTGGTGCAGAGTCGGCGCTGGAGCAGGCACTGCTGACTTTAAGACAAATTGATGCCAAACGCATGCTGGCGTATATTCTAATTGGTGCGGCACAGCGGGATCTAGATACTGGGCGGATTGAATTAGCAAAGATTCGTGCCGAGGAAGCTCGACTTATGGCTGAACCGCTCCATCACCCTAGTAAGATTGCGCTTGCCTGGACAATTGTCATCCAGAGTACTTGGGTTTACGGTCAACACCAGCAGGCGATCGCACAGTTTCGAGATCTCCAAAATAATATTGATGAGCATAATTTGAGCGATCGCGCCCAGAAAGCAATTCGCAACCTGGCTCAAATGATGGAATATTGAATCATTTACCCGGAGGCAACTATGACACTTATCGTTAAGGAAAGTAGCTACGATCCCCCATTGACGGAAGCTGAGATGCAAGAGGCAGATGAGCGGGCTTTGCCCTGTCTGCAAGAGCGAGGCGTCGAGTGGTGCTTTTCTTGGCTGGGGTGCGATCGCAGTCGGATGATTTGCATCTTTGAAGCACCAGATGCTGAATCTGTACGAGAGTCTTTGCGTAAAGCGAAAGTCCAATTTGAGCGAATCTGGGCGGCGGAAATTCGTAAACCGGAAGCGCCAGCACCCATTGAGAACGATTCAACAACATTGGCTGTTGTAGAAGGCACCTATCCACCCTTGACTGAAGATGATTGGAATGCTGGTCACAATCTGATCCTACCTTGCTACCAGGAACGGGGGGTGCAGTGGATTCGCTCCCTAGTGTCGCTCGATCGGCGGCGAACTATTTGTGAGGTGCAAACACCAGATCCTGAAGCCATTTGCGAGTCCTATAGCCGAACTGGAATTCCCTTCGAGCGCGTCTGGACGGCTGAAATTTTGCAACCCTAAAGGTTGAAGAAGGGCAAGGAGTGTAGAAAAAGGATGATTATCTAGGTCAGTTATTCATCCTTTTCCCCTTTCCCAATGGGACTAGTCCTACACTTCTACTTGCAATTCAGGTCTGATGGGTACAGGATGCGCTAGGTTCCAGAAGTTGGGAGACATGGAGATGGTTGCCTCATACACTTGCTGGAATTGTTCGGGTGTGGCGTTACCCTTCACATTTAATGTCCAATGTAGATCTTCATAACCTGCCGGAACCGTTTCATCTAGCTTAAAGAAGCCACGCAAATCCAGCTTGCCAGTACTGGTAATTTCTACCTTCTCCAGCTCGATTCCTTGCATTGAACATAAATTGACAAAGGTAGCTACAAGGCAGGCGTTCAAAGCTGACAGCAACACTTCCTGCGGATTCGGTCCCATATTCGTACCACCGATTTCCTCAGGCTCGTCGATCGTCAAGGTGAAGTCGCGGGCATAGGACTGTCCAGCCCACTCAAATGACTTCACTCGCGTCTCCGATCGAGTACCGTCCACCCAAGATGTGGTTGCATGGAAAGCCATTTGACCTTGAGAAACATCTTGTGAGACGGCATCGATCATTTCTTGCAATTCGCTGGGAGCAACGCCGTTAATGGTTTGCACTTGTTGTGTAGTCATGATCAAACTCCTTGATTTAGTTGATAAAAGGACAATTGAATTTGTTGAATGGATGCAGCCACTTTGTTTCTTTGTTAGCTGTTACTTTAGGAAAAAGCCTTGGTGATCGCTGAAATTCGAGCGTACCCGGTGGCACTCAAATCCTGTACGGTTTGCACAAAGTTGGGGTGGGTCATGCCAGAACCGAGAAACGCCTTCTGGTAAGACAACTCCTGAATTTCCCGGATTTCGTCGCGTTCTGTCGCCGCTAATGTCCGTCCGATCGCCTGCTCAAGACTGGCAATGTCAAGTTGCACCTGGGCTTTCAATCCTTCGTTGAGGTACTGAATGATGGCGATATAGTCATCAATCGCCGCCTCGATCGCAGCAGAATCCAGTGTTTTAGCTAGATCCTGCACCATGAGAGTATCCAGACGGGCGTGTTGGGCTTCCTCTTGCCAGTGATGTTTCAGCAGACTGCAAAACTGTGGATCGAGCGATTCACCATGGTGGTTGCGAACGCTATCGAGAAAGTGCTGCTGACTCATCCACTCAATGTGCAAGGTCACCAATGCCACCCCAAGAGGGCTGTGCTGTAAGACGAAATCGGCGATCGCTTTCGGTGGACCAATCACGCCACAACGGAACCCAAACCCCGCTGCAAATGCCGCTGCAAACTGGCGAAACAGGTGGATATGCTTGCTTTCTTCTTCAGCAAAACCTAGGTAAGCCTGTGCCGCCTCGATATTGTCACAGCCAATGAACTGCACATGATTCACCACCAAGGGCAGAATGAACTCCTCAACTAGACCAAATAGATGCAGATAGCTGTTACCGCGAATGTGATTCAGCGTTAATTGCTCATCCGGGGCTAGACAGGAGATTGCTTGTGTATGGGCGATCGCCTCAGGTAAAAAGGGTTTGGTGAAATCTAAAGGCTTGTCGGCACCAATCAAATCCTGCACCCGCCAACCGATCTTGGCAGCGTCATTCAAAATAGATGAGTAACTATATTTTGGAATTGCAATGGTAGTCATATAACCTCCTTATGCTTAACTTAGGAACATCAGTTGTCTATTGATCAAGATATTCACAAGACCGATCCGAAACCGTTCCCAAAGCGATCCGATATCGTTCCCAGAATTTTTATTAGACATCTGTGATAATTAATGTGGACTTCTTCTACCACCGTGGCTGAAGTTTAATTTCCGGAAAGGTCTATTGGTTTACGGGCGACGAATGCGACACGAGCAGGGGGCAAGTTAAAGCGCCCGTAGCGATCCATCATTTCCACCTGAAATCCAATTTGATTCAATTCTTCAGCCAATGTTGTTGCATTGAATAACCGTTGACGATGGACTTCGTCGGTGCGTCGGTAGAGGTCACCAACCTGCCGCAGAGTAATAATCCGACGGGTGAGAATTTGCTCAGTTCGATCTTCTTGCTTTTCGACGAGGACAATCCAATCCTGCCCCTCCGTAAAACTTTTTGCGATCACATCGGGAGGCACTTGTCCTGGAACGACGACATCAAAGATGAATACACTGCCTGGTGAAAGGGCATGATAGATGCGGCGAAATAGCGAATTTAGCACCAAGTCAGAGTTGGCATCGAACAGATAACTTAGACATTCCCCAATGGAAATCACCGCAGCACAGGAGGGAATTTCGACGGTAAAAAGTGATGACACCCGAAACTCAGCGGTTGGTACTCGGGTTTTGGCGATCGCAATCATCGCTTCAGAAATATCAATCCCCAGCACCTGATAGCCTGCTTGATGCAGTGCCTGTGCCGAGAGTCCACTGCCACAGCCCAAATCCACAACTAACCCAGTTGGGATTTGGCTATGTTTGAGGATTTCCAGAATTCCCGGCGCAGATTTCAGCGCGTAATCTCTAAACCCAACATCATGAATGTAGGCGAGATCCTCGTTATACCATTGGGTCATGGGGGGCTTTCCAAGGGGGCAATTGCCATTGCTGACGGAAGCACGGGATGCAAGATGCAGATAAGCGGGGAGCCGAGTGACGCTTCTCTTGGCTGGCAAGCAATTCGGGAGTTTTATCGCCGAAATGGAATTGCGTGCGATCGCTTTTATACGACTGAAATTTTGCAACCATAGAGGTTAACGGTTGAGTTTAGCGGCAGCAGATCGCACCGAGACAAAGCTTTTTAGGAACTGGTTATAATTTTCCCTTCACATAATACTAAATACTTATTAAATTTAAAATATAAATGTTATGAAACGATACTTAGCTATGCAACCCCCTCAAAGAATGCTGTTTGCAACAGTGCTAATTAGTAGCCTGATGGCATACCAAGATATAAATTGGGCATCAACGCTTTTAGCAAAGGCAACATCCTCAAAAGCCAACTCTTCTCTCGTAGCTCAGAATAAGCCAAGCTTCCCTACTTCTTCGTTCCAAGCCTGTAACATTTTTGCTTATGTGATCGACAAAGACCCGCAAGGGGTAAACGTGCGTTCTGGCCCTGGCGTCAACTACAAAATTATCGGAAAATTGCCTACAACCACCGATGAAGCGAGTGCTGAGTTAGTTGCTTCACAAAGAGGCTGGGTGCAGCTCGGCAAAGTTGAAAGCGAACCAAACATTCAGCTTCAAGGAAATGGGGGATGGGTTGCTGCTTCCCTTTTAGGTACCAGCACTCGCGGCTACGAGACCAAAAGTGTCAACATTTACGCAAATGCAACCACTCAAAGCCGAGCCGTAGGCAGAATTCCCGCCCGCACTGACCTCAAGCTTTTAGGTTGTAACGGTTCGTGGGCAAAAGTTGAGTATAAAGGAATTGTGGGATGGCTAGCACGGGAGGAACAGTGTGCCACTCGTTTGACGACTTGTTCTTAATGCTTAAAAGCCAGAGTTTTGGGTTCTCAGATACTTATCTTAAGTACTAACAGAAAATATCGAATAGTCTAATACCTCTTTCAATGCAATTACGCTGAAAGGTTAACTATTCTGCTTTCTGTGGAACAACGTTTGCAGAAACTCCTAGATCATCGCGATCGCCCCTAGTCAAACTTTACCCATTTAAACCAATCACAACGCTTCCCGAACGCTTTCGGAACGGTTTGCGATCGCCACCTGCTCTAACGTGGTGTCAACACACAAGAGAAAACAAGGAGCAGGTTATGACAACAACGATCGCATCATCCAATACCCAGCAGCAGAAAGAAGCCTTCATGGAGCGGTTACTGAAATCTGCATCCGGCACCTTTGATATGTTTACGATTTATATTGGCGATCGCCTTGGCTTTTACCGAGCATTAGCCGAGAGCATTGGCTTAACCTCGCCAGAACTGGCAGCTCGCACCGGAACTCAAGAGCGCTACGTGCGCGAATGGCTAGAGCAGCAAACCGTCGCAGGTATCCTAGAAGTTCAAAATGAAGATGCATCACCGTTGGTACGACGATACCGCTTACCCGACGGGCATATCGAAGTCCTGACCGAGCGCGATAGCCTGGATTATTTAACTCCACTGAGTTATGTGTTTGTCGGTGCAACCCGCCCCTTGGAGCAATTACTCAATGCCTATCGCAATGGTGGTGGAGTTCCTTATAGCGAATACGGCAAGGAATTTCGAGAAGGACAGGCGGGAATAAACCGTTCCATGTTTCTCAAGCAGTTGGGTTCCGAGTGGTTTCCAGCAATGCCCGATGTCCATGCCCGTCTGCAAGCCGAACCTGCCCGAATTGCTGATATTGGCTGCGGTGCTGGCTGGTCGAGTATTGCGATCGCCCAAACCTATCCCAATGTACAGGTGGATGGCTACGACCTAGATGCACCTTCAGTAGAACTGGCACAAATTAACGTGCAGCAAGCAGGATTGAGCGATCGCGTCCGCATTCAGCAACGGGATGCCAGCGATCCAAGTCTGCGCGGACACTATGACTTAGTAACTGCCTTTGAATGTATTCATGACATCGGTAATCCCGTCGCCGCTTTGCAAACGATGCGCCACCTGGCTGGTGAAGACGGTGCTGTACTGATTGCTGATGAGCGAGTAGGCGATCGCTTTACGGCTAGTGGCAATGATGTCGAGTGGATGATGTATGGCTGGAGCGTGTTGCACTGCTTGCCCGTTTGTATGGCAGACGGAGGAGACTGCCACTGTGGTGGAACGGGAACAGTGATGCGAACCGATACCTTGTGGAACTACGCCCAGGCAGCCGGATTCCAGGACATCGAAATTCTGCCAATCGATAACTTCTTCTTCCGGTTCTATCGCTTGTATAGCTAACTTCTCCTTTACTACTCAACCTTATTTCTGGCAATTGACGAGCAATTAATGATGCTTGTGGTGCCTTTAGTGGGTGTTCTACCAAGTTTGATCTACCCAGATTGGTTCTAACTGAGCCTTCTATCCCATTTGTCCTGAATGTTCTTCTAACCTTTAATTCGAGAGGTAATAAACCATGTCTACGATTCAACTGAATGTAAAATCTCAAGGCAATTTGTCGAGAATTTCTGAGCAAGAAATCCAGAAAACAGCAAAAATTCTCGCCCAAGGATTTCTTGAAGACCCAATGTTTTCCTTGATTTTTCCGAAGTATGAAACCAGACTTCAAGCTTTGAATGCTTTCTTTCAACCGTTTGTTGCTGATGGAGTTAAGCGGGGTGAAGTTGTTCTGGCTCCAGAATCGCAGGGAGTTAGTATTTGGTACCCTCCTGAAGTGTCAGTTTTCGACGCTCAGTTTGAAGAAATGCTTGCCGAAATTATGTCTATTGCCTCACATTTCGGTGGATTAGAGGCAGCAGAGCAATTCGAGCAATTGGCAAACAAGGTCGGTGCCAACGAACCGACTACCCCTCGCAGTGAAGTCCTGTGGATAGTAGTTCTAGCTCAATCGCGAGGAAAAGGCATCGGAGGCAGTTTGTTACTACCAGCCCTCAACTGCGCTGATACAAAAAAAGTGGGTTGTTACCTTGTGTCATCAAACCCTCGTAATATCTCATTTTATCAGCGGCATGGTTTTCAGAAAAACTGCTCGATTCAGGTGAGTGATACGTATTCAATGACTGGAATGTGGCGCCACCCTGTTGAAGCATAAGGGCAAGAATGTAGAGACGCGAAATTTCGCGTCTCTACAAGGGTTCAAGGGTTAGCACATTGAATTTCTGGAGATGTCTATTGGTCTTCAATTCACCTGTGGAGGTTTTATGAATTATCGTAAGCTATTTGCTTTTAGTCTAATTGTTGCAATTGGAATCTTAAGCTATTACCAGGTAACATCCAATCAGGCGATCGCCCATCAGCCCAGCGCCCATCACGCGATGCATCCTTCAGAGGAAGGCAAAGTCCCGCTCTTTGAGAACCTGGGTAATCACCAGCATCCAATTTCCACCAAGTCGAGACTCACCCAACGCTACTTCGACCAAGGACTCACCCTGACTTACGGATTTAACCATGCTGCGGCAGCCCGTTTATTCAAAGAAGCAGCAAAACAGGATACTAACTGCGCTATGTGCTATTGGGGACTCGCATATGTTTTAGGACCCAATATCAACGCGCCGATGGAAGCTGAAGCAATATCTGAAGCGTGGCAAGCTGTTCAGAAAGCACTGGAATTAAGTCCCCATGCCAGCGCTAATGAACGCGCTTATATTCAAGCTCTCGCACAACGCTATACCAAAACGCCCGTTGAAGACCGCAAACCGTTGGATATTGCCTATGCTAATGCCATGCGGGAAGTTGTCGAACGCTATCCAGATGATTTAGATGCTGCTACCCTCTTCGCTGAAGCCTTGATGGATACAACACCTTGGGATTACTGGGATAACAAGGGCAACCTGAAGCCAGAAGGTGCCGAAATTATGGCGATTTTAGAATCAGTGCTGAAGCGCAATCCTAATCATGTTGGTGCCAACCACTACTACATCCATGCTGTAGAGAAAGTGCGTCCAGAACTTGGTATTGCCTCTGCCGATCGCTTAATGACGCTCGTTCCTGGTTCTGGGCATCTAGTTCACATGGCATCGCATATCTATATTAGAGTTGGCAAATATCACGATGCAGTACTCTCGAATCAACGTGGAATTGCCGCAGACGATGCCTATGCAGCAACTTCTCATGACCAGGGGATTTATCAGCTCGGCTATATGCCCCATAACCATCACTTCCTTTGGTTTGCAGCATTGATGACCGGACAAAGTAAGGTGGCGATGAACGCGGCGTTGCAGACGGCAAAAGTCGATCCAAAAATGATGCGCCAACCGGATGCAGCTGGCTCGTTGCAGCACTATTACACTGTTCCCCTGTTTACCTATGCTCGATTTGGTCAGTGGGATCAAATCTTGGCAACAGCAGCACCAGCGTCAGATCTCAAATATCCAACTGGTGTTTGGCACTATGTGCGGGGTTTGGCGTTCCTTGATCAAGGTCAACTGAATCAAGCTGCTCAAGAATTAAAGCAACTGCAAGCGATCGCCGCCGAGCCTAAACTAAAGGAAATCAAAATCTGGGGTTTCAATGCCACTACAGACATTTTGAATATTTCCTCTCAAGTCTTAGCCGGGGAGTTGGCGGCAAAACAGGGGAATTACGATCGAGCGATCGCTCATTTAGAAAAGGCAGTCCAACTCGAAGATGCTCTGGTCTATACTGAGCCTGCGGATTGGTATCATCCAGTGCGCCAATCCTTGGGAGCCGTATTGCTGCAAGCCAGTCGTCCTGCGGAGGCAGAGAAAATTTATCGGGAAGACTTGAAGATTTATCCCGACAATGGCTGGTCGCTGTACGGGCTGGCAGAAAGTCTGCGATCGCAGAACAAGATAGGAGCAGCCCAGGCAGTGCAGCAGCAGCTCAATCAAGCCTGGAAGTACGCTGATGTCCAGATCGCGAATGCACAACACGCTTTGTAGTTTTACAGAAATATAGCAATTAGCTAATTGCTATATTTCACTATATAGCACCAGATTTCCGCGTTTCTTCATATAAAGGAGCTGGCTTTTGTTTGATTCGCTCGGCGATCGGTCTAACTCTTTCTACTACCTGAATTAAATACTTATAGTCAGGAACATTGGCATTAGGTATATAACCTGCTGCTTGGGCTATATCTGGAGAAGCTGCTTTCATAACCTTACGGATTTGCTCCTGTAAGTTACGCTCTACTGTTGGTCCTACTAAAACAGATCCTGGAGGAATATTGTGTGGATCTGTGTAAAGAATACGAAACTTTGCTTTACTAAATTCAGAACGGTAGCGGTCAAATTCAGCTTTAGACAATGCTCCTGCTGCCACCTCTCTTTTCTCAATCCATTCCAGAACAGTTTTGGGTGTGGGTGCAAAACGCACCTCTGCCAGAGCCATACCGTAAAGGTTGTAGATGGGGAGATAATATCCTGTAGCAGAACCTGCTTGACCAAGGGCAACTACTTTACCTGCTATATCAGCCAGTTTTTGCAAAGGACTGTCCTGAAGTACCACTATTATTGAGCGTAAATTATTAATTCCCTCTATTGGAAAAAGTGGCAAGTATTGCTCCTTAGCAAGGGCAATAGCTGCTAGTCCAGGAGGGGCAAAAACCAATGACCAGATTCTCCTTTTGATCTGTTCAATAGCTTTAACTTCGTTATAAGCAGGTTCTACCTCAATCAATATTTTTAGCTGGGTAGCTAGATAATTGCTAAAAGGAGCGAATTGATCAACCGAACGAATCCCTTCCCCGTAACTAACTAACCCAATAATTATTTTTCCCCGCTGGGTGCGTGTTTCTTTTGCACAGCTCGCTAAAATTAAGAGAATTTGTAATAGTAATAGACGACGTGAAAGCATAGGTATAAAGATAGTGGCAATAATAGCTTGAGCAACACGCTGCGCGATCGCTCAACTACTTTACACTATGCGGGATAAATATATATACTTGGAGAAGGCTTTAAGTATAGAACCTTTTCAAAATTATGTTTCAATTTTATACAAAATGTTAAATAATCTTAAGCTAGGGGCTAAGTTTAATTTACTGTTACTGCTAATTTTTGTCGGTGGGGTATCACTCAGCGGTTGGGCTTTATCTACAATTCTAAATCGCAGTGCCGAAGATTATGTGACTTCCAAAGCATTGATATTGCTAGAAACGATGAATTCAGTCCGTAATTATACTAATACCCAAGTTAATCCAGAGTTAACTCCTAGATTAGATACAGAAGAACAGTTTTTGCCGCAAACAGTGCCTGCATATTCAGCACGAGAAGTTTTTGAAAATCTCAGAACCAAAGAGGAATATAGTAATTTTTTCTACAAAGAAGCGACTCTCAACCCTACCAACCCCAGAGATAAAGCTGACGAGTTTGAGACAAAAATAGTTGATAATTTTCGCAATCAATCAGGGCTAAAGGAAATAACTGGCTTTCGTTCCGTTCCTAGCGGAGATCTTTTTTATGTTGCTCGTCCTCTGCCTATTTCCAAAGAAAGTTGCCTACGCTGTCATAGTACTCCCGAAGCTGCGCCTAAGAGTCAGCTAGCTACCTATGGTAGAGAAAATGGTTTTGGTTGGAAGCTCAATGAAATCGTTGCTGCTCAAATTATGTCAGTTCCAGCAAGTGATGTAGTTAATAATTCGCGGCGCTCATTATCCTTGTTGATGGGAATTTTAATTGGGATTTTTACTGTAGCAATTCTTCTAGTTAATTTTTTACTAAGACATACTGTTATTAAACCCCTAAAGCAGATGTCTAAAGTGGCTAAAGATGTAAGTACTGGTAATCTGGATGCAGAATTTGAGCATAAGTCCAATGATGAAATAGGTGTATTAGCAGCCTCATTTAACCGGATGAAAGTAAGTCTACAATTGGCTATGAATATGCTAAATCAAGGTGGAAGTTAGGAATTTATATATCCTTTAAATGTAATCAGAAGTAAAGCTAAAGGAAGGGCAGAATATTCTTAATTACTGCTAGTTTGAACTACAAAGGCACAAAGACACAAAGAAGAAAGAAAGGTGAAATGCGTTAACTGAGCTGTATTAACCTATAACCCTACTGTTAGGCTAGCGGCATAGTAAAGGCAAGTTAGCTCAATCATCGTGGAAGACCACTACCGCCAACGGCATTACTCAAGACAAAGGCATTCACCTAACATTAAACCATCGGCAGCCCGTAAAATAATATGAGCTTTTGTGAAAGTAGGGGTATTTGTTACTCCACGGGGACGACTCCTTCCTTTAAAAGCACCTGTCAAAATCACTAAACGAACCGGAATGTTAGAACGTGGATGTTCTTCTGACACTGACAAGGGTTCTGGGCCTAGTTGCATAGCCTCTTTATAGGTCATTAAATTAGCACTGATAACTGTTGGGGTACTTTCTCCGTATGTGGGAGCCATAAGAAGTGCTCTTTCTATGGCAACACGTTCACCAATATCACCTTCAGGAGAAGTCGCTGCTGGGAAACCGGAGGGATAAGGACTTGTAGGAGAAAATTGGGAGCTAGCGAAGTCAGGGTTTTCTGCTGGTGGGTTGCTAGGTTTGGGGGTGTTCATTTGTTAAGGTATTGTTGATAGCGTACTGTTGGATAATGGAGTTAATAAGTTCGGTTTGGTTGTATAAATCAGACACACCTCCGAGGTCACCTATCAAGTCAAAGACACCATCGGAGTTGCGCTTCCAGCCTAAGTCATACTCGCCTTTGAGAATTGCTACGACATCAGCACGAACTCGTTGTCCCATGTAACCTCTCACATAGGCATCTGTTTTAACTATGAAACCTAATTGCTGAAGGGATGTTTTCAATATTTCAGCATCAGTGAAACGAGTACGGAGCGTGCTGAAGTGTCCGCCAGAGGAATAAACAATTACTTGCCCAAAAACTTCTGGTGGCATATCTAGCAAGATATCAGTAATTTTTAAACAGCCATACCTCTTGCTTAAAGTTACAGAATAACATCCTAATCTAAAAGTATGAGCAGATTGCCTTAAAAACCTGAACTCAGAAATTGCGCCTATAATGTCACCATAAGCCCAATTTTTAACACCTCGAGCGTAAAAAAGTAGCGGCTCAAATTCTGGTGTTAGTGGTTGTGCAAGGTCTTTTACTATTGATGCTAGGCGAATTAACTCTGCTTTGTCATCATTCTCAAACGCACGTTTGAGAGCTAGTGCTAATGTACGGGCGACCTCAGACGGTTGCAAATGTGCCAATTGCGTTAACGCTTCCAAATCTTGATTCGGTTCCATACCTCGTTCACCATGCCAAGTATTTAGGAAAATAAAATACGCCTAAATTCAAGTGCCTGTTGTTGGTTAGGAATTTGTGCTGCCAAAGCTTCTACAAGTTGGGTTGGCGAAAGTCCAGGATTTTGGGTAAGAGTGCGCTTGCAGATAAAGGCAGCCATGGGACCAATTAAATTGCTCAACTCTTGCTCACAACGACGGATAAAAGCTGGATCGAGTTGGCTTAATGGGACAGTTGAAGATGTTGTTTTAGTAGGAGGAGGAACGGCTGAGGTGGAAAAATTAACTTGAGTGTTAAAAGCTGTGTTCGCGTAGTGTGCCTTGAGCGCGATCACAATAATAGCTTGAGCAGATGTACGAAACTCAGCTTGTCGGTTAACAGGAATATTAATTATTAGACGCTCAACCAAATCTTCAGGCGTAATTGCTTGGTTTAGAGCCTGTTTTAGTATTACCTTAGCCATCGGGCCAATGGCTTCCCCCAGAATTTCTTCTAGTTTTGCTTGTAACTCGGTGGATATACTAAATTTACTATTATGAACCTGACCTGAAGGAGTACTGAGGGGTCTAGACGGCGAAACTACGTTGGGAACTCCGAAACTTACTATGTTGTTGAGAGCCTCTAAAACCTCTGCTGCCGAGTGGTAACGCTGAGAAAAGTTCCTACAAATCATTTTGTCTAAAACTGCGGCCAGTTCTCCACTGATTTGTACTCGGTTCTGCCAGATTATGTTACCTGTATCAACGTCTTCTGGTAACTTCATAGGAGATAAACCAGTCAGAGCTTGGATAGCAGTCATACCCAAGGCGTAGATGTCACTACTGAATCGAGGATAACCTAATGCCTGTTCTGGCGCTATGTAGCCACCTGTACCAATTCCCACCGTAATTGTGGAGAGCATACTTTGTTCTCCACAATTTGCTAACTGAGTGCGAATTTCTTTAACCGCTCCAAAGTCAATCAAAACTAACTTGCCATCTTGTTTTCGCCTCATGATGTTGTTGGGTTTGATGTCCCGGTGGATCGCACCATGACCATGAACAAATTCCAGTATTCTTAAGACATCTTGTAAAATAGCAATGACTTGGGCTTCAGGTAGTTTTTTTCCAGGTAGCAGTTCTTCATTTAATGGATACCCTTCAATGAACTCCTGTACCAAGTAAAACTCTTTGTTATCTTCAAAATAAGCAAGCAACTGGGGAATCTGGTCATGCCTGCCGACTTTTTCTAATATTTGGGCTTCTGTTTTGAATAAGCGCCTAGCTATTTCTAAAAACTTGGTGTCATTAGTCGCAGGCATGAGATGCTTGACGACACACTTAGGTGTACCGGGGCGCTGTGTATCTTCTGCAATATAAGTTTGACCAAATCCCCCCGCTCTGAGGGCTTGGATTATTTTGTAGCGACCTTTTAATTCCTGTCCCAGCATAGCCAAACCCTGCCCAATAGCAATTTTATCCTAACAGAGGGGAGCAGGGGAAGTAAGGGAATTGATGTAAGAGCAATAGTTCGTAGAAAATTTATTAATAACGTCTTCCTAGGAACCAAACAATTGTTGCAAAAATCAACAACCCCGGTGTTAGCCAATCTCCCCATCGCACATACAACGTCTGAGTTTGTCGCCGATAAACCGTAGCTGCATGAATCTCATAAGTGTTAATGCCAGATAGCCATCGGGTTCTGCCGTGGGGATCGATGATGCCTGAGTAGCCTGTATTAGTTGCCCTTACTGCCCAGCGATCGCTCTCAATTGCCCGCATCACATCTTGGGCATGATGTTGTGCGGGCATGGTTCTACTATAGTGAGCATTATTAGACGCTGTGAGAATAAATTGTCCCCCCAAAGCTGCCTGACGTCGGAAATGCTCCGCAAAAGCCGACTCATAGCAGATACCGACAATGGCTCGACCAAAAGGTGTATCAAATACTTGCGATCGCGAACCAGCAATTAAGTGAGCGTCTAAAGGGGAAAGGCGATCGATAAAACTTCCCAAGAATTGCTCAAACGGGATATATTCCCCCAAAGGTACTAGCTTGGCTTTGTCGTAGCGGCTGAAAAGTTCGCCAGTACCAGTGAGCGTAAACAAGCTATTTGTAATACTACGCCCCTGTTCTCCAAATCCTCCCACCCAAGCCAAAACACCTTTTTCTAAAACGGCTGAGTAGAAAGATCCGCGCCTTAATTCATCTAGGGTAAATGGCAAAGCTGTTTCAGGAGTAAGAACTGCATTAACTCCTTGTTCTGCCAAAGTTTGATAACCGCTGGTATAGCCCTCTATAGCACGACGCCATCCGCCTGGGTAAAGCTTAATTTCATTGGGAATATTGCCTTGAATAATTCCCACTTTTAATGCTGTTGCTGGCGGTTGAATTAAAGGACGGGTGTACAGTCCCAACCCTATGAGGTGTAAACCTACTATTAAACCAGTTGCAATGCTTAAGTACCTGAAATTGGGAATTACTAAAAAGTGGGCGAGAATGTTAATTTTCTTTCTTCCCTGCCCTCCTACCTGTGCCTTCGCCTCTTTGTAGTTAATCCAAGCTTCCGCAATTAACCCATTCACCGCCACAATAGCTGCTGTCACCATCAAGGGACCCGATATTTGCCCCAGATGCAATATCAGCAAGTTGTGCGGACTTTGGGTATAGGAAAGAGAACTCCACCACAGGGGACCATTACTCCAAACAGCTTCCAAACCACACCATAGCGCTGTTCCTATTAACACGCGCATCCCAGGTGAGAGTTTAGACTTTTGATTCACCCAGAATAAACAACTTGCCCAGATAGCGACTAAGGCGGCTCCCCAGAAGGTGATAAATAACCAGCAGAAGAGTGCGATCGCTAAACTCGCCAACCAGGGAACACCCATCCACGTCATCGGGTGAACGCCAGTAATCCAAAACAGGGCTAAGCCGTGGTAGCCAAATCCCCAGGCCAAGGCAAAAGTTAGGGGTGTTTTCCTGATTCCTAAGATCTGACTCTTAACTACCAAAAACCAGAGGGGCGCTAATGCCACCCAAGCCAAAGGCCAAGCGGAAACAGGTGCGGTGGTAAACCCCATCAAAATGCCACCGCCGAAAGCCAACATTAGGGGCAAACCAAAGGTTTGCCCCATGTTTACAGCCCAGTTAGGCGAGAAAGTCTTTAGAAGCGATCGCATAAATCAATTCTAGATTTTGGCTTGCTTCCTTGTCCCCTTGCCCCACTCTTAGAAAATAAAACAGTTATAGAAGCGGATTCCGTATTATTCAACCTCCTCTATTTCCTCAACTTCCCCATTTGATGGGGGAACTAAAGCAACAGCTGCGATCGCATCATCCTCATCTAACCGCTGCACCCTCACTCCTGTTGCCATCCGAGATTGAGGAGAAATAGCATTTATCGCCTGACGGATGATAATGCCTCGGCTTGTCACCATCATTAGCTCATCATCCTCATTCACAACATGCAGGGCAGCCAAGCGATCAGATTTTTTGCGGAACTTGGTCGCCAGTAAACCCATTCCCGCTCGATTTTGCAAGCGGAACTGAGACACGGGCACTCGCTTGCCGTATCCACCCGTTGTGATTGCTAACACCCAGGGGCCTAAACCAGCTGGGATAGGGGCATCCTCAGCGGAGTCATCCTCAGTTACCTCAGTGATGTTATTAACAACTTGACTGGGAAGAATATCCATGCTGATAAGTTCATCCCCTTTCTTGAGAGCCATCGCCCTCACACCCCGCGTTGCTCGACCCAGGGGACGCAGTTGCTCGTGATTCGTTCTAAAGTGAATCGCCATGCCCAGCCGCGACCCGATAATAATGCTATCTTCGGCTCTAGCTCTGCGTACCCATCGCAGCTGATCTCCCTCTTCCAGAGAAATGGCGATTAGTCCATTTGCCCTGATATTGCTGAATGCAGCCAGTTCAGTTTTTTTGATATAACCGCCGCAGGTGAGCATTACCAGGTATTCATCACTGGTGAACTCGCTAACGGGAACAACAGAGGTAATTTTTTCATTGCGGGGTATAGGCAGCATTTGCACAATCGGAACGCCCCGCGCCGTGCGAGATCCTGTAGGGATTTGGTACGCCTTCAAGCAATAGACGACACCGCGATCGCTAAAGAACAAAATACTGTCGTGATCGCAGCAGGTGATGAAATGCTCTACCCCATCATCTTCCTTCATGCCTGTGCCCTTCTTTCCTCTTGTGGCGCGGCTTTGCGCCTCGAAGGTGTTAACGGGCATCCGCTTAATGTAACCCTGCTCAGTTAGCAAAATTAACGCTTTTTCATTGGCAATTAGATCCGTGTCCTCGAGTTCACCTTCTGCATGCTCAATTACTGTGCGTCGGGGTGTCGAGTGTGTGGCTCTGAGTTCCCCTATTTCCGTTTCAATGATTTCTAGTATGCGTTCGCGTCGCGCCAAGATGTCCTGCAAGTCCGCAATCCGCGCTTGTAACTCTTCATGTTCGAGACGGATTTTATCGGCTTCCAATGCGGTTAAGCGTCGCAGTTGCATCTGCAAAATTGCATCTGCTTGTGCCTCAGAAAGCTGGTATGTCTCTATCATCCCTGACTTGGCACTGGGTGTATCCGCAGCCTTACGGATCATCTCAATCAGTGAGTCTAAGTTCAACAGGGCAATCATTAACCCTTGCAGGAGATGATTTCGCTCTTGTGCTTTACGCAGTTCGTATTGAGTACGCCTGGTAATTGTTTCAATACGAAAATCCAGGAAGACCTGCAAAAACTGCTTGAGGGTGAGCAACTGGGGTTCCCCATTCACCAGCGCCAGCATATTACACCCAAAGTTTGATTGTAGGGGTGTCTGCTTGTAGAGGTTATTGAGGACAACGCGGGGATAGGCATCGCGCTTGAGTTCGATGACGATACGCATTCCGTCGCGATCGCTCTCATCCCGAATATCGGCAATGCCCTCTAAGCGCTTTTCATTCACCATTTCCGCGATCTTCTCGATCAACCCCGCCTTATTGGTTTGGTAGGGCAATTCCGTAACAATGATCGCTTCCCGGTCGGGACGCCCCCGATTTTCTACTGTTTCAATCGTGGCAACGCCCCGCATGGTGATGGAGCCGCGCCCTGTGGTGTATGCTTCCTTAATCGCAGTTGTCCCTAAAATTTGCGCCCCTGTGGGAAAGTCGGGTCCAGGGATATAGTGCATCAATTCCAGGTCAGTAATTTCTGGATTGTGGATTAGCGCCACTACACCATCAATCAACTCTCCCAAGTTGTGGGGTGGAATATTTGTTGCCATGCCCACAGCAATCCCAGAAGAGCCATTCAGCAACAACTGGGGAATCCGAGCGGGTAATACTAGCGGTTCTTGCTGAGAACCATCAAAGTTATCCCCAAAATCGACTGTTTCTGCCTCGATATCTCGCAGAACCGCGTCGCTTGTTAGGGTGTGCAAGCGGCATTCTGTGTACCGCATTGCTGCTGGTGGGTCGTTGTCAACTGAGCCGAAGTTGCCGTGTCCATTAATTAGGGGCGATCGCATGGAAAAATCCTGCGCCATCCGCACTAAGGCGTCGTACACAGCTGTATCCCCGTGAGGGTGATACTTCCCTAGCACTTCCCCCACTACACGGGCGCACTTTCTAAAAGGGCGGTCTGGCGTCAGTCCCAGTTCATGCATTGCATAGAGAATGCGGCGATGGACAGGTTTTAGACCATCCCTAGCATCTGGCAGTGCCCGACCCACAATCACGCTCATCGCGTATTCCAGGTAAGAGCGGGACATCTCGTTACGCAGATCTGTGGGGATAATCCGCTCCTGGGAGTAGGTCATATGGTGAAAAAACTCCGTTAAAACTAGAATTCAGCAGCTAGAGGCTGAAAAATTAAGCAAAAGGCTGTCTAGCCCTTAGATGCTTGCTAAATATAGCTACTTACGTTTAAAATTTTAGCACATTTTTCCCTTACCTAGCCTGGAACGTAGCACCGAACACCAAAGTAAATGAGGGGGGTGACCCTAGACAGATGCGATCGCATTTGTGCTAAAGTAATACTTGAGAAAGAAATTCGGCTTTACAGTTTGTTATCAATTATTTGGACAGGTGTTTCTCCGAATCCAAGTCTCTACACCATCTGATTCAGGGGATATTCCATGTCAGTTTATGTAGGCAACTTATCCTACGATGTTACACAAGACGACCTCACTAGCGTCTTTGCAGAATACGGTACCGTCAAGCGGGTTCAGCTACCCACTGACCGCGAAACAGGCCGTCTGCGCGGCTTTGGATTTGTAGAAATGGAAACCGAAGCTGAAGAAACAGCCGCCATCGAGGCCCTTGACGGTGCCGAGTGGATGGGTCGCGATCTGAAAGTTAATAAAGCCAAGCCTCGGGAAGAAAGAAAGCCCTCTGGTGGAAGCTGGGGCAACAATAGTAGAAATTCAAGCCGCTACTAAGCCTTGCTCTTAAGAATTTAACTCTCAGGTCTCAAGGGCAGATAAAGAGTCTGCCCTTTTTGCGCTATACCTAGATCGGTTGCTCACGACAAGAAAACACCAAAGTTCAATTTAGGAGGATATGAATGGCCCAAGTAATCCTTGGCGAGAATGAAGGGATTGAGTCAGCCCTACGTCGATTTAAGCGTAAAGTGTCTCATGCAGGAATTTTTCCTGACATTAAGAAGCATCGTTTCTTTGAAACACCAATTGAAAAACGCAAGCGGAAAGCTGTTACCAAGCACAAGCAACGCTCTCGGCGTTCTAGTTATTAATGACATTCTGCGAAATAAGCAGGTGCGTGCCCTTCTAACGGCACTATTTAACAACACAGTAAGAGTAAGGTTTTGGGGTAAAGGTAATGACTCTTTACCCTTATCCCCTACCCAAAAGCTTGACAAAAAGTTGACCTAAAAATAGCCGGAGTGTGAAAGCGCCCTCTATGCGAGAGGAGGGATGATTCGTGCCCCGTGCAGTTTTAACCGCTCTCAAAATCTGTTATGCTATAAATAACGGTAAAGCGCACCATAAAAAGCGAGTTGGTATGGTCGCTACTACAATGGCGAAAAAGAAAGGCGACACAGCCCTTACCACAGCAGAAATTGTAGAAAAACAATAATTCAATACTTCGCTACACACGCTTGGTAGGGCATACTCTGGATGCTTGGCGATGTGTTAGGCTATCCCCCCGGAAGTAGAGACGCCCCTACGAGCCAAGAATCTGCGTAGATTTATCCCGCAGAGTGCCAAATAGTTTACTTTAAATTAGACGGTCTGGCTTAGTTGTTAGAAATCCACTCAACATATCTTTATTATTTAGAGGTGTAGCAAACGTGACTCCAGAAGCGATACGCATTGTTTCTCAACTCAGGCATGATTTCTACACTCTTTTCGCTGCTACTATGGATGCGCCAGTCAGAATTACTGGGAAATCCTATAGTAATAATTCTTCGATTGCGTCTTGGGTAGACGATCGGCAACGGATAAATTATGTGAATGTTTACCCTTATACAGCCCCTGATAAATTTATACCTAAACGTCCATTAGTTCTGCGAGTAGCCATTAATAAAAGCGCTGGTAGAGTCATGCTGGTAAAGCATGGACAAGAATGTCGCGGTTTTAATCGAGAGTGGGACTTTGAGTTAACGCTAGTACCTGAAGAAATTATGGACTTTCTACCCTGGATAGTGAACTGGGTTAAGTCTCATGATAAAGGTGCTGCCTTATTTGTACAGGAACCACCCCACCCCCTTGACTTGGAAGTGGCTAATTATGCGTTATTCAAGGATGTGTGGACTAAGAAAGCTTGGTTCATGGCCGACTCTAGCAAATCGGTACAACAAGAAGTAGTGATAGCGTTTTAGAAAATAATTCAGTAGATGTCCGCTGGATTAACCTTAATAAAAACCGATTGACTTGTAGGGGCGGGTTTAGCCGAGATATTTGTGGATAGCAAATTTTATCTATAAACCCGCCCCCTACCCATATTTTGGTTGCTCGACCGGACATGATATCAATCGGCGATCGCTTTTTCTGATTGCAACCTGAGTTGAGATTCAATCAGGGGGGCTTTGGGAGCCAGAAAAAATCCGATCAAGCTAGCAAACAGAATCGGGGTGAAGGGGCCGAAGTTAGTTAGTTTTGCCAGTAGTAGAGTAGTACTTACAGGTGTCCGCGTCACTCCTGCATTAAGAGCTGCCATTGTACAAATCATGGCAAGAGCAGGATTGATTCCTGGTATTAATAGAGCTACTGCTTTGCCTAGGCAAGCACCTGTGAAAAATAGGGGAATGATAAACCCGCCCCGCCATCCCCCTGTGACGGTAATGCTAATTGTGAGCATCTTCGCCCCGGCAAGAGCTAATAGTAAAATCACGGGCAAGCTAGTATTAAGGACTTCGCTTAACTCTTCGTGTCCAAAATAACGAGTTAGTGGCAATACTGCCGCTATGCTGCCTAATCCTAAACCAGCCAGCGTTGTCCGCACATAAATGGGGCCGGGGAGTTTAGCAAAGATGCGATCGCAGGCTCGAAAAATGGCAATGAAAATCCATCCAGCCACCGCCCCAATAATCCCGAACATAATAGCCAAGGCAAAATCGTCAATGTTATCTAGGTTGTACTTGGGAAAATCCCAGGTGGGGGCAATCCCTAAATGTGTAATCGCAGCAAATACCAAATAACTAGCACAACTGGACACAATCGCTGGCATCAAGGCTTCGTAGTACTCTAAAACGTGTTGATGGTGCAAAATTTCTAAGGCAAACATAGCACCCCCAAGAGGTGAGCCAAACAGGGCAGTGAAACCAGCCGCCATCCCTGCCAAACTCATAGATCTGAGGTCTTCACCTTCTAGTTTCAAGCGATCGGCAACCCAGCTACCAAAAGAACCTGTAACCTGTACTAGGGGAGCTTCTGGTCCGGCACTACCGCCAGCGGAAATGCTTGCCAGGGACGCAAGAATCATAGAAGGATTTTTACGAGTATCCAGGCGTCCGCCCTGAGTGTGGATATTGTCTACAATCACGCCAATTTCACCGGGATTACCAAGAAAATGAATTACAAGCCCGATGAATAACCCGGCGAGTGGCATGATCAGCAATAAGCTGGAATCTGCAAATTGCTTGAGTTCATGAGTGAGTAACTCGAGTATGTTCCAGTACAAACCAGCGAAGATACCACTAACAGCGCCTAGCACTGCCCAACGGAGAACCCAGCGCGAAATCATCAAAGGGTTACGCTTTACCAGTCCCTCCAGCTGAGAAAATGTCCACCGCTGAGTTCTATCTGGGGTAGGGCGTTTATTTGGTAGCACTGTTAATTTCCTGCAAATCGTACTGAAACATAGGATACAGATTATTTAAGCTTTTCATGCTTATTGTCTACATCTTTGGTGGCCTTACGCCTCAAGGCGCGGCTATACGTACAAAGGCTGCCTACGCAGCCTAGTGTAAAGACGCGTCATAGCGCGTCTCTACTCAAAGCTTTTCCTGCCCTGTATCTGTAGTCATACTTTCGTGAAATAGTATTAGGCCTCAAGGTAGTGTGTCGCTTACTGAAGAGGAGTTTAAGCTGAGGCGTGTAAGCGATCCGATTTGGGTTTGTCCCCACGACTGAAAATCGGGGGATTTAGACCCTTTTTGTTTTCGTCAAATTTATTTTGGGAAATTATTATGAACGATGAAACAGTTTCTCCTCAAGAAGAAACAACGGATGAACAATTTGATACAACAGATCCAGCTCTGGTAGAGGCTATGGAAAAAATCAAACATCCTCTGTCAATTAACGAGACTCTCATGGCACAAAGCAAAGACGAACTGACGAGTAACCCAGTTGTAGTGCCTGAAATGCTCAACGAATCAACAGATTTAAGGGGCGATTTGAAGCGAGACGAATAAGGGTTCTGTTCTGCTGAGGATACAATTCGAGAAGTATCCCACTGGCAATTCTGCTGTGCCTATGCTGCCTGTTATTTACTCGGATAAGTTTCTGGATCACAAGACGGGCCGATTCCACCCAGAGCGACCAGAACGCCTGACTGCGATTGTAGATGCGATCGCAGCTGCTCCCTGGGCATCTCAAATTGAGTGGCAGTTGCCGACACCAGTAGAAACGCGATCGCTGATGCCTCTGCTGCAACAAGTCCACTCTCAGCGATATGTGGAACTAATCCAGGGTATCGCTTTGGAGGGTGGCGGCAGCCTAGATGCTGATACCCCAGTTTCCCCCCACAGCTACGATGTCGCATTACTGGCAGTAAGTGCGTGGTTAGATGGCGTAGATCGCGTACTCACGACCAACGACCCAGCTTTTGTGCTTGCCCGTCCTCCCGGTCATCATGCTGAACGCAACACTGGGATGGGCTTTTGCCTATTTTCCAATGCCGCGATCGCAGCTTACTACGCCCTTGAACAACCGGGCATCGAGCGTGTCGCCATCCTAGACTGGGATGTGCATCATGGCAATGGCACGCAGGAGATCGTCGAGAACCATCCCCAAATTGCTTACTGTTCCTTGCATCAGTCCCCTTGCTATCCTGGCACCGGAAAAGCCAACGAGCAAGGGAAATACAATAACGTACTCAACTTGCCCTTGCCTCCAGGCAGCACGGTGGCAGTCTACCAGCCGCTATTTTCGCAATCTGTGATGCCGTTTTTCAGCAACTTTCAGCCGGATTTGTTGATTGTCAGTGCCGGATATGATGCCAATGCCACCGATCCATTGGCTGAAATGGCTCTGCAACCGCCAGATTACGGTCTGTTTACTGAGTATTGCCTACAGCTGACTCGTCGAGTTGTTTTTGGTCTAGAAGGGGGCTACGACCTAAATGCGCTTGCCCAGTCGGTAGTGGAGACAATTGGGCGGTGTTTGGTTTAAATCAAGTGCCTGCAACGGGGCGGCAAGGTTTACCCCTACGCCCTGAGCAAATTAAAAGTATTTTCCGTGTCTGTAAAACAAATGTTATATTTTATACATAAAAGTCTTTGCTACGGCTAGATTTTTTATGGGCGATCGCTATTAATTTAGTGCTTTTCAGCCATTATATAGCGTTTTTGTGGGCGACTATTGCTTAAGTAATTCCACTTATAACGTTAGTGTTAAAAGATTTATCTTGTACTTAAGCAAAATAAGCCTGCCCGTACAATTACAGAGGTAACATTTTGTTACAAAACAAGATATAGTGATATCTCGGTGGAAATGAACACCAAACCTGTGAAGTAATAGAAGAACACCAGCCACAGCCTACAACTAGGAAGATTAAGCAATGACCTCCTACATCACCCTGGAAACCGCACTTCGGATGATTGCCAACACCTATTTAGTTTCAACGCTCCTGCTTATAGCGGCTTCTTACATCGGTTTTGCAGTCATCGAAACGATTGAAAACGCTGAGGACAATTCACCTAAGCCCAAGTGGTTCAGCTAAATAAACTTAATTTTTGCTGGTCTAGTATGGCTATGGAGTAATGCGCGAACGGTTGACGCTACGCTAGCTTACGGCAACGCTCCACCTATGCACGCTAAGCAATTAGCCTTTTAAAAGAAGTTTTCACAAAAATATTTAAGACCCAGGATGCTGTAGGCTAGAACTGAGAGCCTGGATTCTGAACATTCCCCCTGTATGGTCGGATAAGTGAATAACCCCACGTATTTATGTGAGGGGGTTTCAGTTAAATTAAAAACCCCAAAAGCTCCAGGAGTGGTAGATGCATAGTTGGACGGGAGGGGTTCTTGTACCGCTTAAATCACTGGAATGATAGCCTTGGTGCTTGCTATGACGGGTACTTGTGCCAGTGAAAAATTTCTATACTAGCTAACACGACCGATACTGCAATCAAAGCTTTTTACATAAGTAATTGCTTGAGTTAATATTGCAATAATTGAAAATCAGCAACCCACACAATTTTTTTTAGGACTGGCGAGGCTAAATTTTCATCCAATTGTTTTTTCTCTTTAGTTAGGGTCTTTATAACTCACCACTAAAGGGCTAATTTACAGCCCCCATTCGGCAGATATTTTAGGCAAGAGGGTAATTGTTAACACCCACCTGCCTCAAAAACTTGATGAGCAAGTATTTGAGGCAGCCAATCCTCAAAAATAAAAAATTTATTGTCAATTGATATGAATTACGAGCCACATCAAAAAGTATGTATAGTTACTGGCGGCAACTCTGGGGTAGGGTTAATGACTGCCGTAGGTTTAGCAAAATCGGGTGCCCATGTATTTATTGCCTGTCGTTCCGCTAGAAAAGCAGCGCACGCTGTAGATTACATTCGCCAGGTTAGCGGCAATGCAGATGTGGGATTTCTTCCCCTTGATCTTGCATCTCTGGACTCGGTACGCACTTTTGTTCAGCTATTCGAGCAAAAAAATCTTCCTTTGCATATCTTGGTAAATAATGCTGGCATTTTTAATAAAAAAGGACTCACACAAGAGCGTTTTGAATTAATTTGGGGAACTAACTATTTAGGTCACTTTCTGCTAACTAACCTACTGCTGGAAAAACTCAAAATTTCCGCTCCCAGTCGAATTGTCGTGGTTTCCTCGGATCTGGCGCTACGCCCAACATCTATAAAATGGGAGCTTTTGGGAAAAACAACTCCCTTGAATTTTATTCAACTTTATAATATTTCTAAATTTTGCTTATTGTTATTCACAGCTGAACTATCACGGAAACTGAACAACACGAAGGTAACTATTAATGCGGTTCATCCAGGCTTTGTACAGTCAAACATAACTATATGGCACAGCTTGAGTAAATATTTAGGTGTTGGGATTTCGCCTAATGATGGCGCTTACAGTACGCTTCTTTGTGCCACTGCTTCTGATTTTGAAAGCGTGAGTGGTAAGTTCTTCGATAGTCAAGGAGAAGAGATACCTTTACCTAAGGCAGCGCAGGATGTAAAACTGGCTCAAGAGCTTTGGGAAAGAAGCTGTCTGTGGACTGGATGCGACCAACAGAAAAAAAAAGTTTCTATACAATATAATGGTAGTGAGGGAATATGGGGGCCATATTCTCTTAAATTAGACAATAAGGAAATTGCTGCTATAACTACAAATGTTGTTCAGCAAGTATTACCAAAGTTCCCTACTAAATTATTAGTAATTAATTTATTGAGATTTCTTGTTAAATTTCAATTTGGTTCTGTATTACTTATTTTAATTGAAGCTTTTAAGCAAGAATTTTATATGGAAAGGCATCTAGATTCTGCTGTAGTTAGGCAGTTATCTCAAGATCCGGCATTGCTGCAAAAGTTAAAAGAGTATTTAGGTGATGATTTAGTGTTATGGCGCTCAGAGATTTGGGCAAATTATCCGTCTCAGCAACTAATACCTTTTTGGCATAAAGACTCATACCCAAAACTCCTAAAAGGTGAAGGTAAAAGCATAAATGCTTATATTGCTCTAACAGAAGTGAATGAATTGAATGGGTTTGAGTACATACCTATTAATTCCCTATCTAGTAATTCCTCCGGGCAATTTGCAGATCCTTTTAGTGGTAATCATTTTTTTAAGATGTCGGAAGAGCAAGAACAACAAGCTGTACCTGTAGTTCTTCGTCCGGGTGAATTCGTACTTTTTACAGAACAACTTGTTCATCGCTCAATTCGGAATACCAGTGGGCAAGTGCGAATTTCGCTAACTTTAAGGGTTACTCCATCAAGTATGCGTATTCTGCCAGGTTATACACCTATCTACAATCCGGCTGTATCTTTATCTGGTAGAGGTGATTCTCACAAAGCAATTTAACGCCAGGGTGCAAGTGGGAAATGCGAGCGTCTAATTACTCCCTAACAAAAAGCAGCAATTTTGTTTTGATTTCTCTTGCTATTTGCGAAAATTTGACATATAATTAGATAATGGAGATAGGTGCGCCCATATATGCTCAGAATCAGAGTTAGCTAAAGCGCGATCGCACTCACTCCTCCTCATAATTTACCTCTAATATGCTTTTCCACCCGCCAGGAAACTAATAACCCCTCTTGGCGAATTTAATGTATTGAAATTTACCCCGGCCTCTCTCTTCTTAGGCTTTTCATACCAAATCTGCTCCTCTAACCCCCTTTTGATCTCTAATCGTCTTGACGTTCCGGCGGAACGTCAAGACAAAATTGCGTGGGTTATTTAAAAAGGGGGTATATAAACCGGATTCAGTATCATTACCCACATTTTTCATCTTTTGCTTACCCGCTAGCCCGCCTTCGGTTTAAACCGAAGGCTAATAGCTTACATTCCGTTAAAACGGACTAGAAGAATCAGAAATTCAGTCGGTTTTAACCGACTTAAGCTATTAGCCAGGGACTTGAGTTCCTGGCGGGATGGCAACGCAGGAAGAGTTTCACTGCAAACTTAACCAAAGCAACAACCCATCCGTTACATCTGCTACAGGCATCCGCTGCCAAACAGCCTATTTCGGCACCCGCCAAATTTTAATCGTCTTGTCATAACTGCCACTAGCTAAACTTTGCCCATCCGGACTAAAGGCGACAGAATGAACCCAGGAGGAATGTCCAGTCAGGGTGGATTTCACATTCCCTGTGGCGACATCCCATATTTTGAGCGTGTTGTCACCACTGCCACTAGCTAAACTTTGCCCATCCGGACTAAACGCCACAGAATTAACATAGGTGGAATGTCCAATCAGGGTGGATTTCACATTCCCTGTGGCGACATCCCAAATTTTGATTGTCTTGTCCCAACTGCCACTAGCTAAACTTTGCCCATCCGGACTAAAGGCGACAGAATAAACCCAGGAGGAATGTCCAGTTAGGGTGGATTTCACCTTCCTTGTGGCGACATCCCATATTTTGAGCGTGGATTCACTACCGCCACTAGCTAAATTTTGCCCATCCAGACTAAACGCCACAGAATTAACCCGGTCGGAATGTCCAGTTAGGGTGGATTTCACCTTCCCTGTGGCGACCTCCCATATTTTGAGCGTCTTGTCATCACTACCACTAGCTAAACTTTG
>JAHHGU010000029.1 GCA_019359765.1 Aphanothece sp. CMT-3BRIN-NPC111
AAAGCCCTCAATGATGCATATTCTACTGTTCGTTGGAGTGCGGCTGAAGCTTTAGGTAAAATTGGCTCAGATGCCGCAATTTCGCAGTTAGTTAAAGCCCTCAATGATGAAGACTATAGTGTTAGCGGGAGGGCGGCTGAAGCCTTGGGTAAATTGGGTTCTCCTAAGTTATTAGCTACACTTTTGCAGCAACAATTGCAAGCAAAAAACACTGTGTTAACTCTAGCTATCTCAGCTATCCAAGAACACTACAAGTTCTACAATTACACTCTGGCCCAACCACCGACTCTACCAGTCCAACAAGAATCTAAACCCAAACACCTATCGAAACAACCTGACTCTATCTCCCTCATGCACATCCTCCACCTTAGTGACCTCCACTTCGGCACCCTCGACCAAGCCAACCTTTGGTCTAACCAACTCGCAGAAGACTTACAAAACGATCGCAACATCTCTCACCTAAACGCCCTCATCCTCTCCGGCGACATCGCTAACTACTCCACAGAAGAAGAATACAAAGCTGCCGAACAATTTCTCCACAACCTCCGTCAAGACTTCCCCCTAAAACCCGAACAAATTATCCTCGTTCCCGGCAACCACGACCTCAACTGGAAACAGGCAAAAAAGGCTTACAAACTCATTGACCGCGACGACTACGACGGAAAACTTATTGATGGTCACTACATCGAAGAAAGTGCAAGCGTCATCCGAGTCCGAGACGAAGCCGAATACAAACAGCGCTTTGCCCACTTCAGCTCTTTCTATGAAACCATCAAAGAAAAACCCTATCCCCTCGACTACGACCAGCAATTCACCCTAGACCACCTAAAAGAGCAAAACCTGCTAATTTTGGGGCTAAACTCCGCTTGGCAACTCGACCACCACTACAAATCCCGCGCCAGCATCAACACGAACGCCCTCAGCAACGCCCTCACCCAAATTCGCCGCAACCAAGACTATAGAAATTGTCTGAAAATCGCCGTTTGGCACCATCCCCTCGATAGTGCGTACTCAGACCGCATCACCGACCAAGGATTCCTGGAACAGCTAGCCGTCAATGGATTCCGCTTCTTCCTGCACGGACACATACACAAAGCCGAAACCAGCCTCTACCGCTACGATATGAGTACTAACGGGCGAAAATTAGACCGGATTTGTGCCGGAACCTTTGGCGCACCTGTACGGGAATGGGTGCCTGGTTATCCCTTACAGTACAACCTGCTGCAAATTGAAGACAACCAACTTACCGTCTACACCCGCCGCCGCGAAGAACTCAATGGTGCTTGGAAACCGGATGCACGCTGGCTTCAGGGTGCAGGAAAAACACCGTTAGATTATTACGATATTCAACTCAGCTAACTCCCCATAAATCAACAACTTTTCCCTGCATCCTCTCAATGAAAAGCAATCAGTTGTTCCTCTACCTGTAAACGAAAATTTCACCATCAGAACTAGGGTAAATGATAGGGAGTTGTGAGATTGATGGTAAAAGAATAGTCATAGTTGTACGCAGAACCTAGCTGTCTACTACTTATGAAAATCTCTTAGCCTAACCTAAGCTATTTACGGCTAAAGCCCTTTGCCTCGTTCTTTTTACCCTTGCCTTTCGACTTAGATTTGTTAACCTCTGCTAGTGCTTCTTGAAACAGATCGTGTAAATGCACAGGCACGCTGGCAATTTCCGGTAGATCTGGCTCTATGGGTTTGTTGAATTCTTGCAGTAGAGCCTCTAAATCGCGGTCAAGTTTAAATTCTGGACGCCCTAATACAGTTTGCAATACTTTTTCCAATTGAGTTGGATACTGCTGGGCTAATCGCTTCCAGATAAAGGCGTTAATCGTTGGATCTTCCAGGTATTTGCGAACGAGTTTCTCTGTGTCTTGGTTGCTTTGCCAATCCTCTGATTCTAGGATGGCTTTGAACTGGCTATAGGTTGGTAGAATTGTCTGTCCCCAGCGCGGATGGGTGAGGATTGTTACTTGTTCTGCTTTCTTCAGGTGGTCAGGCAACTCAACTTTGGGCATCACCATTTTGGCTGCGCCCTTACCCTCAAATAGCTGGGAAACCGCTTTCGAGTCAGCACCTGCTTCTTCTGCGGCTACCTTCATTTCCTCTTCTGTCACCCCAGCGTCTGCGGCTATCTCTGTTAAAGATTTGGAGTCATCAATGCCAGCCGCTGCAAGACGTCGCTTGGTTATCGTCTCCTGAAATTCTGCAATTTTCTTGTTGAGTTGGTATCCCGGTAGCGTCAGTTCATCAGTACCAAAAAAGTCAACAAAGTCCTGGTGATATTGTTCGACTGATTGCCACGCCTGCTCTAGCAACTCTGGGGCGTCGCCGTAAAGCGCTTTCTTGTGATTATCTTTAAAGTTACCAATTGCTACAGCAAGTTTGGGTTTGCCCAAGTTCCCCATTTGCGTACAGGGACCAGAGAACATCCAGTAGGTATCGTTTACAGGCGCAATTCGAGTCAGTAAGATTTCCCCGACTTTAAACCGCGCCATCTCCTCAAGAGTAATAGGATCGTTTGGCTTGACGGTATAATTCTTGGCGGTGAGCCAGTTCATTAGCTCAAAACCATCGGGCAAGATTTCTGTGACGGCAAATAAGCCAATAAAGCTGTGCCGCCAGTTGCTGATTAAATCGCGATCGCTTTGGGGTAACTCTGGCTGACTTTCTACAAACAAATCCAGTGGGGTCTTTTCCCCAACTTTCCCCCCTGTAAGGAAGCTATCAATCAGCAGGTTTTGCTCGTAGGCAGCGTCATAGCGATTGCTCCCAGAGCTAGAATTTTCAGCAACATAAGCCTCTAGCGCTGCTGCTAACTCTCCTTCGGCTTCCAGGACAAACTCAATTAACGCTTGCTTAAGAACGCGCGATCGCTCCAGTATTGCATCCACAGATTAATTCCTAGCTTCAACAACTTTAGCTTACAGAGATTTAATTCTAGAATGCTAGGAAACTGCCAACTGACCAATTTCTTCTGGTCTTAGATGCGAATGCAGAACCTGACCATCGCGGAACCACACAATACGGCGAGTCATCCGCGCGACATCTGGTTCATGAGTCACCATGACGATAGTAATGCCGCTGTCATTAAGTTCTGTGAATATCTGCATCACTTCCTGAGTGGTGCGGGAATCTAGCGCCCCCGTGGGTTCATCGGCTAGCAGTAAGACTGGTCTGTTGACGATGGCACGCGCGATCGCTACCCGTTGTTGTTGTCCCCCAGAAAGTTGATTTGGTTTATTATGCAGACGATTTTCTAAGCCCACGCGGGTAAGTGCAGCAACAGCGCGATCGCGTCTTTCAGCATTTTTGACACCCGCATACACCATCGGCAGCATCACATTTTCTAGCGCCGTCAGCTGATTCAACAAGTGGAATTGTTGGAACACAAACCCTAACTTGAGATTACGAATGCCTGCTAACTGGGCATCTTCTAGCTGAGAGACATCCACCCGATCCAAGTAATAGCGACCGGAGGTAGGTCTATCGAGACAACCGATAATATTCATCGCTGTGGACTTACCGGAACCGGAAGCCCCCATGATCGAGCAATATTCGCCCTGTTCTACTGTTAAACTGACACCAGCAAGGGCACGAACTTCAGTTTCGCCGATGCCGTAAATTTTGGTAACATTTTGTAGGCGAATAATATACTGTTTTTGAATTGCAGGGTTGTTGTTTCCTCTATTTAACGAGCGGCGATCTGATGATTGGTTATTCATACTGACATTTTAGCTGCCGGTGGGCAAGCTAATTCAGCCCCTGTGGGTGACTGGGCTTAAAAATAAGATGCGATCCCGAACTAATTTTTGATTTCTACAAATTAATAACACCGTACTTGGGAAACAAATTTCTCCAGAAAGCGTCCGTGAGGTGATATAGCCTGCCAGTATATTCTTTCTCGTATAAAGTAGTTATGAACAAAGCCTTATTCGAGCGGCTCAATATCTTTCAAACAAAGGAAAAGAAAAACAGCAGAGAAGGCAAAGATATATTTTCTCTGCCTTCTCTGTGGTTCCCAAAGGCAGGGATAATTAGTTGCTTAGGAATATTTTTATTTGTTAGCGATTTGGGCAGATTCGCTCAGGCTACCCAACCATTGAAATTAGCTCTAGCCGTTAAAACAACCCAAGTTGAAAGTAGAAAAGCTTCTAATAAGTGCGATCGCCAGAGCAAGCAAGAATTAGCGGATATCCCAGTCACAGAATTAGAGGATAAATCTAGGCAGTATGCAGGTTCTGGCAACACTGAGAAAGCTGCCCAGGCACTGATCCAAGCATTTAAAGCTGCCCACTCGATGCAGCGCTGGCAGTTGTGCAAAACCTAGAGGATGCCTTGATCAAGGCGAAAACATTGGGCGAGATCGCTCTTTTATACGCTAAAACTGGGCAAAAACCAAAAGCAGATCAATTATTAACAGAAGCTCTTAATTCTGTCAATAGCATTCAAGAAAATTACCAAAAATCTAATGTCCGGCAGGAAATAATCCGCAACTAGATTAAAGCTGGACGGTACAATTATGCCCTGCAAGTTGCCAAAACAATAGAAGATGAAGTTAACAAAACAGAAACTATACGAGAAATTGCTTTTCAGGCTATTGAAAACGGACAGAATGACCAAGCTTTTGAGATTGTCCAATCGATAGACAGAAAGTTTTTTGATGACAGAAACAGAGGATTGCAGAAAATTGCGCTCGCTCAAACAATCCCCGGCCCTGAATCAAAAACGATTCTCTTAAAGAAAGACTATGACAGTCAGAGGAACCTGATTAGCAAGCTAGAAGTTGACGATCCCTACGACAGAGCCAGTTTATTGCAGGAAATAGCGATTGGGTATGTCCAGGCAGGACAATATAACCAAGCCCTACAAGTTGCCCAAGCCATACAAGATGCTGCCACTCGCCAGCAGGTAAGGCAAGGCCTGTGCTAGGCAGAATTGAGTAGAGACGCGAAATTTCGCGTCTCTACATTATGTGCAATTAAACTGACATCTTGCACCAGTTGCAACAACCGCCAGTGGTTAAAACCACTGTCTCATAGCTAAAGTCGTCTTCATACGACTGGCTAAGAGTTTTAGTCCACAAAGCGTGGACTTGATCTATAAGCCAGGGAATTTATTCCCCGGTGGGTTATAGGGCTTACTGAGAAGGGTGCAAGATCTCAGATTAAACAAATTCAATATCACTTTGATGATCAATCGCTACGCAGCGCATCAGGCACTTCTCAGCGCCACAATTGGGTCAAGTTTAGCTGCACGTCGCGCTGGTACGATGCCAAAAAATAGCCCAATGCTACCGGAGACGCTGACGGCGAGAATAATTGCTGCTGGTGAAACGCCAGCTTTTAAGGGGGTCAGTAAGCCAATGAGCAGGTTAGTACCGACACCCACGCCAGTGCCGATGAAACCGCCAGCAACTGAGAGAATAATCGCCTCGATAGTAAACTGAATTAAGATATCTTGCTGAGTAGCACCGATCGCCTTACGGAGTCCAATTTCTTGAGTGCGTTCGGTTACGGAGACGAGCATGATATTCATGACGCCAATACCGCCCACTAGCAGGGAGATAGCCGCGATCGCAGCTAACATGAGTGTCAGCGCCCCCGTAATCGTGTTGACGATGTTCAGGATATCTTTCTGAGTATTGACAGTAAAATCATCTTCACCGTTGATTTTGTGGCGTAGCCTGAGCAAGTTAGTAATTTGAAACTGGGCTGCCTCAACGCTTTCTTCGTCTTTTGCAGAGATGGAGATGAAGGTTAACTCCAGTCCATAGGGAGACGTGCGCCCGACGAGGCGGTTAGACATGGTGGTGAGCGGTACAAAGACAGAATCATCCTGGTTGTTTCCCAGAGAAGCGCCTTTCGGTTTCATCACGCCTACTACCTGAAATGATACATTTTTGATCCGCACCTGCTGACCGATAGGATCTTCGCTGCCAAAGAGTCTTTCTGCCAATTCAGAACCCAGCGTCACCACCTGGTTATTCCGTTTTAGATCTAAATCGGTTATAAAACGCCCTTTGGCGACATCAAAGCTTCTCACGGAGAGGAACTCTGGTGTTGTGCCCAGGATCAGGGTTGTGGCATTTTTGTTGCGATAGGTAACCAGTAGTCGGTTTTGCAGTTGGGGTGCGACTTCTTTCGCCGAAGGCACCTGGGAGGCGATCGCATCTGCATCCGCCAGCACTAGCGTCTTTGGCACCTCAAACGTTGTATTCCGGGTCTCCCGCGCGCCTGGAGTCACAAACAGCACATTTGGCCCCAAGGACTCAAACTGCTGTGCTGCAAACTTCTGGGCACCCTGTCCAATTCCTACCATAGCGATCACCGAAGCATTGCCAATGACAATCCCCAACATCGTTAGGCTGCTACGTAATTTATTGGCAACCAGTGTTGTTGCCGCCATTTTAACGCTTTCGACTATATCCATATATTTATTTCATTTCCAGTAGGGGCGTTCTGCCGGAATGTCTCTAGAATAATAAATGGGTAATATTTTTAGTATACAAAGTGTGGACATATAACTCTTATCACCATAATTAATCTGGGGTTGAATGATAGCCGTAAGCTAGAAAATAGTGCAATATTTGAGTTGATTAAGAACTGCTTATGCCTTCGCAAAAGACAAATATTTCTAATTCTGTTGAAGTTAATACTCAACCTCAGTTCTCTTCAAAGTCATGGCAGATCGAGCTACTCTACGACGGTCAATGTCCACTATGTCTGCGAGAAGTCAACTTCTTAAAAAGACGGGATGCAGGTCGAGGGTTAGTGGCGTTTGTAGACATTGCGGACGATAGCTACACCCCGGAAGCGCATGGCGGTGTTGACTTTGAAACCGCTATGGGGCGGATTCATGCTGTACTTCCAGATGGCACGGTGATTAAGAATGTGGAGGTCTTCCGCCGCGTCTATGAGATTCTGGGAATGGGGTGGATATATGCGGCTACCAAGTTGCCGATTATCGGTTTTATCGTTGATAAGTTATATGGAATTTGGGCTGACTGGCGGCTGGCTCTTACGGGACGACCAAATTTAGCAACAATTGTTAGCGATCGCCAAAAGCGCATTGAGTGCGAGACGCAAGGGCGTTGTCGGCTAAATGACCAGGAAGGTATACCTTAGTGAATAGGAATAAACTAACTAAAGAAAGTCAGCGGCACCAAGGTATCGGGCTAACCTAAAAATAGACTACTAGAGAAAGTAAATAAAAGAAAATGCAAGACTCGGCATATATTATCTTCATTGCCTTCGCTTGTATCTGGATACTAATCGGGGCCGCAGCTGTGATTGCACTTTTAAAATCCAATAATCAAGAGCTTCGGTTTGGCACATGGGGGCTGATAGTGGCTATTCCGATAATTGTGCCGTTTATCTTTGTTCTTGTCTATCAGGTCGCAAGACCATTTATTGGGCAACACTTTCTATAAAAGTTGCTACTAAATCGGAAAATCAATCTTTTATTAATGAGTTGCATTAGATTGCCAGTTTGTGAAGTACAGAAATACCTCATCCGCGCTTTCTTGCCCCTCCCATACTCAGGGTAGGGCTGGGGAGGGGTGTACTACTTTTAACTTCAAAGATTATTGTTATACCAATTTCCTTTAATGATGCTACAGATGATATCCCCCCCTAGCCCCCCTTAAAAAGGGGGGAAAATCTTGAGGCTTCAAAGTCCCCCTTTTTAACCCCGATTTAGGGGGATATTCCAAGTGTTGCATTATTTTATGAAATTGGTATTAGCACAGCAGTAATAAACACTTGCTGCTTAGAACTACTAATGGCACAAATTTAGTCACAAGGACAGCAATTTGTCACTGTAAAGTTGTATAGTACTCAAACCGCTTTTGTAGTTGTTCAACTGTGAGATTTTGAGTCCAGTATTCTACTAGAGCGTGACCAAATGCCCAGGCGTTGCGCTCTGCTGAAGCCGGGTTTTCTAGTAGCAGCGCCCAAAGCGATCGCAAATCAAAGGTGAGCGGGTTTTTGTCTGTATTCAAGAGTGAGAAAAGGTCATAAGCCATCTGGAGTTTGCCAATCACGATTGGCAACTGTTCCACAGGAATTTGCTCTGCCAGCAGATAGGCTAAGGCTGGTTGTCCGGTGGACATAGTGCTAATAAACTGGAGGACGGGACTTTTGAGCAGTGTAGTTAGTCCCTGTGTGGTCGCCATCTGGAAGGTATAGCGATCGATGATTTTGGCAGCGGCGACGGTGCGAGCTTCTAGATTACGCAAAAAGCGGGCAAGCCGCAGTTGCTTAGTAGGTGCGATCGCCTCCACCAGTCCCAAAGATAGCGCGTCTACTCCCCAAGCGCCTCGACTCGTTTTGATGTCAGTTGTAACGACGGGGAGAACTAAATTACAGTAGTCGCCCAGAAGCTGAGTGCGATAGAGGGTGGCTTCCCGAATCGCAATTTCCTTGGGGCGATCACCCGATTCCCAGTTGTAGGGAGGTTGCCACTCGCGAATGGGACGCAGACGATCCACTTGGGTGACAATTGCGATCGCAGGTAAGTCTGCAACTTCCGCCTTAATGTCTTTGAGAAAGTCCACATCCATTTGCAGAGCCGGATCGAGGGCAGGGGTGACGAGTAACAACAGATCCGCATTGCTGGCATACTCAAGTACAAGTTCCCGTAGATCTGCACGGTTAACTTGTTCGTAACCCGGAGTATCCCAAAGCGTCAGAGTTTCTCCGCTTTGGGTCTGCCAGTGGTAATTTTGAATTTTATCGGTACTGGGCAAAACATCCACTGCGGCTGTTTCTGCCTGAAACAGGGTGTTAATCAGGCTACTTTTTCCGGCTCCGGTGCGCCCCGCCAGGAGAATATTAACGGGTTTTTGCTCAACCGCCTCAGCTGATTCTGCCTCGCTGAGGATTTCTTTGAGGGTTTGGGTCTTTGCTTTGGGTAGAGTTGGTGTGGGGGATGAGAATGAAGCTGGCAGCGTAGTGCCTCCGTAGAGTGCGATCGCTTGCCGACATAAGTTTCGCAAAGCTGCTTCCCGGAGCAGCTGACTCAAATTCACCACCAATTCCTGAGTGGCACGATTACTAGAACCCTGAGTGGCTTGTTTTGCCACCGCTGCTACCGGATTGAAGAGCCACTGTGCCCAACTCCATGCTTGCCAGAGTTTACGAGCCGATGGTTCCACCTTACGGTAAACCTCATATGCCTCGTATGCTTGCCCAATTGTGACTTGATTGAGGGCAGGTGATAATTGATGCATCCACCGATCCAAGTCATTTACTGTTCCCCGAATCAGCGTGTAAGCCTGGGGAACGTAAATGTCGAGCAGGGGATATTTAACTTCCGGATGGTAGATATGGGCGATCGCACGGACAAGTTCCTGGCATCGCTGCCAAAAGGTTGACCAGTCTTCCCAAATTGGGCGATCGCTCTGTGCCGCTTGCAGAATCTCTTGGAGTGCAGCTTCTGCTTGTTGAGTGGCATCATTTCCCCCTGGCAGTCCTGCTATATCGTCTGTAGCGGATTCCAGTTCTTTGCTGACCTCTGCTATTACAGCTTCCATCTGATCTATTGCAGGTCGAGTCCATCTCACCAGCAGCCAACGCCAACCTACAAATATTAGGGTGAATACGCCCCAGATCCAATTGATACGCCACTCGTGAATCTGCAACCCTGCCGATACCAACAAGAAACCGACGATAGTTGCGATCGGGATTGCCAACACGACCCACTGCCATATCTTTAATCGCACCATTTCCCTATGCCTACCTAGATAAAACTTCCTATATCCCTATTGTTGATCTAACGCTCCTCTGATGCTATATCGCTGACTAGGCGATGACATGAGGAAAGTAAAGCGGTCTAGTTACTGCTAGCTGAAACACTTAGTTGAGTAGCTGTTACACAATCAGGCAAAGCAGAATAATTAAACCAACAGGGACTAACATCTGCAAAGCAGCCAATCTTCACAAGCATGGCATTGATTTGGTAGATGCAGTGTCAGTCGAAGCCGTTTAATTAGTAGTTAGGCTGTAAGCTCTTGGTTTAAAAGGTATTTTGAGGTGGTCTGTTGGCGTTCAGCATTAAATTAGACCACTCTAAGCAATTAAAATCTATAAAATTTGTACTATTAGGAGACATAGCAGATATGAAATTCTTCATTCCGGGTGCTGATTCACCCGAATCCGAACAAAAGGTGTACGAGGCTATCAAGTTACATTTGGGTGAGGGACTAGGTGCAAATTTCTCCGATCGTCGCATCAGAATTCTGCAATGGCGACATGATGGCAAGCGATACGAAGCTGAGGTGGGCAAGATAACACCATTCAATAACGAACTCGTGATTGCAATCCTCTACGATCCAGCTAGAAAGCTTTATCATGTATGTACGCATAATAGAGGTGTAGCACGAGATACTTCTATCTTAGCTGGTGAGTGGTCTGTTATGGGCGTCATCGACTTTGACGGAGAATAAGAAAGTATTCTTTGAATTGGGCCTAGCTAGTGGATCAAGCAAACCACTGTTCCATTATTACTCTGTTACTACAGCAATACATAATTCAATGAAAAGCTTTTTTGAATTGAAACTGATTGGAATCTCTAGTGAGCAGGAAAAGCTTATCGACCGGATTGAATACAACCTTTGTGATGGTTGGACAAGAGCTAAAGATATGGAGGCTGATTTCCAAGCTAATGACAAGATAGATTACCGTATTTTCGTTTGCCCAAAACCTATAGCTGCTTTGTTTTTAACATCTGACGAAAATAAATATCTATATGTCTGTAATATTGTCCCCAAAGAAAGTAATGAACTAGGAGTAGATATTTATAATACTATCCTAGAGGATTTTTTAACTAAGCTTGTTGAACCTGCTGCAAGCGGTCTAGATATCAGAATTGTCACGACAACGGCAGATAGAAGCATTGACAACTCAATGAGTCCAGAACTTGCAGAAAAATTTAAGCATTTTTCAAATCTTGCCAATAAATCTAGTGGTGGTACACATCCTTCTGATGAAAGGAGATTATTTGATTTAATTATTCAGGCTCACGTTGAAAAATCATTGCTAGATGAATCTAGCTTAAGAGAACTTTTAGTTGATGAAGGATGGTCAGAAGAACAAGCTTATAAACTTTCAATCAAGTATAATTTTGGTATGAATCTGTTGAAATATTACAATTCTTAAGGACAAGCTTTATGTCATGCAGTTTTTAATCCCGGAACTAGTCGAGGTTATCTGTGCCCGGTAAGCTTGGTTATTATATTTCTGCACTCCATAGTTTATTCCAGTAGCCAACCAAACAAATCTGCCAAAGTGAGACTGAAATTTTTGGCAAATTCTGGCACTGGCAAACGTGCTTCTGGTTCATCGAAAACATCTGTTGGTCGATCTGGCAGATATACAAATACTGATTGTTCCTCTGGATCAATTAGCCACCCCATCTGAGTTTCATACTTCAGACAGTGCAGAATATTTTTCGTTACTTTCGTCTGGCTTTGAGCAGGTGACAGGATTTCAATTGTCCAGTCTGGCGCTATTGAGAAAACATTCGCCACCCCACCATTTTCCTGGCGCGGAATCCGTTCCCAGGTAAATACAGAAATGTCTGGAACAGTTGAGCGTCCGCCAAAAGTACAGCGAAGCTCTGAAAAAGCTCGTGCAATGCGCTGCGGCTTGAGTATTACGTTGATTGCCGCTGCTAACTCAGTCTGAATTGCGCTGTGTTCTCCCTGAGGCATTGGCTTTAGGATAATCCGCCCATCAATGTATTCGCTCGCAGGTTTGGTTTCCGGAAGTTTCAGAAACTCTTCCAGCGTCAGGACTTGGGTAGGTGTTTGTAGCATTTGAGTTTACGCTTGAGGTAGCTAGTCACACCGCTTTTACCTGTTATTCTACAAAGTCATAGCGTAAGTTGGGTTGAGACGGTTCAGCCTGTCTCATGTGTTGCTTGATACATCCAATCCCCAAGTAGAGCAATATTTTTCTATGATTGGTGTGAGCAATATAGCCTATTGGAGTTTTTTAGGATGGTCTCAGCAGAACTACTCAATTCGGTACGAAAGCTGAACCGTGCGGACAAGCTTTACCTCATGCAGGTTTTAATCTCGGAACTAGGTCAAGAAGAAAGCGACCTACTCAAACCAGATCAGTCTTATCCTGTTTGGTCTCCTTATGATGCGTTCGAGGCAGCAAATACCATGCTAGACGTGCTGCGGGCAGCTAAAGCGCAGAATCATGCGTAACGCTGACCGATATCCCTTCATTGCTGCCGACGTTGCATTAGGTGAAGCTAGCTTTCGTCCACATTTACCCCTTACTCTTGTCCATCAACAACAATCAGTGATCACCTCTGACCTGCTAGATACAGGAGCGACGGTTAACGTGTTGCCATATCGGGTTGGCATTGAACTTGGGTATAGGTGGGAGAACCAGACAACTTTTCTCAATTTGACAGGCAATTTGGCTCAGTATGAGGCTTGTGCATTAGTGGTTCAAGCAGTGATTGGACAATTTGAACCGATCCAACTGGTGTTTGCCTGGACGCGAGCTACAGAGGCTCCGCTACTCTTAGGACAAGTCAACTTCTTTATGGAATTTGATGTTTGCTTTTACCGCTCACAGTTGTATTTTGAAATCAGCCCGAAGGTTTCGACCTCAGAGTAAGGTGGTGTTCTTAACGTTTAATTCCCTTAAAACGTTCTTGCGCTGTCTTAAAAGATTCTTGCATTACAGACTGAATCTTCTTGGGATCTGGTTTCTTACCACCCATTAAGTCACCGAAGTAAACGCAGGCTCCTTCACCCAATGACCAAGTGTAGGCTGCTGCCCAAGAAGCGGCAATTACGCTCCCAAAACCAGGTAGGAATTTGATTAATTCCCGTCCGACTGCCCGTGCTAGGAAGCCACCCGCGATCGCACTGACAACACCCCCAGCCTGCGATGGGGTCAGCGTCTGCCCATACAATGTCCCTAGCAGTCCCACCATCGACACTTGCAAGGCCGTGATCATGGGCATTGTCGCGAATGGCAGTGGCACCGCTTCCAGCGTCGCTGCAATGATCGCGAATGCCAGCATATAACGGCGTCCCACATCCCGATAGAGATTACCAATTTTATCGCCAGCTTTCTCATCCAATAACTGATAAATAGCACGAGCTTCCGCTTCTGGGAGTAAGTCTGCTAGAGCATCTCTCAGCGCCTCTAAGCCATAAAAAACGGGGGTGTAGCCGTCCTCTTCCAGGGTAAAGTCGATTGGGATAGCACTATCGCACACTCCTACAAAAGCTTGCTTAATCGCGGTAAAGGCTCGGTTAACCTCCTCATAGTCAGGTGGATAGTCAGGATGATCGGCGGTATCCGGAGGATAAACTTCATGCAAACAAGTAACCGCCAGCAGACAAGGAATATCTGGATACTGCTGACGCAGTTGAGTTGCAATGTGTCGCAGCGTGTCCGTCGCGAAATCATTAATTTTGACCGTCAGAATCAAAATTCTGGCGCGGCGACTCTTTTGTTGCAAATCGCCAACCAATTCCTGAATGATCGCCTCTTGGTCTTGGTTGACATCTCCCAGCCCCACCGTATCAGTAAAAATGAGCAACGGCAGGTCATTGGAAGGATAAGCATAGCGCTCGGTATGTTGCGTGTGGGGACGAAATCCCTGACCAACAATTTCAGCAGAAACTCCCGTCAGCCCCCGCACAATCGAACTTTTCCCGGCTTGCGGCTTGCCAATTAGAAGGGCTTCTGTGGTTGGCAGTTCTGCGCGAACCGTCTCTAAAATTTCTGCGACCTGAGTTTCGCTGACGCTAAACAATTGAACAACCGTCTGTGCTAATTGCTCTACAGGGTTGTGTTGCATCAAGCCCGCTGTTGTTTTATTCCAAACGCCAGCAATGCGGTTTGTCCAGGAATCATCTACTGGCTCAGCCTTCACATCATCAGTTGGTTCACTCAACTGCTGAGAATCACTTGACAGTTCGTTAGCATCACGTTGCTCAGTCATCTAAAATCTCGCGGGAGTATGGAAACAGTGCGTCTTTATACTAAGTTGCATTCATAAATAGTAGATAGAATCTTGTCCCCTTGTCCTCCTTGTCCCCTTGTCCCCTCCTTTCTATTATTTATCTTTATCTTCTGGCTGATCGGGTTTCCAACCTTTAGGAGGCTCCACAAACACGCGATCGCCCTTTTTGACTCCATCCAAAATCTGCGTTTGATTTTGAATTGATGGGCCAAGCGTCACTGGTTGAAACTTGGGTTCATTTTTTGTATCTGGTAATAATACGCCCGTTTTTCCTTGCTCAGTGACAATGGCGACAGTGGGGATAACTAAGGCATCTTTTACTTGTTCGCCCAAGAACGTCAGATTAACATTCATACCTGAGCGCAGCTGTTCCTTCTCAGTGTCAATTGCCACCCGCACCTCAAAAGAAGTGACGTTCTGCTCTACCACAGCTTCCGGTGATACTAATGCCACACGACCTTTAAAAATTTTATCTGGATATGCGTCCGCCACAATTTCAACGGGTTGTTCAACTTGAATTTGTCCAATATCCACCTCTGGGACTTTAGCCTTAATTTCTAAATCTTTAGCAATGGCAACGATCGCGGTTGAAGTAGCAGAAGCTGTACTGGAAGCCGAGGTTGTGGGGGTAACAAAGGCTCCCACATCTGCATATTTCTGCGTCACAATGCCCTCAAAAGGAGCGCGGATAGCCGTGTCTTGCAGCTGTACTTGCACCGCCTGCATAGAAGCTCTAGCAGCCTCAACAGCGGCTTTGAACTGAGCAATTTCTTCTGGGCGCTTACCATTTTGCGCCTGCTGTAGGGCAGATCTCGCTTGGGCAACCTCAGCAGCACGCTGGGCAATTTCCTCGCTTCGGGAGCCACTTTGAATCTGTCTTAACGAAGCCTGGGCTTCCGCTACTGCTGCTTCCTGCTTAGCAACTTCTTGGGGCTTGCTGCTTCTAATTTGATCTAAACGTCGTTCGGCTTCTTCCCGGTTAGCTTGAGCTGTGCTGCTTTCCGCCTCAACCTCATCAAGTTTATCAGCTGCGATCGCACCCTGCTGCCTTAAATTTTGATACCGACTCAGCCGCTTTTTGGCGAGGTTAGCCCGCGCTATAGCTGCATTAACTTGGGCTTGAGCTTGCTCAATTTCTTTCGGACGAGCCGCCTGCACCTGTGCCAAACCTGCTGCGGCTTGATTCAGGCGGGCTTGAGCCTGGGCAATCTCTTCTGGACGACTACCATTTTGGACTTGAGCCAAACCAGCTTCGGCTTGAGCCAGACGGGCTTTAGCTTGGTCAATCTCTTCTGGACGGCTGGTTTGCCCCTCTGCTAGACGCGCTTCGGCTTGATCCAGATTCGCTTTAGCTTGAAAAAATTGAGCCTGAAGCTCTGCATTTTCCATCAAGGCGATTTGTTGCCCCTGCTGCACTCGATCTCCCTGCTTGACAAACAGCTTTGCCAAACGACCAGCGTTTTTGGGGCTGAGGTTCACGCTCTGGAAGGGTACAACAGTACCACTGGCTGCGATTCGCACCGTCAGAGTTTCTGACTTGACTGGAACAGTTAGTTTATCAATGTCGATTTTGGGCGACGAGCGGCTGACAATAAAATAAGTGCCCGTGGATGCGATCGCCAGACCAACTGCAATCAGACTCAACACCCATTTGGGACGTCTTTTGATTTTGCCAATTTGGGGATGAGGTGAGGCAGTGTTGTCGGCGCTGTGAGGGAAAAGAGAGTCTTTAGGTTCGAGGTTTGAGTCTTGAGCTAAGAAATCTTGCCTCTCCCAGCCTACTTCGCTACTCTCCCTCTCTTCCCCTTTCTTTGAAGATGCTGGCATCTTGTGTAAGTTTTGCTGTGGTTAGCTGGTAGGGTCGGAATAACCCTTGCCAGTTTAGTAGTTGCTTGGCTGTACTTCACTGTCCAAAAGAAGCGAGCAAATTCCCTCTCAACAGTGTTGCTTCCTCTTTCTTAATCTTAGCTTTGTTGTTGCAACAGCTTTTTGTGTTCCCAGAGGCAACACCTACATCTAACTATTATTCCCCGCTATATCTTTATGGGTGGAGGCTACCGTAGTTCAAACTCGATACACTGATTGAGCAGTGGCGGTATGGTGTCAAGGTTTAGGAGCCTTGGATAATGGCTGATTTAGCTAACTTAGTCAGCAAACTTCAGGCGACATTGGGAAAGATGGAGGTGGCGCTGGGTGCGATTACGGAAGCGATCGCTTGGACTGACAATGATGGCACAATTCAATGGTCTAACGCCACCTTCGATCGATTAGTTGATCGAGGACGCTTCCAAGTTTTGGGAGCAAAGCTCTTTGACTTGCTGCCGTTAGAGCAACAAGGTCAAAAGGTTCCTGTGGAAGCACACCCTGTGAACATAGCACTGCAAGGTCAACCTTTAGCCACTGGAGAGTACGAATTTCAACAGGCTGATAAAAAATTAGTGCTGGAGGTAGCTTGGGCAAGCATTCAACTGCGGGAACAGGGAACAAGCGCTGTTATCCTACTCCGAGACATCACTCTTCGTAAGCAACAGGATGAAGAATTACGAAGACATCGGCAAGAGTTGCAGGCACTTGTAGAGGAGCGTACTGTCTCCCTCACAGCAATTAATGAACAGCTACGCAGGGAAATCATCGAACGCCAGCGGGCAGAAGAAAGCTTGCAAGAATCTGAGCAGCGCTTCCGACAATTGGCAGAAAATATCCATGAAGTGTTTTGGTTATCAGATTCTCATAAGCTCCAAATACTTTACATTAGCCCTGCTTACGAAGAGATCTGGGGTCGTACCTGCTTAAGCTTATACGAACAACCTAGCTCGTATGTGAATGCCATTCATGTAGAGGATCGGGAGTGTGCGCTCGGTGTGCTTGAAAAACAGAAGCTTGGAGAGCGTACTGAAGTGACCTATCGGATCATTAAGCCCGATGGTTCAATTCGGTGGATAAGAGATCGTAGCTTTCCCATCAAAAACAAATCAGGACAACTTTACCGTGTTGCTGGAATTGCGGAAGATATCACCGAGTCCAAGCAGGCTGAAGAAGAAATCCGCAAGACTCTGGAAAAAGAAAAAGAATTAGGTGAACTTAAATCTCGCTTTCTCTCCACATCCTCCCACGAGTTTCGCACTCCCCTAACCACAATTTTGTCATCTACAGAGTTGTTGGAATATTACGGATATAAGTTGTCTGAGCCAGAAAAACAAGAGCTATTCGGACAAATTGCCACTGCCACTCAACGCATGACCCAGCTTTTAGATGGGGTCCTCACCATTAACAAAGCTGAAGCAGGAAAACTAGAGTTCAAACCAACTGCTCTGGATTTGGAAAAGTTCTGCCGAGAGTTAGTCAGAGAAATGCAACTGGGTGCTAGCGATCAGCATAAAATTGCCTTTGTTAACCAAGGGAATTGTACCAGCGCTGTCATGGATGAAAAACTGCTGCGGCACATCCTCAGCAACTTGCTATCGAATGCTATTAAGTATTCTCCTCAAGGAGGTACAGTTAATTTTGAACTTTTTTGCCAGGAGCAAGAGGCTATGTTCCAAATCAAAGATTCCGGGATTGGCATTCCTGTAGAAGATCTACAACGGCTCTTTGAATCATTCCATCGTGCCGAAAACGTCGGCAATATTCCTGGAACAGGGCTAGGTCTATCTATTGTCAAACGAATGGTAGATTTACACCAAGGTCGAATCTGGGTTGATAGTCAAGTTGGGGTAGGTACAACTTTTACAGTCGCTATTCCGTTGAATAGCGGGCTTAGCAGTGGAAAAGAAGGCTAGTCCGAGGCTGAGTTTTCTGCCACGATAAAATCTATGATGCGTTAAATTACGAAGATTCCTTGTTATTCTTTTGAGGCTGCACCGTGCCCAAACGTATTTCTTTATTCTCCCTTCTAATTGTCCTGGGTTTATGGAGCGTGCAAGAGCCAGTTGTTGCACAGGCTCTCTTGCCCTATACCTTGCGGCTGGATGCCAAAGATATTGAGCAGCAAGGCTTGAGCTTGACACAGGATGCAGTTCAGCTAGCGCGATTCCAGCAGTATGAACTGGCTATGCAAAGAGCGCAACTGGCGACTCAACTCGCCCCTAAGAGCTTTCAAACCTGGTTCTTACTAGGAACCTTGTACGTGCAAACAAATCAGTTGGACAAGGGAATTGAGGCTATGCAAAAAGCTCGAACCCTTGAACCTAAAGAGGCGGCAATTCTGTTTAGTCTGGGATCGGCACGCTTTCAAAAGGGTGATTATACAGCAGCTATTGCGGACTTGCAAACAGGATTAAAGATTAAACCTGACGTTCCAGAGGCTTTATTTGATTTAGGCAATTCTTACTACAAGTTGAGCCAGTTTCCGAATGCGATCGCACAGTACCAAAAAGCAGTGGCGAAGGATGCCAAGTTCTGGCCCGCAATTAACAACATTGGTCTGGTTAAATACGAAAGCGGGGATGTGACAGGTGCCATCGGCGAGTGGCGGAGGGCGATCGCCATCGATAATAAGGCCGCTGAACCCCATCTGGCACTGGCGGTGGCTCTGTATACCAAAGGGGATAGGGAACAGGGTTTAGCTCTGGGAGAAGCGGCTATCAAGTTGGACAATCGCTATGCTGACCTGAAGTTTCTCAAGGAAAATCTCTGGGGCGATCGCCTGCTTGGCGAAACCAAAAAGTTCCTAGAAATTCCCAAAATTCAGGACAGCATCGCCAATAGTGAACAGCAACCCCCACAACAACAAGTAGTTCCCCAATAAAGTTCTTCTGTTGAGTCTCCCCGGCAGTCCATGACACGCAGGGCTACTTCATTGTCTAGAAAGGAAAATAGGCATCAATCAAACCGACCAAACCTTTCGGACTCTGCTTGGGGGACGCGGTCGTTCCCCAACGGGGGGTTTGGGGGGATACGCCCCAAGTCTGGTTTTCAAAGAGTGATAATTTTTTCTACCATGAGAATGAATCAGCCCTGATCCATGACAGGGAAGGGTTAGTAGTTAGTCGAAGCAACTAACCACTAACCCTTCCCTGCTATCTCAACAATAAATATCTTGCATAAATGGCTATTTAGTAGTACATATGTACTTAATTTCAATTGAGACTCACAGGCAACCCCAGTAAAGTAAAGCAAAATGCCCCCAAAAGCCTTGGGACAGGTATCTACCGACAACGGTGCCGAAATCTGCTACTTAAAGTAAAGTGTTGAGAAAGTTTTCGCGATCGGCCGACATAGCATAAACCGTGACCAGAATAATAGGCAGATTGGCAGTTTTAAAATTAGCTTTCAACATCTGCACGCTCTTGATAGGGTGAAATCCTTGTTTCAAAGGTACGTTGTAAAGGGGACATCTTTGATGCAATAAGTCATCACTCTCAAAACTCTAAGAAAATTTTTTGTGGTCAGGAGATAGGAAATAGAACTCATGGCGAAACAGTTGAACCTGCTTGCGACGGACAGGGTGATCCCCACGGCACTACACGCGGAGATGCAACGGTCTTATCTGGAATATGCCATGAGTGTGATTGTCGGGCGAGCATTACCCGATGTCCGCGACGGCTTAAAGCCAGTTCACCGGCGCATTTTGTACGCAATGCACGAATTGGGTTTGACTCCGGATCGACCCTATCGCAAGTGTGCGCGGGTAGTCGGGGACGTTTTGGGGAAATATCACCCCCACGGCGACCAAGCCGTTTACGATGCCCTGGTGCGGATGGTGCAGGAGTTCTCCAGTCGCTATCCCTTACTTGGCGGTCATGGCAACTTTGGCTCGGTGGATAATGACCCACCAGCAGCAATGCGCTATACGGAAACGCGGCTGGCTGCTATCAGTCATGAGGCGCTGTTGAGTGAGATTGGTGAGGCCACAGTTGACTTTATCGGCAACTTTGATAACTCTCAGCAGGAGCCAACGGTACTCCCAGCGCAGCTACCGATATTGTTGCTCAACGGGTGTGCTGGAATTGCCGTAGGCATGGCAACCAATGTTCCCCCTCATAACTTAGGTGAGGTAGTTGATGGCTTAATTGCTCTGATAGACCGACCTGATATAGCGGATGAGAAGTTGTGGGAACTGATTTTAGGGCCAGACTTCCCTACAGGCGGCGAAATCCTGGGCATGGAGGGGATTAAAGAAGCTTACTCCACCGGGCGCGGCAGTATTTCTGTGCGCGGTGTTGCCCAGATTGAAGATGGGGAGACAGAATCAAGTAACTCCCATCCAAAATCCAAAACCCAAAATCTCAAATCCAAAAAGGGGCGTCATCGGCGGGTAAAGATTGTTATCACTGAGTTGCCTTTCCAAGTAAATAAGGCTGCCTGGATTGAAAAGGTAGCGGAACTGGTTAATCAGGGACGAATTGAGGGAATTGCCGATCTGCGGGATGAGAGCGATCGCGAAGGTATGCGCGTGGTAGTGGAACTCAAACGTGACACCAATCCCCAAGCTGTTCTCGATCAGCTTTATAAGCAAACTGCCCTACAAAGTAATTTTGGGGCTATTTTGCTGGCATTAGTGGATGGACAGCCGCGCCAGCTAAGTCTGCGACAACTATTAGAGCAATTTCTCACCTTCCGAGAACATACGCTCACCCGACAATACAGCGATGAGCTAGAGCAGGCTCAAAGACGCATTCACCTTGTGGAAGGATTGCTAATAGCCCTAAACCAGCTAGATGCTGTAATTGATATTCTCAGGAATGCGCCTGATGGCAGTACAGCTAAACTGACGTTCCAGAACCAATTCAACTTCAGCGATACTCAGGCAGACGCTATATTGTCAATGCCCATGCGTCGCCTCACGGGTTTGGAACAGCAGAACTTAAAGGGGGAGTTTGAACAGCTGAGTAAGCGCATCAAGCTGTTACAGCGGTTACTTAGCGATCGCCACGAACTGCTCAAAGGCTTGAAAAAAGACTTACGCGCCCTCAAGCGCAAATATAACGACCCACGGCGAACAAAGATAGTCGTGAGCAAAGCTAAAAGTCAGGAACCAGAAGTTAGAAGCCAGAAGTCAGCAGCCAAGAGTCTAACTTCCGATTCTTCAACTCAAAACTCAAAACTCAAAACTCAAAACTCTTATCCCCAACTGCCAATTCCCGAGATCCAAACCCCAGAAGAAGAGGTGGTTTTGGAATTTACTTGCCAGGGATATGTGCGACGGCTATCAAAAACTAAAGCTAAATCAGCGTCTGCCAAAGCTGGTGATGATTTAGCGATCGCTACCCAGCTAGTTAATACTCAAGCCGAGTTAGTTGTCATAACTGGCAGTGGTAAAGCTCACTCGCTGAAAGTGCGGGATATTCCCCCCACCCCTAGTGCTTCACGGGGAACAGCACTGGTAAGCTTACTTCCACCAGCATCGCAGGGAACATCAGAAACCATAGTCACCCACTTTTTCCTGCCAGACTCTTTGGAAGCAGCGAGTCTAGTTCTAGTTACTCAGCGAGGACAAATCAAGCGTCTGCCGATATCAGAACTGGCTAACCTTACAGGTCGGGGTCTTACGCTTATCAAACTCAAAGATAATGATGAGTTACGATATGCCAGTCTTAGTAACGATCGCCAAGAGGTAGTATTGGCAACTTCCGGTGGACGCCTGCTGCGCTTTCTCCTCAATGATAAACAACTGCCGATAATGGGACGCACAGCACAAGGTTTGCAAGCATTGCGGCTCGGTCGTGCAGAAACGCTGGTTGGCGCTTTGACACTGGATGGCAGCGATAACCTGTTACTCGTTTCACAGCTGGGATATGCCAAACGCTTACCTGTAAGTGCCTTGCGGCTGGCAAATCGAGCCGACATTGGCACTCAGACACTTCAGTTTACGAGCAAGACGGATGCTTTAGCTGGAATGGTATCAGCACCAGCAGCAGCTGAGGTGGCATTGCTAACGGATGCCCAGCGAGTAATTCGTTTGCCGATGAAGTCGGTCGCTTTCTGGGGTAAAGATGGAACGGGCGATCGCATTTCTCAACTCAAATCCGATGAAAAAGTTATCACTGTAACAGTGCGATCGCTAGCAACAGAAGAAAGCTGAAATCTGACCGAGAAAGCAAGTAGCTATTAGCGATCCTTTACATACCTACTTGCTTTCTTATTTCAAGGCACGGCACTGCTGTGCCTTGAATTTATTTATAGCAGTAGCCATAAGGGTTAGGAAAATTGACCTTACAGCTTAATTGATGTAGGCGATGCTCGATTACGATTCGAGCGTACTTCTACCCCCCCTGAACAGTTACTTTAGTTCTGATGAAAAAACTTTAGTTACTGGCGGTAATAAAACGCTTGAAGTTTGGAACACTGAAACTCGATAAAAATGTTTATAAAGCTGACATGCAACGTTTCTTCTGTTCTTGGCTCACACCGGGCTATGATGTGCAGTATGCGATAAGGATTATACAAACTACTAAAAGCGGTGGCGTCTACAACCAATCAAAACAGATTCGGTTTTAGGTTTCTAAATAAAGGCGCAGCAAGTGATTTGGAGAGTCGGGGTGAGATAAAATCCACTTCCATAACTTTTTTTACTGACTGCTATGCTATCAGTCGTGTAAGTGATGCAACTTGAGGTTAAGGTCACACCGCTGACAACACCAACGAATACGTACTTCCAACTGGGTAATTTAAGTCTAAGTGTCAATGGGGCGATCGTCCCATTGTATTGCTATTTTCTCAAATTAAGATTGGACACAACCTTAATGCTTTACTCATAAGGAATCAGCTTCTCTAACCTCGTTTATTTTTTATCCTATTTCCTCCCCTACTCCCCCGCTTGCTTTGAATAAGCTAGAGCAAATCGGTTTATGCTAGAACAAATTAAACGGCATAAAGCTTACATTTTATTGTAAAGATGCTAATAAGCCAAATTTACCCCAAGCCACAAAAGTAATAGGAATACAAAAATTCACAGCCTCTATCAGGCTAAATGGAATATCCCAACCAGTCCCAGCCACTTTAGCCATTGCTATTAGGTTAAGAAAGGTAATATGTCAAATAGCCCAATAGATAGCCTCAATCCCTGCCCTACTCTCGTTGAAGATGGGGAATTGTCTCTCCCAGTCTTCAAATGTCTACTCAACGGGCAGATTGAACGGGTAGACAATGCCACTTATCTAGTCGGTCAATCTGGGCGCTGGAGAATCACATCAAAAGGTCACTTTTGGCCTGAAGGCATTTGGCAGTGGAGCGTTGTGCCGACGACTAGCTCAACCGGAGAAATTGGCACGGTGGAAATAATTTCCGCCGTGCAGCCACAACCTGGTAAAGAATTCTGTACCTTGGTCGGGAGGGTGGTGCAGCTTGGGAAAAAAAACGGTACTGTCCTGCTCAAGATAACTCGATCCGGGCAGAAAATTTTGAAGATCACCCTGCTTGGGGCAGTGCCACAGATGAAAATCGGGGAGGTGTGGCAAATAAGTGCCAAGCTACAGGATAGCTGCTTCCAAATTGAGTCTGCCTTTCCCCAAGATGAGAAAGCGGAATTATTTCCAGAGATGCCGCCACCTGTGGCGGTAAAAAATCCCCAGGTTGCCCCGGTGTCGCCGCAGAATTTGACAGATGCAGCCGTGAAGCGACGAGTGCTAGCGCAGGGTGTTGTGCAAGAAACCTTCGAGCAAACTGCTCAAAGGTTAGTCCCCATAGCGCAGCAAGCACTTTCTGAAGTGACAGGGGAAAGTGAATGGGTTCTTCAGCAACCTGTAGAGCGTGATCGTTGCTGGGAATGGGAAGCAAACAAGTCTATTAATGAACTTCAATTACGAGCCAGAGTCCGGGTGAATTCCAGTACCCTTGTCACCCAAGTATATCAGTATACTTCGGGGCATCATAGGCTACCTGGCGACAACAGCGACAATGCCTCATCCTTGTTGCTGGATACTGACTTTGACAACGAAGACCCCATCAGCCAACTCAGCCCCAGCTCTCAAACATGGCAAACCAATCTCCAATCTCAAATCGAAGTAGAGCAAGAGGACAATCCAAAATCTAAAATCCAAAATCCAAAATCCCATGACCGCCTAGTGGTAACACCTTTGGGCGCTGCTCGTAGCATTGGCGCTTCTTGCTTCAAAGTGGAGATTGGACCATATGAGATTGTCCTGGACGCTGGAACCCGGCCCAAGGGCAATAATCCCTTGCCAGCGCTTGATTATCTTGAGAACCCTGACCTGATGCTGGTTACCCACGCCCACCAGGATCATATTGGGGCGCTGCCCGTGTTCCATCGGGAGTTCCCCGGTACACCGATGATTTGCACCCCCGGAACCCGTGAAATTGCTCATGTGATGCTCACAGACGGTTTGAAGGTGCAACAGTCTAGCGAGGACTTCCAAGAGCTATTTGATGAGATTGACTTGGAGCAGACTTTATTTCGGCTGGAGACGCAACCAGTAGGGTTAGATTTTGAGCCACTGCCGGGATTGAAAGTGCGATTTATTCATGCAGGTCACATAGTTGGTGCTGCCTGTATATATCTGCGATATGGGGAGCGAAGTCTTTTCTACACTGGAGATTACAACACGACCAATAGCCGCACCACCGATGGCTTAAGGCTGGCTGACCTCCCGGAAGCGGATATCTTGATTACCGAGTCAACATACGGAGCTTCTACCCATCCGTCCCGGAAAGCACAAGAGACAGAGTTACTCAAGGCTGTGGCAGAAGTAGTTCTTGCTGGTGGGAACGTGCTTATCCCTGCTTTTGCCTTGGGACGCGCTCAGGAGATTTTGCTGGCGATTCGCACGTCTGAGTTGTTCCACAAGCTGAAGATTCCGGTTTATGTTGATGGCTTGGTCAGAGCTGTCACTGATGTCTTCATTGACCACCTAGAGCTACTACCCCCAGGTGTGCAAAACTTTGCCAAGCAGCAAGAGCCATTCTTTGCGCCCAATGGCACACCCCCGATTATCCCTATTGGTAATAAAAGAGAACGTCCGTTAGCGATCGCTAAACCTAGTGTAGTCATCGCCAGTTCTGGAATGCTCTCTGGGGGGGCTAGTGTTTATTACGGTCAGGTGTTGCTGGAGCGGGAAAACGCTGCCGTGTTTATTTCTGGCTACACCGACGAAGAATCTCCAGGTCGCTTCCTTCAGGGACTACAAAAGGGAGACACCATTGAGCTTGAGGGCAAGGAGTTGACCGTCAACGCTACGGTAAGGCGCTTTAATCTCAGCGCCCACGCCGATAAAGTGGGGCTTACTCAGGTTATTCACCGAGTCAATCCCAAGCATCTGATTTTGATTCACGGCTCCACCGATGCCCTGAATGAACTGGCTCAGACTGGCGACCTTAAGGACAAGTATATTGTTCACATCCCAGCAGTGGGCGAGGCTGTGGAGTATGGGGCTGTACCAGACCACATCTCTGCCACGCAAGTTGCCAAGCTAACGCTCCCGGCTGAGTTTGAAGTGGAAGTAGCAGCAGAAGTTGAGGGCGCATGGATCAGAATCCCGCAGTCGGTAGTCGAGTCTGACCCACGCTGGCAAATATTAGCTGCCAATGGGCTACTCAAAGCTAAGTGGAATGGCATCGCGCTCAAGCTCACTCCTGTGACTCAACGCGATTTGGCGCTTGAGGCGGTGTTAGCGAAGCGGGGCGCGGCAGCGCACTTCGCATCAGGAGAAGACTGTTGCGCGGTGTGCCAGTTCTTTAAGGGCGGATATTGCCAAGGCGAATCCAGCCCTTTGTTTCAGCTGCAAGTAGACCCACAAGGTAAGTGTCTAGAGTTTATACAAGATGAAAAATTCGCTCCCTTAATAAACTCTCAAGAGGAAGATGAAGAGACGGATTTTGACGACTGATGCGATCGCGCAGTTGTACAACCGATCAACTGGGAATAAATTTAAGCGATACGCCATTCATGCAATAGCGCTGGTGAGTCGGGGCTGGACCATCATTGAACACATGGCCTAAATGCCCACCGCAGCGATGGCAATGCACTTCAACTCTGGTCATAAAAAGTGACTTATCTGTAGTTGTCGCGATCGCGCCTTCAATGGGGGCAAAAAAACTCGGCCAGCCAGTACCGCTGTTGAATTTAGTTTCAGACGTAAAAAGTGGTAGATCGCACGCAGAGCATACATAAGTCCCCTCGGCGTATTGCTTATCAAGGGGGCTGGTGCCAGCGCGTTCAGTTCCGTGTTTACGCAGCACGTTAAATTGTTCTGGTGTCAAAACTTGACGCCACTCTGACTCGGTTTTGTTGATTTCAAAGTTATTGCTTGAAGCTGCCATAATTTCTGACCTTCCAATTAAATAGCGCCATAACCAGGCTGCGCCTACGATTGTGGCACCCGCCTCTAAAAGATAACGTCTTTTCATGATCCATCACTCGGTTGCCAATTAACCAGGCCGTTTCAGCTTGAGAGAAGGCGATCGCATATCGCTCAACTACATCTCTATCTCTAATAGACATCTCCAGAAATTAATGTAGAGACGCACCTTAGCGGAGCCATGCGCGTTAGCGCTATTGGCGCGTCTCTACATTCTATGAGTGCGAGCACCCGATCCACCTAGACTACTTAGGTATAGCAGTTGCCATAAGGGCGCTTGAAAATCGACACGAGTCCCTATGCACCCATAACTACTGCTATAGCTGAAGAATTGCTAAAAGCTAATTGCTAAAAGCTAACTGCTAATTGCTATAAAACCTGCCGCAAGGCTTCCAGGAGGCTATCGACGCTTTCTTTTCGGCTATTAAAGCCCATTAGACCAACGCGCCAAACTTTACCTGCGAGTTCGCCCAAGCCACCCCCAATCTCAATGTTGTGTTCGTTCAACAACTGACGCGCGATCGCCTTGCCGTCTACACCCTCTGGAATGCAGACAGTGGTGAGCGTTGGTAGCCGGAACTCCCGCGCCACGTGGAGGCTGAGCCCTAAGTCTTCTAAGCCCTCCCAGAGGTACTCCACGTTCTTTTGATGCCGCCCCCAGCCGTTGGCCAGTCCTTCTTCGGCAATTAAACGCAGCGCTTCCCGCAGGGCATAGTACATATTGGTGGGGGCGGTGTGGTGATAGGTGCGTTCGTTGCCCCAATATTTACTCAGCAATGACATATCCAAATACCAGTTAGCAACCTTGTTGCGGCGCTGCTGCAATTTCTCCATCGCCCGTGGACTCATCGTAAACGGCGAAGCACCGGGTGGGCAACCTAACCCTTTTTGGCTACAACTATAGGCTAAGTCAATTCCCCACTGATCCAGGAATATAGGAACGCCACCCAAACTTGTTACCGTATCCACCAGCAGCAAGCAACCAAATTCACGACACAAGTCACCTACCCCTTCCAAGGGTTGACGCGCCCCCGTGGATGTTTCAGCATGAACCAAAGCCAGAATTGCCGGACGGTGGGTTTCTAAAGCCGTTCGCAGTTCCTCCAGCGAGAAGACTTGTCCCCAAGGTTTGGTAATCGTTCGCACATCCGCACCATAGCGTCCTGCCATATCAACGAGACGATTACCAAAGTACCCACTGACGCCCACCAGAACGACATCACCGGGTTCAGTAACGTTAGCGATGGTTGCTTCCATTGCCGCCGTCCCCGTACCGCTGACAGCAATTGTCAGGGGGTTTTCCGTCTGCCAAACATAGCGCAGCTGCGACTGAATCTCATCCATGAGGTGCAGAAATGCTGGGTCGAGGTGTCCAATTGGCGGGGTATTCATTGCCTGGAGGACAGCAGGATGGGCATTCGAGGGGCCTGGGCCAAGCAGCAGGCGAGTGGGTATTTCCAAGGGGGCGAGTTGAAGTCGCTGACGGTCGTTAATTGAGAATGTTAGGGTCATTATTTATTCTAGGGTTATTGCCAATCATTGCTTGATTAGCACTCTTGACACAATAAATTGACGGGATTCCAGTTTTTTTATTATAAAATCTAGCATTCCGAACTGATTTATTATTTTTTATCTTTCTTTTCTTTCTTCGCGCTATGGGCGTCTTAGCAGTTAGCTAAAAAAATAATTATCCCAAGCTATTAACTAGATAGTGGCTAGCCGCTGAATGCTTGTGAAGCATAGAACAGAATACTTTAGTTGGAGATTTATTTATTGTACCTTCAGGGGGAGAAAGCAAGAGTACCCAAGACGCCATCGGCTTCTTATGCTAATTCTCCGTGCGTGATGCAGAGGCGATGAAACCGCAGATTTTTGATGCCGCAGCATAAAATGTTGCCAAGCATGTAATTTGGGAAGCGAGAACTGAGATGTCCTTCCTAACTTTGTCTTCAACTGGCAATTTATTTGCAATTAGCTGCTAATACTACTCATATTTGAATAACCTACATATCGCCAAGATGAAAATACCTGATAGCTTGGGTTTGAGATTGTCAAACCCCAAATGGGTAGGATTTGGTTTCTTCGCCTATTTCCCCTCTAGATAATTTTTTAGCTGAGATTGCAGTCTAGACCTGGCTCTGGCAATTCTTGACTTGACGGTTCCTAAGGAAGCACCAGTGATTTCAGCAATTTCCTCATAAGCCATGCCTTCGATTTCCCGCAGGACAATTGTAGTGCGGAATACCTCTGGCAAATCTGCGATCGCCTCTCGCAGTTGATCGTGAAACTCCCGCGTCGTCATATCTTCGTCGGGACTAGGAGCATCTGAGGCAATTTCCCAATCCATCTCCCCGTCATCAACCATACGGCGAGCATCCAGCGACAGGGGATGAGGCACTCGTTTGCGTTTACGCAGTTCGTCATAAAACAAGTTGGTAGCAATGCGACTCAACCAACCCCGGAATTTTTCCGGTTCATTTAAGCGCTTGATATTGCGGTAAACCCGAATCCAAACTTCTTGAGCGATATCTGCCCGATCCTGCCAGTCTGGAGCCAAGTGGTACAAAATCTTATCAACGTGAGACTGATAACGGCGCATGAGTTCGGCAAACACCGCACGTTCAGGACGGATACCTGCCTGAGAGAGCAAAATCAAGTCATAGTTGGACAGTTTGTCCGGTTGCACCTTAGTTTGAGGAACAGTTGCCTCAACCATTGATGAAGACATATAGATTGATTGACTCATGGCTGAAATAAGTACCTCTACAACTATTTCCAGTTAAACAAAAATACTGATGTTCGTGGCATGGGTAGTAACCAGTTTTCAAAGTGTCCTTATATGCCATATTTCCAAATGTCCGGCAGGGATTGACAATAGCTAATTAAACTCATCCCCTAGAGCTATGCACGGGGGAGAGGGATGTTTTCAGTTAAGTGTAAATACAGCACTTTTTATAAATTTACGGATTTAGGAAGCCATTGGGCATTATGACACCTCGAAGATCGGCACTCTTGAAATTGGTATCTCGAATATCAGCACTGCTTAAATTAGCACCCTGAAGATAAGTCCCCCTGAGATCCGCACCCCTAAGATCGGCATTTGTTAGATCCACACTTTCTAAATAGGCACTCCTTAAATCTGCATCCCTCAGATCGGCATCTGTAAGATTAGCATTTGTTAAATTTACGCCTCTGAGATTGATACCCCTTAAGTCAGCCCCCCTTAAGTTACACCCTAGACATTGATGAGTTGACTGCAATTGCCTGAGGGCATCTCCAGGATTTTCAATCAATATAGGCTGTACCTTTACCGGACTTCTAGGAATGATTAAACCCGTGCTTACCACACTAACCAAGGCGATGTTGAGCAGCAAAACTTGAGTGGCGATCGCTCTCAGATTTTCTGCACTTATACGCCTAACTGGTGTTGTTGCACAACCAACAACATCAATAGGCAGAAGTGCATTCAGCGCCGTAGTAGCATCGGGGTAGCGATTTTTTAGGCTAGGTGCAACCATCTTTTCTAGCCACTCAATAAACTGTGGGCTTAAATGAGGAACCAAGCGCTTAAAGTTTATCCGATAAGCCTCATCAATTAAATTGCCAATTTCCGATGAGCGTGTTTGTGTCAGCAAACAAATCAGCGTCGCCCCTAGACTATACAAGTCAGAAGCTTTGGAGATAGGACGATTAAACATCTGTTCTGGGGGCATAAATCCTAACGTACCTTTAACCACACTGCTTACACCCATTTCTTCACCCCCGATTCTCGCCAATCCAAAGTCTACCAAGTAGACTTTAAATTCCTGCCTATCGACCAGGATATTTTCCGGTTTAATATCCCGATGAATCACCGGAGGAACTTGCTGTTGCAAATAGACTAAAACTTCTAAAATAGCCACAGCAATCTGCTTAATTTCCTGAGGGGTAAAAAAGCTCTGCTCGGCTAGATTCGGAGCTTGCTTATATTCTTGTACTAAGCAAAATCCCTCTTTAGTTTCAAAAGAATCGAGGTATTGGGGAATACTGGGCGAATCAAGCTGTTGCAGTAATTCAATTTCTCGCTCATGATCTAAGTAATCTGACCAACTGGTTCCAAATTTAGCAAACTGAAACTGCTTAATCGCCACAGGTTGCTGAGTCAAAGCACTGGTTGCCCGATAGGTAACTCTGCCGCCGCTTTTGTTGTGTCCTAGCTCTCGCTCGATTTGATAGCCTTGTTCAGAAAAATCAGGAAAGTGGCTCTTAGCAGAGGGGCGCGATGCACGGCTATTCTTAGGGTCAATACTATCCATATTTATACTCGGTATTGCTATAAATTTTGAAATTTCTGTAAAGACACGGTACTCCCGTGCGCTACTAGTGTTGTGCGCTTCCTAGCGTTTTGCTTCTTGTAACTAAACGGATAAACTCTGCCCGATATCCTTCTAAGTCCTCACTCTGCGATTGACTTGCCAAGCTCAATACTTCGTCAAAAGTAGCTTTTCCCTTATATGGAGAATCTCTTAATAGCATTCCGAAAGCGGCAACCGCTGCTGAAAATTTAAAGTTATTCGAGGCTGACGTTAGTTTCACCCCTCGGTCAACTACTGGAGTTGTAAGCAGTTGAGAAGTAGCGCTATCGGGTAGTTTGTAACGCAGTTTTAGTTGCATTAACTCATTATTTCCATAAGCAACAGGTAAAACTTTATTTTGTTGATATTTCAAAGAGTTAATATTTGACAACTGAACATTACTTTTCAACCCAACAGGAATAATTTCATAAAGGGCTGTTACAGAATGTCCTGCCCCTAGTTCACCAGCATCTTTAGTATCATCGTTGAATTCTTCATCCTTTAGTCGTCGGTTTTCATAACCAATCAGACGGTAGGCTTGTACTTTAGCTGGATTGAATTCTACTTGCATTTTGACATCTTTAGCAATTGTCAGCAAAGTACCTCCCAACTCTTTTACCAGTACTTTTTTAGCTTCCAGAAGGTTATCAATGTAAGCATAATTACCGTTGCCTTTATTAGCTAGCTGCTCCATTTTGGCATCTTGAAAATTTCCTGTGCCAAATCCAAGTACTGTCAGGAAAACACCTTGCTTTCGCTTTTGTTCAATTAAGCGGACTAATTCAGCGTCACTGGAAACCCCAACATTAAAATCGCCATCTGTTGCTATAATGATGCGGTTATTTCCGGATTTAATAAAATTATCTTTAGCTAGCTTATATGCAAGTTGAATGCCTTCTCCACCTGCGGTAGAACCGCCTGCCTGTAGCTGATCAATGGCGTTTAAAATTTTATCTTTCTGGTTACCTGGGGTTGGGGGTAATACTAAACCAGCAGACCCAGCATACACAACAATGGATACTCGGTCTTTGTCTCTCAATTCGTTAACTAACAAACGGAAAGCTGATTTGAGGAGTGGCAGCTTGTTAGGCTCATCCATTGAACCGGAAACATCGAATAAAAATACGAGATTGCTGGGAGGCAAATTTTCTGTAGAAATATTTTTTCCCTGTAGTCCAACATGAACTAACCTGTGCAATGGATTCCAAGGAGCATCGGAGATTTCTGTATTCACAGAAAAGGGGCGATCGCCTTTTGGCTGTGGATATTCGTAAGTAAAATAATTAATCAGTTCTTCTAGACGCACGGCATCTTTGGGTGGCAACTGACCTAAGTTGATAAAACGCCGGACGTTGCTGTAAGAGGCAGCATCTACGTCTATAGAAAATGTGGATAGAGGGTTGTTGCTAACTCTGAGAAAGGGATTTTCATCAATGGGATTGTATGCCTCCCGGCTGAATTCTTGCCCGCCTTCACTATCTGTAGCTTTCCTTTGGGCTAAAGACGTGTTGGCAGTAGGGGATAATTGCTGAGATGCTGGTGATGAGGCAGGTAAGGATGCAGTAGAAGCATCATATTCAGCAGGTGCAGCCCCAGACTGGTTAGCTGAAGATCCAGAGGTGGGTTTTTCAGATGAAGAATTGCAAGCGGTAGTCAACTGTCCCAATACAGCAGCTATGACTAAAACGGCGATCGCTCTATTTATGTGCTTCATAATCCCACATGGACGCCAACAGGCGCAGTACTTAGGGCAAAAAAGCTGATGAAGCAACAAACTCTCATCCCTCGCATCCCCAGGTATAAGGGAGCAAAGCAAATAAGCAGTACTGTTATTAAGATAGGAAACAGCTTTGTCGCCACCTCATTGTTGCCAGTATGCCTGAGGAGAGCGCCTCAGGATAAAGCCGTTACTTTTTTTGTAACCAAACGGTTCCTTCCCATAGTTAACAGGCACAACTACCAGTAATTAACAGTAGGAGTTTGCTCACGGGTATTTGATGCAGACTGGCTGCCTGGGAACGAATTTTGCACTATAAGTTTCTACAGGCTTCTTGCCATACCCCCGGAGGGTGGAAATCTCTATTGGGTTAGGTAGAGGACGCAGATCGCGGACTTCGCAAAAGGCATTCCAATTACTATCGCTGCGGGTAGTTTCGGGGCGGAACCTGTCCCCCTCTGGGTGTTTTCCTCCTAGAGCATTCACACAGCCTATGTACACAGCACGCCACGAAACTTTCAGACCTATCGGCTGTTTTGTTTGGGAGGCGTAGATAAGAACTTCCACCTCAGCACCCTGACGTTCACTGTCCACCTTGTCAAAAAAACCTTTGTCCGAGAAACCAAAAGCTACCTTTCCTTCGCGATCGCAGATTATTTTCCCAGATTTCAGGTGTTCTTCTGGCACTGGAGCAAGAATCGCCAAATCCCGTGTCATATTCAGATCTCCGATTTTAAATCGCGACGCAACCGAAGGGCATGAAAAATACTTAGTACATCGTGTGTCCAAGTTGGCAACACTATTGTCATAAAAATTTCTTCCACGCTATGGATAATGCCAATAATAATCGCTAGCCAAAGGGCAATCCCTGCATAATCAAAGCCGAATAGAGCAACAGTGGCTATAAAAAGGGTTATTCCCCAAGCTTTTGCTGAGTAGGTGTGATAGCTAGCAGGTTTGCCATACTTCACCAAATTGACAATCCACCACGCTATCTGAGCAAAGAGAACCATCAGCAACGGCGTACTAAAGGCAATTACAACATCGAAATGCACTAGCCATGCACTAGCGAATACGCAGATATAAAAGCTGACATCAGCCCAGCTATCAGCCTGACGCAACTGCGGAGTGCTGACACCGAGGCGTCTGGCGATAACGCCATCAAAGATATCTGACAGAAACGCTGCTACAAAACCAACCATGAACCAAACGCTCGTCTTGCCGTCAACAGCGTCCAATAGCAGAAATGGGCCAATCAGAAAGCGGATAATGACAAGGGCAATAGGTATATATTTCATAATGCATGGCAGTTCTGATTTTTGCTTTACTTACAGTTACTGACCTGCAAGAAATGCGTTTAAATCTGGGATGTCTACCCAACTACCTTTGGCATGGGATTCATGAGTTAAATCCATTAGCAACTGGGAGTAAACTCCTTCTTGCAGTGATGGTGCGATGGTCGCAGGCCCGCCTTCGGCGATCGCATCTCCCCGATCGATTCCTTGCACCCACTGATCTACAACTCGGATAAAAGGGGCAATACGCCCATCTGCATAACTTTTAGGAAACGCCAGCCGACTCGGAATTTCTACTTCCGCCAAGGGTTTACCTGCTGGTGCAGCCCAGAGTTGAAATCCATGCACGTAATCTTTCTGATTATCGCTGCCCAAAACTAACGTGCCGCGATCGCCATATACCTCTACCCAATGCCCTCGCCCCTGATAAGTCACAGAACTGATGCAAACTTGGCAAGGGGTTCCATCCGCCAACTCTAGCATCAGCATACAGGTATCATCAGCATCAACTGCCTTCATTTCACCCGTCTCTGGATCTAATCGAGCCGGAATCGCCGTACTCAAGCGGGCACATAGACGTTGCACCGGGCCAAACAACCAGTTGATGTAATCAAACGTATGGGAACCTACTGCCCCCAACACTCCACCGCCCCGATCTTTACGAGCGTACCAGTTCCAAGGTCGTGAGGCATCAGCACGACTAGACACCAACCAATCAATCTTAATCAGACGCTTCTGCCCCACATACCCTTCAGACAATAATTCCGCTAACATCTGCCACGCGGGTACAAAGCGAAATTCAAAATCCATCGTGGCAACGACGCCCTTAGCCGCCGCTAGTTGATATAGTTCTCGCGCCTGAGGCGCTGTCAAGGTGGTAGGTTTTTCCAACAACAGATGCTTCCCAGCTTGCAGCACTGTCTTCGCCATTTCATAGTGCAGAAACGGCGGTGTGGAAATGCTCACCCCCGTTACATCCGGCAGGGCGACAATTTCTTCAATTGTCTGACAAGCGTGGGCTTTGTGGGAGTCCGCGATCGCTTTTGCCTTATCTATATCCCGGTTATAGACAGCGACAACTTGAGTACGCGGATGAGCCTGGAATCCGGGGATGTGGACCTTCTCACCAAATCCAGTCCCCACTACTGCCACACCAATCGCAGGCTGATTCATTTGTTTTGTTTCGCCCCTTCCACCCATTCAATCACCTGTTTACCCAAACTAGTGCCCTCTAGTCGGTCAATTTCTCTAATCCCGGTAGGACTGGTGACGTTAACTTCTGTGAGGTAGCCACCAATGACATCTATACCCACAAAATACAAACCATCTTCTTGTAATTTTGTTGCCATCTGGGCACACATCTGATACTCGTGCTGAGTTATTTCGGTTCCAGCAACTCTGCCGCCGACAGCCATATTGCCACGAAATTCATTTCCGGTGGGAATTCGATTCACCGCCCCGATTGGCTTGCCATTGAGGAGGATAATCCGCTTGTCTCCTTCTTTAGCCTCCGGCAAGTAAGTTTGAATCATTACTGGCACGCGGCCCCATTGGGTGCTAATTTCCAGCAGGGAGTTGAAATTGCGATCGCTTGCTTCCAAATATAAAATCCCTTCACCCGCCTTATTCCCCAATGGCTTGAGGATCGCCGCCCCTTTCCGTTCCACAAATTCCCGAATAATGGATTTATCCTGGCTAACAATTGTTTCTGGAATCGCCTCTGTAAACTGAAGGGCATACATCTTTTCATTTGCCGCCCGCAGTCCTGCTGGGGAATTAACTACCAGAGTTTTATTGGGATTGATATAGTCCAGGATGTAGGTAGTGTATAGGTAAGGAACCGTAACTGGCGGATCTGTCCGCATAAAGATGGCGTCCATTTGCTCCAGGGGTTGCACGGTGCGATCGCCAAGTTCATACCAAGCTTGTGTCGCCACCCAGCGCCCCTCCACCAGTTCCACAGGTGTTAGTTGAATCTGCTCTAAGATTGCCCAAGCCTGACTATTAATTACACTCAATCGGTCTGCCTGAGTTACCCAAACCTCGTGACCTAGTACTTGCGCGGCCTCTATTAAAGCCACACTCGTGTCGTGAGTCGGATCGAGTTGGTGAATGGGGTCAATTATAAAAGCAAGTTTCATTGTAGAAGTAAATCCAACTCGCCAGACTCCTCCAGTTCATACATATCATCACAGCCGCCGATGTGTCGATCGTCGATGAAGATTTGCGGCACAGAGCGGCGTCCATTCGCTCGTTTGCTCATCTTAGCTCGTGCTGCTTCATCGCCATCTATACTGTATTCGATAAACTCAATTTTCTTGTCTCTGAGTAAATCCTTGGCGCGTATGCAGAACGGGCACATGCTCCAAGTATAGATTTCAACTTTAGGGCTCATTGTGTCCTCGTAATGTTAATTGACACTCTCCAGGCTAAAGCCACGAAGATTTTTAATTCATCGAGCAGATTTCTATTAAACTGTCCTCACTTTTAATTTTAGAACGATAGCAGTTTTTTTTTCTCAATCCCTTCGCGACAACTTATGCTCAAAGCTGGTGAGCTAGATCACGGGCAAGCGTTGCGCTAAGACGCATATCTTTGGGCTACAAAGCTGCTAATCTTTTTTTAAACTAATAGAAACAGCGCCAGTCCTTCCCGTTCTAATATATGTCCCTGAAGAGGCACTATCTCTTCAAGTGGCTCTCAATATATACGGTTATTGACTCAGCTGCATCTGCCATACGGCTGTACATCGGGCGTAATTAATATTCATCCTAAAGACGCCGTTCGTCTTCCATAAAAATTTTCTCTCGTTGGTTAGCTAGATCTACTTTGGTTTACAGTGTATAGCAACAAAAGGTCAAACATGGATTAAGTTCTACTTCCAAATCCTAGCCAGCAAGCTGAGACCAGATGGCAAAAACATCTATGGATAACTCATAAAACCTTATTAATATACCGCCGGAGTCAGGAAAGCAAGGAACACCCATGTCTAGTAAGCAAAATTTATTCACGATTCACTTTTGGGGCGTAAGAGGAAGTATCGCTTCTCCAGGACCGGAGACAGTTCGCTATGGAGGCAATACGCCTTGTATTGAGATGCTTGTGGGTGGCGATCGCCTGATTTTCGATGGCGGTACTGGCTTAAGAGTGTTGGGGCAATCTCTCCTATCCCAAATGCCAGTAGAAGCTTATATGTTCTTCACCCACTCCCACTGGGACCACATTCAGGGGTTTCCCTTCTTCCTCCCAGCCTTTGTCAAAGGAAATCGTTTCCATATTCATGGAACACCCGCTCCCAACGGCGCGACAATTGAGCAGCGCCTGAATGACCAAATGCTTCACCCCAATTTTCCGGTTCCTTTACAGATCATGGGAGCCGATTTAAAGTTTTATGACCTGGAGGTGGGGCAAAAAATTCAAATTGGAGATATTAGCGTCGAAAATGCCCTCTTAAACCATCCAGGTCAAGCCACGGGCTACCGCGTAAGCTGGAGGGGTTATTCAGCCGCCTACATAACAGATACAGAACACTTTCCCGACCGATTGGATGAAAATGTCCTGCGGCTGGCTCGTAATGCTGATGTCCTCATCTACGATGCCACGTACACTGATGAGGAATACAACTCACCAGCCAGCAGCAAGGTGGGTTGGGGGCATTCAACCTGGCAAGAAGCGGTGAAAGTGGCTTATGCCGCCAAGGTGAAAAAACTGGTGATTTTCCACCACGACCCACTGCACAATGATGATTTTCTCGATCGTATAGGTGAACTTGCAGCTCAAGAGTTTCCCGATACCCTCATAGCTCGCGAAGGTCTATCGATTCAGTTAATACCCCCAGATGTACTAAATCCGGTCGCTGTACAAGAGCCTAGTATTTCTGCCTTGAGCAGCAATTAGCAATTAGCTGAATCAACTAGCCATCGCTAATTGCCAATTGCCAAAATTATGTCAGAATGTAAAGCGTGTGGGTTACCTCTTCTCTAGAAACTGCTCTAACACCAACCGCCGTTGCCTTAGGAAACTTCGACGGCGTGCATCGTGGTCATCAACAGGTTGTGCAACCAATTTTGGGCAAGGGGCAAGAGAGTTGTGAGCTCTCAGTTTTGAGTTCTGAAACCCAAAACTCTGTAAAGGCGGGTCACTTATCCATATCTATCGAAGCGGAAACATTTCCGAAAAACTCGTCGCTACAAGCTCAAAACTCTTCACAGCCAGAGGCTGATCACCTCATGTCTGATTCTGAGCATACCTATCCCACGGTGGTGACGTTTAATCCGCATCCCCAGGAGTTTTTTACTGGTAAAATGCGGACGCTACTGACACCCCCGGATGAAAAAGTGCAACAGCTGCGATCGCTCGGCGTTGAGCAACTGGTACTATTGCCATTTGATCGGGAGTTAGCTTCCTTAAGTCCGCACCAATTTGTGGAAAAAATTCTGGTGCAGCATCTGCGGGCGCGTATAGTTAGTGTGGGGCAGGATTTTTGCTTTGGATCTGGGCGTTCTGGGACATCAGCAGATTTACAGGCGATCGCCGCCGCCTATGGCATAGATGTGCATATTGTACAACTGCAAACTTGTCAAGGAGAACGGATTAGCAGCTCTTTTATCCGCCAAGCTCTCCTGCAAGGAGACATACCCCAGGCTAACCGACTACTAGGACGCCCCTACACCCTTACAGGAACGGTAGTTCAAGGACAGCAGCTTGGTCGCACCTTGGGATTTCCTACCGCCAACCTCCAGTTACCCCCAGAAAAGTTTTTGCCCCAGCAGGGCGTCTACTGCGTTCGCGTCTGGTGCTCAAACCAGGCATCGGCGAACTCACCCCTGAGCGGCGTTATGAACATTGGTCGGCGACCAACAGTGGACGGCACCTGTTCCACCGTCGAGGTTCACCTGTTAGATTGGTCTGGGGATTTATATGGACAGACATTAACCGTCAGCGTGGAACAATTTTTACGGCCAGAACAAAAATTTGCTTCCCTAGATGCCCTCAAGGCACAAATTCAAGCAGATGCAAGGGCGGCAAGAGCATTTCTAAGTAAGTAGGGGCAAAGCACTGGTAGCGACAATTTCCGCTTCAAAATCAGGCTTTTTCGCCTCAAATGCTTCGGCATTAGCTGAGTAGGTGTAGGGTGTTAGATATAGGGTGTTAAACGTAGGGCGTAGCGGTCATGAGACAACGTATTGAGCAGCTAACGCAAAATCTAGGTCGTACTATTGTCGGCAAAGCCGATGCGATCCGCCTGGTTCTAGTGGCACTACTTTCTGGGGGGCACGCCCTGCTGGAAGATGTACCAGGCGTTGGTAAAACTCTAGTTGCTAAATCTTTGGCTAGATCCATACACGGACGATTTCAGCGCATTCAATGCACTCCCGACCTTTTACCTACAGATATCACGGGCACCAATATCTGGAATCCCAGCAGCCGCGAATTTGAATTTCTACCTGGGCCTGTATTTACTAACATCCTGCTGGCTGATGAAATTAACCGGGCGACACCTCGCACCCAGTCAGCTTTGCTGGAAGTAATGGAAGAGCGACAAGTAACGGTGGATGGAATATCCCGCCCCGTTCCCCATCCATTTTTCGTGATTGCTACCCAAAATCCTATTGAGTATCAGGGTACATTTCCCTTGCCAGAGGCACAAATGGATCGCTTCACCCTGTCTTTAACTCTGGGCTATCCCACAGAAGTAGAAGAACTCCAGATGCTGCAACGCCTTGCTGAGGGAATGTCGATTGATGAGCTACAGCCCTGTATTTCCCAGGAAGAGGTAGAGGAATTACGAAGTCTTTGTAGCCAAGTGAAGGTCGAGACGGCCTTGCAACAGTACATTATCAATCTGGTGCGGGCGACACGCCAAGATGAAGAAATCACCCTGGGTGCGAGTCCGCGCGGTGCCGTAGCCTTACAGCGAGCCTCTCAAGCACTGGCTTTTCTGGAAGGTCGCGATTATGCTATTCCAGATGATGTCAAGTTCTTGGCACCTCACGTCCTTTCTCATCGTCTGATACCAGCTGGCGGGCGTCGGGCTAAGACTATTGTGGAGCGGCTGCTGCGCTCGATTACGATTCCATAGAGCTTGGTGTAAAAGTATGTCAAACCGGATTCCGTCAAAAACCTACAGACGTCAACGAGGGCGATCGCACAGCAACCGATCGCCGCTGTTTTTATTTTTGTTGCTGCTATTGTGGAGTATTTGCTGGGGATGGGGAATGGCCTTGCCCTAGAAACTAGCGATCGTGAGGATATAGGTAGGCGTTTACCCTAGCTGAGGGTAGGATTCCCGTAGCCTCTTCGACTCAGGGGAAATGATACGATAAATGCAAAAGCTGAAGGCTGAATTATAATTCACACTTCTTCATACTTACTACTTCCTACTTGATACTTTCAAGGCCAATTTTGATATGCTGAAAACTTTACTGCCAGATCCTAACGCACGCAAGCTCAAAAAATACCAGCCTTACGTTGCAGACATTAACGTCTTGGAGGAAGATATCCAGGTGTTGTCTGACGAGCAACTAACGGGCAAGACGGCAGAATTTCAACAGCGACTGAAGAAAGCCAAGACAGATCGGGAACGGGAAGATCTGTTAGATGATATTTTGCCAGAAGCTTTTGCCGTGGTGCGGGAAGCCGCGCGGCGGGTTTTGGGAATGCGGCACTTTGATGTTCAGTTACTGGGTGGCATCGTCCTACACAAAGGCCAAATCGCGGAGATGAAAACCGGGGAAGGAAAAACCCTGGTGGCAACACTACCAGCTTACCTGAATGCCCTCAGTGGTAAAGGCGTCCACATTGTCACAGTTAACGACTACCTGGCTCGCCGTGACGCGGAGTGGATGGGACAGGTGCATCGCTTTTTGGGCTTAAGCGTCGGCTTGATCCAAAGTTCAATGAACCCAAGTGAGCGCAAGAAGAACTATGACTGTGACATCACCTACAGTACGAACAGTGAGTTAGGCTTCGACTACCTGCGCGACAACATGGCAACATCAATGGTCGATGTTGTGCAACGCCCCTTTAATTACTGCGTTATCGATGAAGTGGACTCGGTATTAATTGACGAAGCACGAACACCACTAATTATTTCCGGGCAGGTGGAACGCCCAACTGAGAAGTATCTGCGGGCGTCAGAAGTGGCGCACCAGCTGAAAAAAGAAGAGCATTACGAGGTGGATGAAAAAGCCCGTAATGTCTTGATGACAGATGAGGGGTTTGCTGAAGCGGAGAGGCTGTTTGGGGTTGAGGACTTGTATGACCCCAATGACCCTTGGGCGCACTATATATTTAACGCTATTAAAGCGAAGGAACTGTTTACCCTCGACGTCAACTATATCGTCGGCAATGGGGAAGTGGTAATTGTGGACGAGTTTACTGGTAGAGTGCTGCCGGGACGCCGCTGGAGTGACGGCCTGCACCAAGCAATTGAAGCTAAAGAGCGGGTGGAAATTCAAAATGAGACCCAAACCCTGGCGACAATTACCTACCAGAATTTCTTTTTGCTGTATCCCAAATTGGCAGGAATGACGGGAACGGCGAAAACAGAAGAAGTGGAATTAGAAAAAATATACAACAGACAAGTAACGATAATTCCCACCAACCGCCGTTCCGGACGTGAAGATTGGCCAGATGTAGTCTATAAGACAGAACCAGCCAAGTGGAAGGCAGTGGCTCAAGAGTGTGCTGAGATGCATGAGATGGGACGCCCGGTGCTGGTGGGGACAACAAGTGTGGAAAAGTCGGAACTACTATCTAGTCTGTTGAACCAGTTGGAGGTGCCACACAACCTGCTTAATGCTAAGCCAGAGAATGTGGAACGGGAATCGGAAATTATTGCTCAGGCAGGACGCAAAGGGGCAGTGACGCTTGCCACGAATATGGCTGGTCGGGGTACAGATATTATTTTGGGTGGTAATGCTGACTACATGGCGCGGCTCAAGCTCAGGGAGTACTTTATGCCCCGGATTGTGCAGCCGAGTGAGGAAGATGCCTTAGCACCTCTGCGGGTGCCAGGAGCGTCGTCTGGTCGAGGGCCAGCACAAGGGTTTGCTCCAGGGCAAAAGGTCAAGACTTGGAAGGCATCGCCGCAAATTTTCCCCACAGATCTGTCACGGGAAGCGCAACAACAGCTAAAGGCGGCAGTAGATTTGGCGGTACAGCAGTATGGAGAGCGAAGTCTACCAGAACTGGAAGCAGAAGATATCGTGGCAGTTGCCGCAGAAAATGCCCCAGTAGAAGATATCGCTATTCAAAAACTGCGGGAAGTTTATCAGCTAATCCGCAAGGAGTATGAACAGTTCACCAAGCGAGAACATGAAGAGGTGGTGAAACTAGGGGGTCTGCACGTTATTGGTACAGAACGCCATGAATCGCGGCGGATTGACAACCAGCTGCGGGGTCGTGCCGGTCGCCAGGGCGACCCTGGCTCAACAAAGTTTTTCTTGAGCTTGGAAGACAACTTGTTGCGGATTTTCGGGGGCGATCGCGTGGCGGGTTTGATGGAAAGATTCCGCGTAGAAGAGGATATGCCGATTGAATCCGGACTCCTCACCCGTAGCTTAGAAGGGGCGCAGAAGAAAGTCGAAACCTACTACTACGACATCCGTAAACAGGTGTTTGAGTATGACGAGGTGATGAACAACCAGCGGCGGGCGATTTACGCTGAACGACGCCGTGTGTTAGAGGGTCTCGACTTGAAAGAACAGGTAATCGCTTATGCCGAAAAGACGATGGAGGACATCGTAGACTCCTACGTTAACCCTGATCTACCCCCGGAAGAGTGGGATCTTAATAGCCTAGTAGGGAAGGTAAAAGAATTTGTCTACCTGCTAGCAGACCTAGAGCCAGAACATTTGGAAGATATGACAGTAGGGGAAATTAAAACCTTCTTGTACGAAGAAGTTCGCAAAGCCTACGATATGAAAGAAGCACAGGTGGATCAAGTTCAGCCGGGGCTAATGCGGCAAGCAGAACGTTTCTTCATCTTGCAGCAGATAGATACCCTTTGGCGGGAACACCTACAAGCAATGGATGGCTTGCGCGAGTCCGTGGGTCTGCGTGGTTACGGGCAAAAAGACCCGCTGATTGAGTATAAGCAGGAAGGTTACGAAATGTTCCTGGATATGATGATTGATATCCGCCGCAATGTGGTCTACTCACTGTTCCAGTTCCAGCCACAAATGCAAGGGTAAGCAGTCTAGAGCATCAAGCAGGTTCGCATTTCCTCTTTAACCTAAAATCTTGCAGCAACCGCCACAGCCATAAGGGCTGTGGCGGCACAGGTTTTCGTGCGTTTATACGGATTACCCAAAATCAAGGATTTAATACGAATTTTATTTAATAATGCTACAGATGGCTCTTGTCTTGACGCGCCAATAGCGAAGAGAGCGCATGGCTCCGCTAAGGCACGTCTCTAGGATGTATAGCAGCATTTTCGGGGATTGGTATAACTTAGATGTAAAATCTACCCTTTGAACCAGATAACTATTGAATTAGTTGCATAAGTGCTAAGGGCGTAACTCAGCAACTTTCTTTTTTCGGTTCATACAACTCCCTCTTTAAAAGATTACCCAACGAGTTTGCGTTTCGGTTTTTTTCGTGCATGATGGATTTAAAAGCAAGGCAGATGTTTGCAAGGCGGGGTGTCGAGTCTGACTGGGGCTTGTTCCCTAATGATGGCGGAAGTTCCTGGATATACCGACCACATTGCAGACGCTTCTTTGGAGTAAGGCGAGGAAAATAAAGAAAATGACTAAAAAAAAGATATTAATAGTTGAAGATGAGAAAATTGTTGCTAAGGATATAGCAAGAACATTGCTAAGTTTAGGTTATTTCCCTTTTGAGTCGATCGCATCAGGAGAAGAAGCCCTCAAAAAAATAGCTATTTTACAGCCAGATTTAGTATTAATGGATATTAGTCTTAAAGGAAATATTGACGGAATAGAGACTGCCCATCAAATTAGAAATATATTTAATATTCCTGTAGTTTATTTAACTGCTTATGCCGATCAAAAAACCGTAGAACGAGCTAAGAAAACAAGAGCCTTGGGCTATATTGTTAAACCCTTTGATGAAAGAGATTTACATACTACTATCGAAATTGCACTTAGTACGTATGCAGTCGAAGAATCAATCCGCGAGCAGAATGAGGAGTTGCTGACTACTAGTTGGGCAGCAGAAGAATTAAAACGACAAAACCTACGCACGCAGCTACTGGCTGAAATTACACTTAAAATACGCCAGTATTGGCAACTGGAAGAAATTCTTCAAACTACCGTCACAGAAGTGCGGAATCTGCTTCAGGTAGACCGAGTTTTGATCTATCAATTGTCGGCTAATGGTACTGGAAGCGTGGTAACAGAGGAAGTAGTTCCTGGCAGACTCGCTATTCTCGGACAGGAATTTTCCCAAGAAGTTTTTCCCAAGGATCTCCATGAGTTATACCGTCAGGAAAGAATTCGGACTATTGAGGATGTGGAGAAAGCGAATGTTGCCCCTTGTCTAGTTAAATTTTTACAACAGTTTGAGGTTAAAGCCAAACTCGTGGTGCCTATTCTTTTAGAGGAAGAACTTTGGGGTCTGCTGGTTGCTCATCATTGCACTGAGCCACGGCAATGGTCGAAAGCTGAAATTGAACTTTTGAAGCAACTGGCTGACCAAGTGAGTATAGCTCTAGCCCAATCCCAACTTTTAGAAGCACGGTTTCGCGCTCAGGCGGCTGAGGAAGCTAGGGAAGAACTAGAACAAGAGATCTTAGAGCGACAGCGAGTTGAAGAAGCATTGCGACAGCAAGCTGAAATGGCTCACCGTATCCGCTTGTCTTTAGACTTAAATGAAATACTCAACACCACAGTCGCAGAAGTGCGGCAGTTTCTTCAATCTGACCGAGTATTTATTTACCGCTTCGAGGCTGACTGGAGCGGAGTTGTGACAGTAGAATCTGTAACCCCTGGTTGGATATCCCTGTTAGGGATGAAAATCACGGACTCTTATTTTGTAGAGACTCGCGGTCAGCCCTATCAAAAAGGTCGCATTCAAGCCACAGCAGATATTTATACAGCAGGCCTAAACCAATGCCACATAGATTTACTAGCTCAGCTTCAGATTAGGGCTAACTTAGTGGTACCCATTCTGCAAGGGGAACAGTTATGGGGTTTATTGGTCGCCCAGCAGTGTAGCGGGCCACGGCAATGGCAGCAGCTGGAAATTGACTTGCTCAATCAGTTGGCAACACAGGTGGGTATTGCCATTCAACAATCAGAACTTTATCAACAGTTGCAAGAAGCAAACCTGGAGTTACGGCAACTAGTATCTTTAGACAAAGTAACCCAAATAGCGAATCGCCATTGTTTTGACGCATACCTTGACAAAGTGTGGCAACAGATGGTAATAGAAGAAGCGCCTTTGTCTGTGATTATGTGCGATATTGATTTTTTTAAGACCTACAATGACACCTATGGACATCAAACGGGTGACAGTTGTTTACAGCAAGTCGCTAGAGCCATCAGTGAAGTTATACATCGTCCTAGTGATTTAGTGGCTCGCTACGGGGGCGAAGAATTTGCAGTAATTCTGCCGAATACACCTGCTGAAGGTGCTGTCCGAGTCGCCGAGAGCATTCACTCGCAGATCCAAGCGTTGAAGATTAGTCACATAAATTCCCCTCAAGGTCAATTGGTGACCCTTAGTTTAGGAGTTGCTAGTATTATTCCCCCTTCTGAAACTTCCCCTGCTAGGTTAATTGCTGCTGCTGACCGAGCGCTCTATAAGGCAAAAGCGCAGGGGCGAGATTGTGTAGTTTTGGATGCAGCCTTTATGGCGTAGCTATAACTGCTAAAAGCTAATTGCTAACAGCTAATCTCTAAAAGCTATATATTCATTGGCGATCGCTACTTAGTATTAATCGGCTGAGGAGGCGGCGATTTTCTAACTTATAGAACACTAGGTCGCCGTCCCAAGAGCGCAAGATTCTTTGGCAAACCTTAAAGTTGAGACTTGGCGGCTGAACCGGCGATGAATTACTCACAATTGCTTTGGCTTTTGTATAAAACTCATCAGTGTTGGAGTTAGTTACTTCGTTCTCGGTAATCAACAATTCAACTAAAGGCGATAGCTCTTCTTTTTTCTTTTGACCCTTGCCGCTTGCCTCTTGCTCAACCAAGTTGCACCAGATGTCAACCCGGCTTTTTGGCTGGGCATGGTAACAGGAGGTTACTAAAACTTCAAAGAGTATACATTCTAGTTTCAGTCTATCGGCAAGTACATTCAGGTTGGCGCTGTTGTGAATTATTGCCAAAATCTGGCGCTGTTTGTACAAGGGCTGGAGGCGACGAAGCGATCGCTTGAGCAGACTTTCCAGGTTAACAGCAATGAGGCGGGTCTGTAGCTGCCACTGCTCCTCATTAAGCACTGGGCTGAGGCTGGCGAGGGTATTTTCCAGCTGATGCAAGATTTGCGAGGAGCGCATATCTCCCAGAGGTTGGCTACTGCTGGGCTGTCTTTGGCTTTGTGAATCGACTTGCTGTAATGCACTAACGCTGCTTGTGACAGTATGAGAAAGGGTTTCCAGGCAACGGTGTTTATACCAATTAAGCTGTTCCATCTGTGTCAATTGGCTACCTAGAGAGGCGCTGTGAGATAGTAGGCCAATTTGTTGACTGACAATACCCACTAATTGGCGCTCAGTTTGGTTCCAAGTTCGGGGAGTTCCATAACAAATCAACAGCAAAGCTGCGGTTTTGGCAGTACCTGTGCGACAAACCAAAAGCGATCGCACGCCCAAAGGCATCAAGGATTTGCGCCATTCTCCTAGCCGCTGGTCTTTTTCCCAGTCTTCAATTGCCACTGCTTCAGAGCTTTCCTCCAATAGCTTTCGGTCAGCGCTATTGAGGGCATCAAAAGGGGCGTTCAAAGGGTTGCCCTTGACCGGCTGTTGCTGGTATAAAATCGTGTACTTGCGTGACCCTACGTTGTCTTTCTGCAAGACCAAAAAACTAATAGCGCTAAAGCGCTTTAGGAGCAAATCGGCACATTTTTTCAGCGCTGCCTTAGGCTCGGCCTCATTGGCAAGGGCACTGGCAATTTCAGTAATAAAGTTAGCATCCTGCTGAGTTTGCTGGAGCCGAGCTTCCATATCCTCACTGCCTGCCACCAATGCCACTACCTGGGCAGCAGCGCGGGCATAATTTTCTTCTTCCTCCTCCCAGATGCGAGCTTCCTTGCCTTCCAGCCCTAGAAAGCCCAGCAGTTCCCCCTTGGCTAAAACCGGTACAGCTAGTAAAGACCGAGCTTGCAACTGCTGCATCAAGCGACGGGTAACTTCAACTTTGAGGGGGCTTTTGCCAGCGCCAATAGTGACCAGCTTACCGGCAGCAAGATTCAGATAGAAGTCGCCTACTTCCGAAACTGCCAAGCTTGGGGCGGTATTTTGTGAGTTTCGCAATCCCCGAACCTTCTGCTGGTTGGCTATCCGCTGCCAGAAATTGCGCTGTCCTGCGGAATACCAGTAGAGATACGTGCGTACAGGTGTCACAACTTCCTGAGTTGTGTTCACCACAGCCTCCAGACGTTTCTCTATGTCACCTAGCTTTTGTAGCTGCTCTAGTAGCTGGAACAACGACTGATCGGGGCGCTTGCTGGAAGAGTGCTGCGAGTGCTGCGAGTTCACCTCACTCTGGTACAGCGCCGCCGCCAATCCCCCAAAAAGCAGCGACATCTGAGCCTTTTCGCTAGCACGAGGTGTGATTCCCCACAGGTGCGACCCTAGCAGGGCAACGCCGAAACATTGGTCTTTGCAACGCAAAGGGTATAGGAGCGTGCCCTTAACGCCAAATTCTTGAGCAGCCCGACGCCATTCCCCTGCTCGCACTTCTTCCCCTAGATCGGAAACTGCCACCGATCGCTGTTGAAGTACCACCTGCTCTAGAAGTTCGCCAGAATTGAGTAGAAACTTCTGCTTGAGTAACTTGATATTGCCGCTTGGTGTGACGCCCCCCTTGCCCAGCAATCGATGTTTCAGGCGATCATAGAAGCCGATCCAAATCAGGCGATAGTTGAACTCAGCCTTGAGGTAATTTAGGGTCGTTTGAATGAGAACGTCTACATTCTCCTCTTCCCGTAGGGTCTGAAGCACGTCCTCCAAGGCAACGAGTTGTTTTTCGTAGGTCGTCTTTATTTCTTGCTGACCCATGTTTATTAATCGCGACTGAAGAGTGCGTGTAGTGCGATAGCTTGTATTATCTAGGATGCCCGGATTAATAGTTTTGAGTTTTGAATTTTGAGTTTTGAGTTTAAATACTTAATTTAAAACATATAATTCCGCCCTTTGGGTGCTGAGGACAGTAAGAGTGGCTACCTGCCGAGTGATTTGTTCCCTTAAGTATTCTCGTGATTCCTCAATTGGATATTTATCAAGTTGCTATTCGTCCACTTTTGTTTTCTGGGTTAAATGCCGATCCAGAGTGGTTGCATCAACAGACTCTTCAGATGTTGAGCCGATTAGAGTCAGCTGGTCATTCCCCCCCAGGGCGCTGGGTTCAAGAAAAATTACAGCGATCGCTCTGCCTTAAGGATGCACGCCTAGAACAAACTTTATGGGGGCTAAAATTTCCCAATATTGTTGGTTTGGCGGCGGGATTTGATAAGGATGGCGTCGCGGCGGGAATTTGGGAAAATTTTGGTTTTGGGTTTGCCGAACTGGGAACAGTAACATTCCAGGCGCAGACTGGCAACCCCCGTCCCCGCCTGTTTCGCTTGCCCACTGACAAAGCTGCCCTGAATCGTATGGGGTTTAATAATCAAGGGGCATCGGCAATGGCAGCAAGGCTGGCTTTTATCCGTGGTCAGTCGTCAGTCGTCAGTGGAAAAGAAATAACTGACAACGGACAACTGATAACTGACAAAATACCAATTGGTATTAATCTGGGTAAATCTAAGATAACTCCTTTAGAGTCAGCTGCTGCTGACTATCTGGGTAGTTTTAAATTGCTGAAGAATTGGGGTGACTACTTTGTTGTTAACGTTAGCTCACCTAACACAGTCGGGTTGCGATCGCTCCAGTCTTCAGATCAGCTCGCTCTGATTCTGGACGCTCTGCAACAGGAAAACCAAGGGCAAAAGCCTATGATGGTGAAGGTGGCACCAGATTTAGAGTGGGAGGAAATCGCGGAAGTTCTGGATGTGGCTAAAACCTACCAGCTGGCTGGGATCGTTGCCACAAACACCACTATCAGTCGCGAGAATTTAAAAACTCAGTTAATTAAGTCCACTGGCTCATCCATCCAGGAAGAAGCTGGTGGTATTAGCGGCGCACCCTTGCGCGATCGCTCCACTGAAGTAATTCGCTTTATCTGGCAGCAAACCCAAGGGCAGCTACCTATTATTGGTGTGGGTGGTATCTTCACGGCTGAGGATGCCTGGGAGAAGATAACCGCTGGTGCCAGTCTCATCCAGGTATACACAGGTTGGGTTTACGAAGGACCCTGGATGGTGCGCCGGATTCTAGAGGGCCTGTTGCAAAAGTTAGATGAACAGGGATTCGCTTCTCTATCTGAGGCTATTGGTTGTCAAGTATGATGATGTGGTTCTTATGGTCAAAGGTAATCATTCCTTTTTGCTGTAACTTGCCCAGCAATCGTGTCATCGTCACCCTAGTAGTGCAGCAAGCGCTAGCAAGTTCATTATGAGTCAGGCGAACCGAGAGACGAGTTCCTTGGGGTATCGGTTGACCAAATTCCTGTTTGAGAAGCAGCAATAGATGCTGCAAGCGGTCTATGACTCGTCGCTGTCCAGAAATAGCTAAAAAGGATTCTGTTTGCTGTAGCCGCCGATTAATTTTAGGTAAAAGAGCCTGAGCCAAACTGGGAGAAGCTGCTATCTCTTTAAGAGAAATGGAAACTAGTTGAACCTTCTTGGAGAGGGCTGTAGCTTGGTATGTTTCTAGGGATGTCAAACTATTGCCAAAAGGCATTTGCGATCCTGCCAACCCCACAACCACCTCCTGTGCTTCAGAAACGGCGCTCAGCTTGACCAAACCCTGACAAACTAGCCAAATAGACTCGTCGTTTAGGGGGATGCTCTCCCCCTTAGAATAAAAATGTCTTGGACGAGCGTCGCTGGGGTTGCAGTCATTGCTTTCAAGCGCCTTCAAGGGTTGCTTACCCCCACTGATATTGCGTAGTAGCCAGCGCAGGACAACTGGCTGGCCTTCGTGATTGCGGACGCTATTTAAAGTCATCACTGCATCAAAAGGCTCACCTTTACGGGGTCGCAGGCGCACCTGCCAATTTTGCAGCCTGTCTAACTGGTGCAGCTGCTTGAGCCGAGAACAAAAAATTTGGGACTCTTCCTCAGCAAGGAAGACCAGCAGGGGTTTGCCCACTAGATACTTCGGCGAGAGGTTGAGCAGCGTCGAGGCAGCGCGGTTGGCTTCCCGAATTATCCCTTGGGCATCAGTCACCAGATAGGCATCAGGTGCAAAATCGAACAAATCTTGGTAGCGCTGGCGTTCCTCTGCAAGCGCCTGGTTAGTGGCTACCAATTCCTCATTCTGCTGGCGTAGCTCCTCTATGGCCACCTGTAGTTCTTCTGAGGCTGTGCCAAGTTCTTTGAATACTTGCGGCAGCAGATCCGGTGGCTGCTGTACGGAGACGCCCCCGCCTCCATATAGCTTATGCAGCCGCAAGTACATGGTTTCTAGTTGTTGGGTAAATACGTCTACGTTCAAAAGACCTCCCTAGGGTTTAACTGGTACTAAATCACAAGGATATTGATGAAATGATTTCTTAACTTCGACTGCAAATAGCTAACTTAGATGCGCCAAATTAAACGTAAGATAGCGAATCTCTGCTCACCCTGCCACGACACCCATCTCTCAATATTGCTTTTCATTACCGACATTTACTTCACACGAAATATAGATTTGGGGGGCAGACCCCCAAACCTCCCGGACAAGAGCCATAGCTTTTAGTCGTCTAAACTTTTTTGCTATACCCTGTATGGGTTATAACTAATATCGATAAGGGTAAGTTCAAAATGGGGAGCGAGCGAGCAAGATACCTGTCAAGCTGAATTAAGTCCTCCTACTTAATTAGAGTGAGGTCAATAGCAATTACAGAGCAAAAAAAGCTTTTTTGTATTCCTAGTTACAGGCTAACTTAAATTTAAGTAAATGGTGGAGAATCAAACTTAAACAGGTCGCTTTAATTAAAATTAACTATGTAAACTTTTTGTTACGGTAAGGTTGGAAAGAAAAACAAGGCAGTAATTGGCGATTTTGGGCTTTCTAAAGCTTCTATAGCTATCCCACTGGAATTGATAGAAAACGTTTTGTTTGACAATTATTATTTTTTACATAACATCAGATTCTTTGCCAGGTAAGCTTTTAGCGACTTATTGCTGTATTTCTGTATCCATCGTAACTTACTAAGTTTACATACAAATACTCCATCAGGTAGAAGCTGAAGAAAAAATAGTAATTGTTATCCTCCGGGGGGCATAAGTTGACGAGGTGAAATTTGGTTCAAGCCTAGTCCCGATATTTGGACAAAATAAGTCTAAAATATAAAATCGTTTGATATCTATAACCATTTGCTTGAAAAGTTTTGCTGTCAACAGCAAGCGAATATTTAGAGCCTATCTTTTAAAATCCGTTTCAGTGACTCAATACGTACTGGTATCTGTGTTTATCTGTGGTTAAAAATATCTTAAAACCAATTTGCAGATAGGCTCTTAAAGTCACTATTCCTGTAAAACTTACGTTTGGAGACTTGATAGGTTTTCTTTAAAATTGTTATAAATTTCAGCCTTGTGCTGGAATCATAGCCAACAGCGTTACTTCCCAAACGAGCCGTGGCTGGGCATAGCTAAGTAAGTATTGGCGGGCTTTTTCCAACTGTTTTACCAATCCAGGTTGACGCTGGTGTTGCCAGTAGCAGTGCTGTAGATAATCCACCAGCCATAGCTGGGCTTCTGTATCCAGTGTATTGTCAATTTGTTTGGCTAGTTCCAGGGCGTGACGATTGGTTGCAGGAGGCTGGCTTACCTTGCCCAAGAGGTCATCTGGAATGGCTTGGAGTTGCTGCCAGCTGGCGATCGCTTCCCCTGGGCATCCTTGAGCGATCGCTAACACCATCGGATAATCCAGAATCTGCTTGTGACCAGAATGAATCAATACCTCTGCCATATCCGTAGAAGTCAGCCGATAAAAAGGAATCTTAGAGCAGCGCGACACCAATGTTGGTAATAAAGAATCAGAGTCAGGGGCGATCAAAATCAGCGTTGCCTGTCCTGGCTCTTCTAAAGTTTTCAGCAAGGCATTTGCTGCCGCCTCTGGCATCTTTTCTGCCTGCTCGATCACCACTACCGAACGCTGTGCTTCTAAGGGAGGATTTCCCAGAAACTGGATAATTTGCCGAATTTGTTCGACGCGAATTTGCGGCGGTGCCTTGCGCTTTACACCCGCGGTTACTGCTGCGGCTGCCGACAGTCGCTCACCCTGATGTAGGTAGGTTGGCTCCACCCACAACAAGTCCGCGTGGTTTCTTTGTTGCAGGCGTCTTTGCACTGCTTGTTGCTGGGGCGTTGCCACACCGGCACAAAAAAGAAGTTCGATGAAATACCGGGCGGCAAGAGAGCGTCCTACACCACCTGGGCCAGCAAACAGATATGCTGGGGCAATCCTATTTTGGGCGATCGCGCATGTCAGGAACTCGACTGCCTGAGGTTGTCCAATCAGGGAAGCAAAGGGGTCTAATACCATTGGCTGATACCAAGCTACCGTCAAACGATTGAAGAATTGAAGAATTGACCTCGCCCTTTCGCTTCATGGTTTTGGGGGGAGTTGTGCGGAAGTTCTATGTATAAAATTCAAAAAAAAAAGGCTGTACAATATTTCTCCATGCTCTTTGAAGCTATAATTACTTAGTTTGCTCTGTCCGGATGTAGGGCTGGTATTCTCTAAGCTGAATCAAAGCTCGTCATGAGTTTGGCCTTTAAGTAATGCATCCTGTCATCGCCCATACAGAAGCGATTAATCGCGCCTAAGCGTGGTTCGATATGATAGGAGGGTCTAAGTATATGACGTCCAAGGTTTATTTATGGCTCGCTACACTTGTTCTTTTATCGTTGCAGTTCCCCTTGAACGTCTCCAGCAGGCGCTAATCGAAGTTCTGGAATCGTGCAATTTCGATATTATCTATGACACTGGGGACTATATGATGGCGCGGGAGATCCCAGGTCAAGTTTCCTTCGCTAAATTGGTTAGGGTAGAAGTACTCATTGACAGAACGATCGCGACCGCTCAAGAAGTGCGGATGAATTTGGTAATTAAAAATGAGGAGTTACCCCTACAGTTTGACAACCACTGTAGACAAATGTTTGACAGGGTGCAGAAGGCGGTTGCAGAAAATCGCCATTGGCAACTAGTTGAAAGTGTTGCGGGATAGTTTCAGATTACTCGAAGTTACTTTCTAATTTTTATAATCCAGGGAATCAAGTTCTTCTGGGTCATCAATCATATTGTCGCTAGTTAGAGTAATGTCCAACTCATCGATTGGTTCAGCCTGATTAGAATCTGGGGTGACTACATAATAGACAGCGCGCACCTGGGGAGCGAATAAAATCTCGTCGTTATTGGCGAGTTCATGAGCTTTAAGTTTACGACCATTAATTAAAAGCCCGTTGGCACTGGTCTTGCCTGTAAGGTCGCCATCAACAATTTGGTAATAGTAGCTGCCATCACCACGCAGTCGCCGCACTAAAGTCGCGTGTACGCGCGAGACAAACTGTGAAAACAAGCGAATATCGCACTTTTGATGCCTGCCAAGTGAATATATCGAGTTTTCTAAGGAAAATTCCCTATATCCCTTATCGTCTTCAATAATTAATAAATGCTTCTGTTGCTTTTGGTCAACCATTAGAAAAAGAGCGATATAAATAAAGTACGGTGAGTTTAGAAAAAATCTTTCTTAGGCTTACCTCCAGCTGATTAAACGCAGGTATCTGTATGCCGATAAGAAAATATTAACTGGCAATTATCTCAAATAAAAATTTGATACGGGAACGGGTGAACTTGGGAAAAACTTTAGTATCATATCAAGTTCGCCTAATTGCACATAATAAAAACATCCCCGCCTCAGTCCTAACTGTGGGTCTTTAACCCGGATTCGAGATCACGCCTTCTACAGGGATAGAGAACAAAGCCAGATAAGCACTTGTTTCTGCGGCTGTTTTAGCTCGAAATTTTCACAATCCTATTGTGGCACACTCTATAGTTACTCCTTACTCAGCCATCCCTTCACAGCTTGTCATTACCCACCCACATTTACTTCACACGAAATCCAGATTGGGGGGATATGCTCCCCCCTTTCCCCCGTTGGCAGCACTCAGACGCCTCCAAGCCCCTTCGGACAGGAGTGATACTTGGTTAGTTATACTATTTCACTCAAGTCTTAGCCCAGAACGAGAAATGGTTGAAGACATGCTCGCTATCCTCCACTGCTTTAGCTCAAGACTCTACGGGTTGCGAAAGTACAAGTCTCAGATGTCACAAGATCCAGATTTAGCCTAGCCCTGAACTCAATCGAGTCTGGAAGCAGTGGAGTGCCGCTTGTCGGTACGTCTACAATCAGGCAGTAGCCTACCAAAAGAAAAATGGTCGTATCGGCAAGCTCAAGCTTAGAGATACAATCATGCACTCTGACCTTCCCCAGTGGGTTCTGGATACACCCTGCCACGTCAGGCAGAATGCCATTTTTGATGCTCATCGAGCATATATTGCCAGCAAAAACTGCAAGTTCCGCTCCTGCCGCGCACCACAACAGACAATTAAGTTCAACGACGGCAATTATAAGCACGGTACGTGGTATCCCAACTTAACCAAAGGGCTGACGTTTGTGGCATCAGAGCCAGTGCCGCAGGAATGGGAGCAGGGGACGCAATTAATCAAATGCAAAGGCAGATGGTTTGCTGTCTTTCCCGAACCAGTTTCAGTCACTGACAATCAAAGCAACAAAGCGATTGCTCTTGACCCTGGTGTTCGTACCTTTCTCACCGGCTTCGATGGTTCTAAGTTCCTGGAGTTTGGCTCCGGCGACGTGGGACGCATTACCCGTCTGTGTCAGCATCTAGACAAACTGATCGGTGGCATTGCTAAATGTCTTACCCGTCGTCATCGTCAAAAGATGCGCGTAGCCGCGGGACGTATGAGGACTAAGATTCAAGACCTGGTGAATGAAGCCCACAAACAAATTGCTTGTTACCTAACTCAGAACTACCGTGTCATCTTCCTACCGACCTTCGAGACAAGCCAGATGGTTCAGAAGAAAAGAAGGAAGATTCGGTCTAAGACAGCTAGAGTGATGCTCAGTTGGGCACACTACCGTTTCAAGCTATTCCTCAAGCAAGCCGCTATACGTCGTGGCTGTACCGTCGTTGACGTGACCGAGGAATACACAAGCAAGACCTGCACGAAATGTGGCCATGTCCATACCAAGTTAGGTGGAGCTAAAACCTTCAAATGTCCTGAGTGCGGTCATACCCTACCCAGAGACTTCAATGGTGCCTTTGGCGTTATGCTGAAGGCTTTGTGGGATACCACCTCTGTTACCTTTGATGGTGACAGTGCTATCGTTGCTTTGTCCGGTAACGTCCGGTCAAATGTCGCGTAAATGTATCAGTATGCCCAACATGCCTTAGTTTTGATATTTAAAGGTGTGACGCCGAAGTAAGAGTGAGTTGGTAACCACACTGACTGAGCTAAAAGCCATCAAGGCACCGGCGGCGGCTGGGCTAAGAAAAACCCCGAAGATAGGTAGCAGCACACCAGCTGCGGCTGGGATACCCAGTACGTTGTATGCTAAGGCCCAGAAAAGATTCTGGCGGATTTTGTTGAAAGTAGCACGCGAGAGCTGAATTGACGCCACGACATCAAGTAACTGGTCGCGCATCAGAACAATGCCAGCTGTTTCAATAGCGACGTCAGTTCCAGCGTGGAGGGCAATGCCAACATCTGCTTGCGCCAGTGCGGGTGCGTCGTTAATGCCATCCCCAACCATTGCCACGCGGTATCCCCGCTTTTGCAGTTGGTTAATTGCTGTGGCTTTGGCCTC